>CAYONY010000141.1:0-9055 GCA_964405415.1 uncultured Fimbriimonadaceae bacterium | reverse complement strand
AGTACGATGGCCCGCGAAGCCAAGCCGTCGAAATCGATCGCGACCGGCTTAGGTCCGCCGCCGGCTCCCGGGGCTCCGCCGCCCGCCGGGGCGGCCCCTTCCTCGTCGTTTGAAGGGATGAGGGGGTTCGTGAGGTCTTTGGTAAGCGGCAGCACGTAGAGCCGGGTCGAATCCTCGACCTTCAAGCTGAACTCAAACAGCCCAAAAGTTGGGCTAAACGTTCGATCCGAGGTGATGTAGAGGTATTTCCCGGATTGGTCGAAAGCGACTTGGGTGTCGTTGTAATAACCATCGGTGACAATCGTCGACTTGTTGGCCCCGACGTCGTAGATGCCGACTCGGCTGTTTTGGTTGTCGGCCGAGTCTGAGAAGGCGATCCAGCGGCTATCCGGCGACCAGTCGAAATTGACGAAGCCGCCGAATTTGTTCGTCACCGCGGTAGTGAGCTTCTTCGAAGCGACGTCGAGCACATAGAGCTTGTAGTCGCGAGTCACGAATGCGATGAGCTTGGAATCGGGCGACCAGGCCAGGCCGGCGGGATTCAAGCCGGGCGTCGAGGTCAGTGCTTCCGCCGCGCCGCCCATCTGAGGCTGAACGTAGATCTGCTTTTCGCCACTGCGGTCGCTTACGAAGGCGATCGTCTTGCCATCGGGCGACCAAGCCGGGAACCGGTCGCGGTCGCCGGAAGATTGCGTCAAATTACGCGTGTCACCCGTCTTGGCCGGAACCGAAAAAAGCTCGCCGCGCGCCTCAACCACCACGCGAGCGCCGGAAGGCGAGATATCGAGGCTGGTGATTTGGTTGTTGAGCCGCATCAAACGCGGTCGCGCCGCCACCATGTCGGAGCGGATCATCGGGCTGAGCCGCACCTCTTTCCCGGCGGCAATGTCCCAAAGCTCCAGATAGCCGTCGCGTTCCCAGACGATAGATTTGCCGTCTGTGCTGGGCCATTTGATATCGCCATCGGCAAACCGCGTCAGTTGCGTGTCGCGCTTCGTACCCAGATCGTGCCGGTAGAGGTTTACGGTGCCCTGGTTGCGGTCGCTGATGTAGAAAATCCCGTTGCCGACCCACATCGGGAACCAGGAATTCTCGCGGCCCGAAGGCAGCTCGGAATAACTTCCCGAGTTGAAATCGTAGAGCGAAACTTGGCCCTGCACGCCGCCTCGGTAGCGCCGCCAGTTGTATTGGTAGCTATTGCGGCGGTTGAACGCGATCGCTCGGCCATCGGGCGAAAACGAGCCTTGCTGAATCTCGCCCACCGGCATCGGTTGGGGCGTGCCGCCCTCAGGCGAGATCGTATAAAGCATCGCGGTGAAAGGGACCGGATTGCCATAACCACTGTTGAAGGCGATCTTGCCCTCGGGCGTCCAACTCAGCACGAATTCGTTGCCGGGCATGTAGGTCAGGCGTCGGGGCTCGCCGCCATCCGCGGACACCACGTAAAGCTCGTTGGTGCCGTCGTATTGGCCGGTAAAGGCGATCCATTTGCCGTCTGGGGAAAACTTCGCGCGGATTTCGTCGCCCGCGTGCGAGGTGAGCCTTCGGGCAAAGCCGCCGCTGCGGTTGGCAAGCCAGAGGTCCGAGCCGTAAGTAAAGGCAATCTTGTCACCCTGGACGGTGGGAAACCGCATCAAGCGCATTTCTTGGCCCTGAACGGGGGCCAAAGCGAGGAGAGAAGTCAGAAGCGCGACCATGCGGCGGGTTTACCCCGAAAAACAAGGCATATCTTCAAAGTCCCGTCGAGTCCTAGCGGTCTGGAAAGGCGGCAAAGGCTTCGGCGTACTTCAGGCCGGTTCCCGTATTGAAGAGCACGACCGTCTCGCTCTCCTGAATGGCGCCTTCCGAACGAAGCCGTTCAAAAGCCGCCAGGCAAGCGCCCCCTTCGGGGCAGACATTGATGCCGGTCGCTCGAGAGAGTCGCCTTGCGCCCTCGCTCAACGCCGCATCCGAGACCGCGATGGCGTCCCCGCCGGTACGCTCGAGGATGTCCAGGATGATGAAATCGCCCAATGCGCGCGGGACGCGCAAGCCGGCCGCCACCGTGTGCGGGGTCTCTTCTTTGGCGCTTTTGAGGAAGGGATGGCCGGTTGGGGCCGATTGCAGCTTGCTGCTTTCCTTGGCCTCCATCGACGGCGCTGCAATTCGATCCCGCCATTGACGGACGATCGGGGCACAGCCCTCGGCTTGAACCGAGATCATGCGCGGCCGTTTCGCGTCCACCCAGCCAAGGCGCTCCATTTCGTCGAACGCTTTGGCCATGCCGATCATGCCGGTGCCCCCTCCCGTCGGATAGAGCACGACGTCCGGCATTTTCCAGCCCAACTGAGCCACGATCTCATAGCCCATTGTTTTCTTGCCCTCGATGCGATAAGGCTCTTTCAGGGTCGAAACGTCGAACCAGCCTTCACGCGACTTGCCTTCCATGACCCTTTTCGCGCAGTCGGTGATCAGCCCATCGACCAACGTCACTTTCGCCCCGTACAGTTCGCACTCCAGTCGGTTTGCCATCGGCACGTCCATCGGCATGAAGACGTGGGCTTCAATTCCGTAGAGTGCCGCATAGGCCGCCAGGGCGCCGCCCGCATTGCCCGCGCTGGGCACCGCCAGCTTTTCCACTCCGAAACGCGCCGCCATATAAACGGCCATCGCCATGCCCCGCGCCTTAAATGACCCGGTCGGGTTCACCCCTTCGTCCTTCACCCACAATCCAGGCGCCAGCCGCTCGGCGGAAAGCAGCGGCGTGCCGCCTTCACCTAACGTTCGATAAGAAAAGCCCGGCTCAAGGGGGAGGACCGAGCCCATCTCGGCCATCGTTCGGCCCTCGACCGTACTGCGAGCGAGTCCGTCCAAGGACAAGTCGACGCGGAGGGGCTTGCCACACTCGCATAGGCCGATCAATTGGTCGGGCCTAAAGGTCTTTCCACAGGCAAAGCAGGACAGTTGGGCGGGGTGCACATTTTCACAATACCGGGGAGCGGTAACCTCATCGCGTGACGGAGCCCGCTCGGATCCCCCTTGCCTTGTTGCCTACGCCCCTTCACCGTCTCGACCGAATGTCCGAGCAGCTCGGACTCGACCTTTGGATCAAACGCGACGATTTGACCGGCTTTGCGTTAGGCGGAAACAAGGGCCGCAAGCTTGAGTTTCTCATGGCGGAGATCCTCGCCCAAAGGGCCGATGTGGTTGTGGCATGCGGCGCCGCGCAATCCAACTTTGTCCGCCAGCTCGGCGCGGCCTGCGCCATGTACGGGATCAAGTGTGCGGCGGCTCTGATGGATCGCCCTTACTACGCGGCGGCCGGCAAGCCGGAAGCGGCGGCGGTGGGGGCGCGCAATGCGAACATCCGGATCGATGAGATGCTCGGGGTGGACCTTCACAAGACCGAAGATGGCGATTGGCAGACGCTGTACGCTTTCCAAAAGTCGGTTGCCGAAAGCTACGAGGCCAAGGGACTGAAGACGTACGTGATGCCGATCGGCGGGTCGAGCGTCCTTGGCGCGTACTCGTTCGTGCTTGCGGGCCAAGAAGTCGAAGCCCAAGCCCCGGCATTCGACTTTCTGGTGGCGCCCAGCAGCAGCGGCAGCACCCACGGCGGCCTCGGATGGCACTTCCACGGCACTTCGACCCGCGTCATCGGGATCAGCGCCGATCCCGATCCCGACTTTGAGCTCTGCGATGACCTGGCGGACCATGGTCGAGGGCTCGATGCCCTCACCGGCCAGGCCAAAGCGATGGCTCCCCAGGACTTTGACCTTCGGATGGAATGGTATGGCGAAGGCTACGGCGTGCCCAGCGCAGCGGGAACCGCGGCGAATGCTGAACTCGCTCGGACCGAAGGGATTTTCCTCGATCCGGTGTATTCGGCCAAGGCATTTGCCGCCCTGCTTGATTTGGCACGATCGGGAGAAATCGCCGGGCGCGTCCTCTTTTGGCATACCGGCGGCACCCCGGTCCTGTTTGCCGATTAGTGTCGTTTCTGGCCCCTCAGAAGAGGCTCTCTTGAGGCGCCAAGCCCACTTCCCGTTTGGAGGAATCGTCGCTTTACGTCGGTTTGCCGACGACTAGTTTTTGCGCCGCGGTCCAGGCTCTGGCAAGATCGGCCACCAGCAGCCCATAGCCCCCATCTGAGTTCGCCGATTGGTTTCGGAGAATGTAGGCAGGATGGAGCGTGGCGATCGCGGTCTTTGCGTAGGTGCAGGGAAAATAGCGTCCTCGTTCGAGGGTGATCCGGAAGTCCTTCTTGATCAACGACTTGGCCGAGGGTGAGCCGATGCAGAGAACGACCTTGGGTGCGATCGCTCCAAGCTGCGCGTCCAGCCAAGGGCGGCAGGCCGCCAATTCGTCTTCGGCGGGCGGCCGGTTCACCGGTTTGCCGGTTGACCAATCGCAGGCTCGGCACTTGACGACATTGCAGATGTACACCTGATCCCGTGAGAGGCCGTTGTCCTGCAAGGCCCGCTCGAGGAGCTGGCCGGCACGCCCCACAAAGGGCCGCCCGGTCGCATCCTCCTGATCTCCCGGACCTTCGCCAACAAGCACGAGGGGAGACTCGGGGTTCCCCTCTCCAAACACGACGTTCCGGCGACGCGCGCTCAATCCGCACGCCGCGCAAGCCAACGCCGCTTCCCGAATCTCCATGAGGCGGACGAGGTCTGCCATTACAGCCGCTCCAAGTCGGTCCGGGTCAGAGCATCCTGAACCTCGCCGGTATTGACAACCGATTTCGGCTCGAAAAGCGCCACGCTCGCTTCGCGCTCGGCGACCGGCCGATGCTCGACGCCGCGAGGAATCACGATAAAATCGCCGGGGCCAAGCTCGATCGTCCGATCGCGCAGCTCCATTCGGAACTCGCCCTCAAGGACGAAAAACATCTCGTCCTCCTCGGCATGGGCGTGCCAGACGAATTCGCCTTGGAACTTGACCAGCTTGACGTATTGGCCGTTCAATTCGGCCACGACACGGGGGTTCCAATGGTCGTCGATCTGGGCCAGCAAGGTCTGAAAATTGCGCTTTTCCATCGTGGCAGTTCACTCAAACAAAGCGTCCCACTCGCAAAGCAGGTCCACAAGGGGGCCGGCCTCATCGAGTCCATCGTACTCGCGAACCGCATGGACGCCGACCGCGCTGCTCGACGGCCAATCCCCATCGCCCGCCAAGAGGACATCTACCCGTTCGATCAGGACGAATTGGAGCCACTGGGAAAACGCCAAGGTTGCCATCCCAAATGGCACCATGTTTTGAAACGCATCCTCGGCCGGACGTTCCGCCTGCCACCAGCCCAGACGTTTCAATTCGTTTTCGATCGCGTTGCGTTTCGCACGGATGGCTTCAAGATCCGCCATATTCCGCTCCAGCTCGAAGGGCGGCGCGACGCGCATCTTGGTGTTTGAACCAAGCGCGCAGCGCAAGAATCAAGAGAACCAGACCGACCAAGTTCAGGCCGACACCGAGGGCCTTTGGCGGCGGCTCCCGCATATAGGTCACCAGTGAGACGGTGCCCAATCGCCACTCGAAACGCAATTGCGTCGGCCCCAAGTAGACCCAGGCCCCCATGCCGGTCATGAACTTGAAGGTGGCCGGAAACGAGGCGAGATAGGGCGTTTGGAGGCCAAAGTACACGGCAGCGGCCATAAGCCCTGCTTCTTCCCGCTCGACAAGGAGGATGCCGACGCCAACACCGGCAAGGTTCATGAAGAAGAGCAAAACGTAGATCAGCCGGTCTCCCGAAGCCATATTGGCTTGAAAAAGGGCGGCCAGGGCCATCGCCACGCCGGCAAACCCGCCCCCAAGGGCAAAAATGATCAGCGTCCATTTCAGGACGCGGTTCATCCAGAGCCATCCCGGTCGCGCGCGGACCGCAGTCGGTCGTAGCTCTCCTCAAGGCTTTGAGGCAGCACGCGCACCTCGCCGACCGTGGTCATAAAATTCGTATCGCCGCCCCATCTCGGCACAATATGCCAATGGATGTGGTCGGGGATCCCGGCTCCCGCCGCCGAACCCAGGTTCACTCCAATGTTGAAGCCATCGGGATGATAAGCCGACTGGATCCACCGGAGGCTTGCCGCGACGAGCTGATTGATCTCCAGCAACTCCGAATCGTCGAGCGCCGACATGTCGGCGGCATGCCGATACGGCGCGACCATGAGATGGCCGTTCGTGTAGGGAAAGGCGTTGAGCATGACAAATGCGGATTCGCCGCGGTGCAGGATCAAGTTCCGGCGGTCGTCCGCCTGCTTCGGAAGCTCCACAAACAGGCACCCCGAGGGAGAGGTTTTGGAGGCCCGCTCGATGTACTCAAGCCGCCAAGGCGCCCAAAGGCGTTCCGGCATGCCTTTGGTTATAGCACCTGCCGTTAGGGCTCAGGGTTCGGTGCGTGGCTGAGGGAGCCCGGTTTCTTTGGGCCCGGCCGGAGGCGTCGGGTGGGCCACCCGGCTCTCGGCGTAAAGTTTGATCCCGCGATTGGCAATTACCGAGCCCACCGCCGACATCACGAGGAGCACGAGAATTCGGCCCAAGATTCCGGCGAAGGATTCGCCGGTCTTCGCCAGGTCGGCGGTCGCGTTGGGCTTCAAATTCAGGGCTTTGGCGGGCTCAATAGAGAATAGGTCGTAGGCCCGCTGAAAGGTGAGCAGCAAGAGCCCGACGCCGACGAGAAAGGTGAGGATGCCCACCACGCCGCCCAGCCAATCCGGCTTACGCGGTCCGCTATCCATCCACCACCGTCACATCGTCGCCAATCCGGACTTCGCCGCCTTCAAAAACCGTGGCCAACATGCCTCGCTTGCCCGCCAGACGGGCCTTAAACTCGTCTTCGTTCTCGCCCAAGGCGCGCGCCATGCCGCCGCACGGCGCGCAGTCTCCGGAGATCGTGAAGACGGCGCTGCCCGCGCGTAGCCGTGTTCCCGGCGCCAGTTGCTGAAGCCCGGGAAGCCCCACCGTGATCTGCTCCCGAAGCTGGCCCGGAGCGTAGCCGAACTCGTCAAGCGTTTCCTGGCTCAAAAACAAGACTTGTCGCGACTTTCGGCCGCAGCACTTGTCGCCGACAAATCCAACGTCCGTCACGGCGTCGAGTTGCTCGACCGGAATGACGCCGCCCGCTTCGGGCTTGAGATGGAGCGCAAGGACATGGCCGCCGTTCATTCAAATTAGGATACCGCCGGTTCCGCCCCGGGTTCCCTCCGCGCGAAAATGCCAGTAGAATGAAGCCTCGATGAAGCGACGGGATCTTCTCCGCGCGACGCTGCTGGCCGCTTTGGCCGCGAATGCGTGGGGATGCGCCGAGGACGAACCCAAAGAACCCGGGCCCAAGCGCACCGATGTGATCATTTGGGGTCTTGGCTACGGACCCGAGTCCAAGGGTCTTGAAGCCCAAGTGCGCGAATTCGAACGGCTCAACCCCGACCTTCGCGTGCGCATGATCAGTATGGGGGCGGGGCGAATGAACCCGCAAAAGCTCATGACCAGCGTGGCGGGCAACGTCTCGCCGGACGCCATCCACCAAGACCGCTTCACCGCTTCCGACTTCGCCAGCAAGGGGGCGTTTCTGGAGTTGGCGCCCTACATCGAGCGGGACAAAGCCGATCCGCTTTGCCCCCGGAAAGAGCAGTACTATCCGGCGGTATGGGACGAAGCTTGCTGGCAGGGCAGGGTTTACGCGATCCCCACCGGAGCCGACAACCGCGTCCTTTACTACAACACAAAGATCTTTCGCGAGAACGCCGATGCCCTTCGAAGGGCCGGGCTCGATCCGAATCGGCCCCCTCGAACCTGGAGCGAGCTTCTCAAGTACGGCAAAGTCCTGACCGTCCCTCGAGCCGATGGCACGATCAAACAAGCCGGGTTCATGCCCAATTACGGCAACTCCTGGCTGTACATGTACGCGTTCCAAAACAACGCGAGCTTCATGTCTTCCGATGGACGAACCTGCACGCTGGACACCCCGGAATCGCAAGAGGCGCTTCGATTCATCCTGCAGGGTTACGACCAAATCGGGGGCTACGAAAAGGCCAAGGCCTTCGAAACCAGCTTCCTTTCCAACGAGAACGATCCGTTCATCATCGGCAAAGTCGCGATGAAGATCGATGGCGATTGGATCCTGAACAACATTTCGCGTTACGGCCCGAATCTGGAGTTCAAGACCGCGCCGCCTCCGGTTCCCGATGACCGCTTGGCCCGACGGGGACGGTTCAAAGATGAGAAGGAGCCGTACATCTCGTGGACCGGCGGCTTCTCCTGGGCGATCCCGCGAGGCTCGCGCAACCCGGAAGCCGGCTGGCGATGGATCAAGTTTGCCACCAGCACCGAGGGCCGGATGATCGAAAATCGAGCCCAGGCCGCGTGGTCGAAGAGCCGCGGGCGCGAGTTCATCCCCAAACAAAGCGGCAGCATGGAGGCCAACGAGCGGGCCTTTCGCGAGCTGAAACCAAGCGATCCAAAGTTTGCCGACGCGCTGCGCCAACACATCGACCTCATGCCGGTGAGCCGGATTCGCCCCGCCACGTTTGTGGGGCAGCTCTTGTGGGATGAACACGTGCGCGCCATGGAGATGGCCTGTTTTGGCAAATATTCGGTGGCCCGGTCGCTTCGAGAGGGTCAGGAGAAGGTCCAGCGCGACCTCGATGCCTTCTTCAACGCCAGCCAATACCCGGTGATCAATTTAGCGACGCCCCTGCAGGCCGCCTTTCTCGGCGCTGGGCTCGGGGCCATCGTCCTCATCGTGCTCTATCGCCGAAAGCGACTCGGCGCGCTTTCCCGCCATGAAGCTCGTTGGGCCTATATCTTTGTTTCCCCTTGGGTGATCGGGTTTTTGGTCTTTTTGGCGGGGCCCATGCTGGCTTCCCTCTTTTTCAGCTTCACGCGCTATGACGTGCTGAACGACGCGCGATGGGTGGGCTTCAACAACTATGCGGAAGTGGCGGGCGGCGACCAAAAGAACGTGGTCAAGGCTTTTTCCAACGTGCTCTATCTTGCGGGAATCGGCGTGCCGTTGAACATCATGACCGGGCTGGCGGTGGCGATGCTGCTCAACGCGGCGGTAAGCGGGATGCGCTAT
>CAYONY010000140.1:4455-9162 GCA_964405415.1 uncultured Fimbriimonadaceae bacterium | reverse complement strand
CCCTCCGAATTCTAATTCCGTATGGACGAACCGCTTCCCCCTTGGGACGCACCGCTAAGCCAAGAGTTTCTCCACCACGTTTCCATGCACGTCGGTCAGGCGGAATTGGCGGCCCAGATATTTGTAGGTGAGGCGGGTGTGGTCCATCCCCATCAGGTGCAGGATCGTCGCATTCAGATCGTGCACGTGGACATGGTCTTCGACCACGTTGTAGCCCAGGTCGTCGGTCTTGCCGAGGGTCGTGCCCGGCTTGATGCCGCCACCCGCCATCCAGAGCGAATAGGCGCGCGGATGGTGGTCGCGCCCCATAAACCGGCTGCCGCCGCGGGCTTCGTTCATCGGGGTCCGGCCGAATTCGCCGCTCCAGATCACGAGCGTCTCATCGAGCAGGCCGCGCTGTTTGAGGTCTTTGATGAGGGCGGCGGCGGGCTGGTCGATCTCTTTGCAGAGCCGCCCGAGGCCGGTTTTGATGTCTTCGAATTCGCTGGTGCCGTGGTGGTCCCACCCGCGGTGGTAGAGCTGGACGAAGCGGACGCCCTTTTCCACGAGCCGCCGGGCGAGCAGGCAGTTGTTGGCGAAGCTGGCCTTGCTCGGATCGGCGCCATAGGCTTTGCGGGTCTCCTCGGTCTCTTTGGCGAGGTCGGTGAGGTCTGGCACGCTGGACTGCATGCGGTAGGCGAGCTCATATTGGGCGATGCGGGATTCGATTTCGGGGTCGAAACTGGTTTTGAGCTTCATTTCATTGAGCTCGCGAAGGGCGTCGAGCATTTCGCGACGGAGCTCGCGGGTGACCCCATCGGGATCGCGGACGAAGAGGACGGGCTCGCCATTGCTGCGGAATTCGACGCCTTGGAAATAGCTGGGAAGGAAGCCATTGCCCCAGCAGGCCTTGCCGCCATCGGGGTTGTTTTGCCCGCTGATGAGCACGACGAAGCCGGGGAGGTCGCGATTATCGGTGCCGAGCCCATAGCTGAGCCAGGAGCCGAGGCTGGGGCGGCCGGGGATTTGAAACCCGGTGTTCATGAAGAGCTGGGCCGGGGCGTGGTTGAACTGGTCGGTGTGCATCGAGCGGACAATCGCGCAGTCGTCGGCGATGGTTTTGAAATGGGGGAGGAGTTCGCTGACGCGTTGGCCCGATTGGCCGCATGATTCGAACTTGTGGGGCGAGCCGAGGAGCTTGGGCACGCCGCGGATAAAGGCGAAACGCTCGCCTTTGATGACGTCTTCGGGGCAGGATTCGCCGTTGTGCTTGACCAGGTAGGGCTTTTCGTCGAAAAGGTCGACCTGGCTGGGGGCGCCCGCCATGAAAAGGTAGATGACCCGCTTGGCTTTGGGGGCGAAGTGGGGAGCTTTGGGGAGGAGGGGATCGCGGTAGGTTTGCAGTTGGCGGTTGGCGGTTGGCGGACGGGAAGATTGGGCGTTAGCGGATTCGGCGAGGAGGTTGGCCAGGGCGAGGCCGCCGATGCCGTAGCCCATCTCTTTGAAGAGGGCGCGTCGGGTGAGGAGTTGGAGGGGGTCGTCTTCTTTCATGGTTGGCAGTTAGCAGTTGGCAGTCCGGCAGATGGCGGTTAGCAGCTAGCAGTTGGCAGTTGGCAGTCCGGAAGATCGTCAATCGTCAATCGTCAATTCTCCTAACCCTTCGTAATCGTCTCATCCAGGTTCAAGAGCGTGTTGGCGACGAGGGTGTAGACCGCCTCTTCGACGCCCCCGGCGAGTTTTTTGGCGGCTTCGGGGTCTTTTTGATAGCGCGCGCGGGCGGCGTTCGCCAGCTTGGTTAGACGGGAATTTTCGGCGGCGGTGGGCCATCGGGCGGTACACAGCCGGAAGCCGAACGCGACCCTTCCCTCTTGAAGCGCGTCTCCCGGACGTTCATGCGAGGGGCGGCCGTGGGCGAGCATCCGTTTGCCAAGGGCCCGGGCCGATTCGAGAAAGACGGGATCGTTCAGCAGGGTCAGGGATTGGAGCGGCGTGTTCGTGCGCTCGCGGCGGGCGGTGCACACTTCGCGGCTGGCGGCGTCGAACGCCATGAAAGAGGGGTAAGGGGAGGTCCGTTTCCAGAAGGTGTACAGGCCCCGCCGGTAGAGGTCTCCCCCTTTACTGGTATTCCACCTTTCGCCGTTGTATGGACTGTTCCAAATGCCGTCCGGCTGATGCGGGTAGACGCTGGGCCCGCCGATCTTGCGATCGAGCAGGCCAGAGACCGCGAGCGCGTTATCGCGAATGGCCTCCGCATCGAGGCGAAACCGGGGGCCCCGGGCCAAAAGTTCGTTCTTGGGATCTTTGGCCAGCAGGCTCGGCGACGCGTTCGAGGACTGGCGGTAGGTGGCACTGGTGACGATGAGGCGGTGCATCGCCTTCATGTCCCACTTCAGCCGTATGAATTCGGTCGCAAGCCAATCGAGGAGCTCGGGATGGGTGGGCTTGGAGCCTTGGGTTCCGAAGTTGTCGCTGGTTTCCACCAGCCCTTGCCCGAAGTACTGCTCCCACATGCGGTTGACCTGCACCCGCGCAGTGAGCGGGTTTTCGGGGGAGACCAGCCAGCGGGCGAGGGCCAAGCGGTTGGCGCGGGTGCCTTTCGGGAGAGCGTTGAGGATGGCGGGAGTCCCGGCTTCGACTGAATCGCCAGGGCTCAGGAACTCGCCGCGGTGGCGTACCGGGGCGGTGAGGGGCTTGCCGTTGACGGGCTTTTCTTTCAGAACGAGGGCGGTTGGGATCCGGCCCTTGAGCGCGTCGTGGTCGGCTTTTCGTTTGTCCCGCTCGGCTCGGGCAGCGCGCACCGCCGGGATGGTTTTCAGGGCAAAGGCGGCGAGGGTCTTTTCATCGTTCTTGGCGAGGGCAGTTTGGACGTCGTCGGAGAAGGCGAACCGAACGGGGTCGGGGGCCTGAGTGGCGGTGATGCGGACCCGTCCCAGCACGTGGGTGGGCCAGGTAGGCGAGTTCATGACCATCTTTACCGAAATGGCAGCGGGACCGGCGACGGGAGATTTGAACGCACCCACGAGGACGTGGCGTTTGCCGGCCTGGGGCCAGGTGGCCCAGCCGGTATCGCCGTTTTGGTCATGGAATCCGGTGGTTCCATAGCCTTCTTGGACGTAGCTGGCTTCGTATTCGGCGACCGGGCGCTCGATCCCGTCGGCGGCGACTTCGAGGCGGCTGAGGATGAAGTTGCCGCTCTCGGCGCGGCCGGGGCCCATTTTGGGGTTTCCGGGATCGGGAAGAGCTTCCAATCGAAATCCGGTCCAGGTTCCGGCGGGCAAACGCGCTTCAAAGGTGTAGGTGTCGTGGGCGGGGATTGTCCCTTGAGGATTGAAGCTGCCATCGGCTTCGGCTTTGACCGGGACGCCGCTGGCGGCTTTGAGCACGGGGTTCTCCGGCGCGGTCCACGTGAGGGCTTTGGCCTCGTCGACCCACGCGGCGACGCCGGCCTTTGATTCCTCGGTGGCGGTTTTGAGGGCGGTTTCCGCTTCGTCGAGTCGCGCTTTGAGGATTTTGAGTTCGGCGGCCTGGGCGGGAGTAGGGGCGTCCATGGTCGGCTCGTAGAGCTTGTCCTGCCCGAAATTGTGGTCGCCCTCCGATTTGGCTTCGAGGTTGTTCCAGAAGGCGTAGAGGCGGTAGAAGTCCTTTTGGGTGATGGGGTCGTATTTGTGGTCGTGGCATCGGGCGCAGGAAAAGGTCTGGCCGAGCCAGACGGTGCCGGTGGTGTTGACACGGTCGACGAGGACTTCGAAGTAGGCCTCGTCTTTATCGACGCCGCCCTCCGAATTGAACATGGTGTTGCGGTGGAAGCCGGTGGCGATCTGCTGTTCGAGGGAGGGGTTGGGGAGGAGGTCGCCGGCGATCTGCTCGATCGTGAAGCGGTCGAAGGGGAGGTTTCGGTTGTAGGCGTCGATGACCCAATCGCGCCATTTCCACATGACGCGGGAATAGTCGGCTTCGAAGCCGTTGGTGTCGGCGTAGCGGGCGAGATCCAGCCAGAGGCGGGTTTGACGTTCGCCGTAATGGGGGGAGGCGAGCAGACGGTCGATGGCGCGCTCATAGGCTCCGGGGGCTCCGTCTTTCAGGAAGGCATCGAGTTCGGCAAGCGTGGGGGGAAGGCCGATCAGGTCGAGCGAGACGCGGCGCAGGAGTTCGTTTTTGGGCGCTTCGGGGCTGAGCTTCAGGCCAGACTTTTCGAGCTTGGCGAGGACGAACGCGTCGATCGGGTTGCGGACGGCTTTGGCGTTCTTCACTTGGGGAAGAAGCGGGCGGGCAGGCGGCACGTAGGCCCAGTGTTTTTTGGCTTCCCCTTCGAAGGAGCCACCGGACGCGATCCAGGATTCGATTTTTGAGAGGTCCTCGGCGGTGAGGGGGGCGAAGCCCATGGGCATTTGGGGTTTGCCCTCGGCGGTCCCTTTGAGCATTTTGATGAGGAGAGACTGGGCAGGTTTGCCGGCGACGATGAGGGGTCCGGACGCGCCGCCTTTTTTGGCGCCGGCGGGGGTGGTGAGGTCGAGGCCGCCGGCGGGATCTTTGGGGTCGTGGCAGCTGACGCACCGGGCTTTGAGAATGGGGAGGACATCGTGAGCGAAGTCGGCGGGCTTTTTGGCTTGGCCCAGCCCGAGGGCGGCGGCGACGAGAGGGGTCGCGCAAGCGGCGAGGAGGCCGATTCGGGCGGACGGGCGCATTGGGTTTATTTTAGGCGATGTTTCCTGAAGGAGGGCTCTCACA
>CAYONY010000140.1:0-4445 GCA_964405415.1 uncultured Fimbriimonadaceae bacterium | reverse complement strand
ATTCGAACGACAAGCGATTTGTCTGCAAAGTCCCACCGAACGCAACTTGGATCGACGATTAGCCCTAACCCTCCTTAAGTCCGCTGCTGGCCAGGCTTTGGACGATTTGGCGCTGGAAGACGAAAAAGATCACCAGCACCGGGAGGATCGACACCATCGCCCCCGCCATCTGGATGTTCTCGTTCCCCGGGAACCGCCCCTGGAGCATCGCCACCACCAAGGGCAGGGTGTATTTCTTTTCGTCGAGCAGGATGATCAAGGGGCCGACGAAGCTGTTCCACGAACCCAGGAACGTGAGAA
Source organism: uncultured Fimbriimonadaceae bacterium (assembly GCA_964405415.1). Taxonomy (GTDB): domain Bacteria; phylum Armatimonadota; class Fimbriimonadia; order Fimbriimonadales; family Fimbriimonadaceae; genus CAYONY01. The sequence goes on along the minus strand of CAYONY010000140.1, from coordinate 4,145 downwards.
TCGCCAACGTCGCCATCACCGGCTTGCTGAGCGGCATGACGATCGAGCGGAAAATCCGCCATTCGCCGCAGCCCTCGATCTTCGCGGATTCCAAGAGCGAGTCGGGAATCTTGCTGACGAACTGGCGCGAAAGGAAGACGCCGAACGCCCCGGCGAGCCCCGGAATGATCAGCGGAAGCCAGCTATCGAGCCAGCCGAGGTCGCGAAACAGGAGGAAACTAGGCACCAGCAGCACCGCGCCCGGGATCATCATCGTGCTCAAGAGGACGAGAAAGAGCAGGTCGCGGCCGGGGAAACGATGCTTGGCGAAGGCATAGCCCGCCAGCAGGCAGAAGAACATGCTGCCGAAGGTGAGGGGCAGCGCGATCAGGAAGCTGTTCCAGGTTGCCCCGAGAATGAGGCCACCCTCGACAAGATCGGAGTACGGCTTGACGGTGGGTTCCTTGACGATCAAGCTGACGACCGGAGCGGCGGCCTCGTTGTTCGATTTGAACGAGGTCACCAGCATGTAGTAGAACGGCAGCACCATCAGCAGGCCGCCCAGGCTCAGGCAGATGAGGCTGATCCAACGCTCGGCGCGCGAGGTTCTCATTCGCGGTCGGCCCCCTGCCGGTAGACGCGGAATTGGAAGGCGGTCAACACGAGGATCAGAGCGAACATGACGTAGGCGATGGCGGCGGAGCGGCCCATTTCGTAGGTTTCGAACCCAGTGTGGTAGATCAGCGGGACGAGGGTGAGGGCGGAATCGTTGGGGCCGAAGCGGGCGGCCGCATCGCCGCTTTTGTTGGCCATCATGTAGATGGGTTCGAAGACTTGGAAGGCGCCGATCAGCCCCAAGACGCTGATGAAGAAGACCTGCGGACGCAGGCCCGGAAACGCGATGTTCCAAAACCGCCGCACCGCGCCCGCGCCGTCCACCTGGGCGGCTTCGAAGAGCTGGGCGGGAATCTGCTGGAGGCCGGCCACAAAGATGAGAATGGTGAAAGCTAGGCCATGCCAGATCGCGAGCGCAATCACACCTTGCAGAAACGTTTTTTCACTCTGGAGGAAAGGCAACGGGTCTTCGATTGCGCCGATTTTCAAGAGCATGGCGTTCAGCCAACCCTGTTTGCCGCTCAGAAAGAGCTGTGAAAAGATCAGGGCGATGCTGACGACGCTCGTGACCAAGGGCGAGAAGTAAAGGAACCGCCAGAGCTTTTCGGCCCGGGGCTTGCCGTAGATCAGGTAGGCGAAAAAGAGGGCGATCGCGATTCCGACCGGGACCGTCCAGATCGCGTAATAGGCGCTCTTGACGGTGGCGGTCCAAAGATCGCCCCCGGCGGCAGCTTGGCGGTAGTTTTCGGCGCCCACCCACGCAGCGGTGGAGAGCGGAAGCACCGGGTGGTACTCGGTGAAGGAAAGGTAGAAGGCGGTGACGGCAGGCACAAAGACGAAGATCACCGCCAGTCCGATGGGGACCGCCACGAAGGCATAGCTGCTCAGATTTCGACGGAGGCGCGGCATGAGGCCGACCAGGAAGATGCTGAGCCCGAGCAGGCCGACCGCCGACCATTTGACCGCATCCAAGACGCTTCGACGGCTTTCGTAGGCAGGCAGATCGCGCACGATCCGGCCGAATTTCGTTTCGTACCGCGCGGTTTCGCGTTCGAGGATCGCTTTGGCTTGAGGACCGATTTTGGCGTACTCGGATTGGAGCTGGGCGGCGATCCGATCGTCGAGGGCTTGCCGCTCGGCGGCATGACGTCCGGCCGCCATCGCGTGAATCAGCTTTGTACGGGTCGTACCCAGTCGGGCGGCGGCGGCCTCTTGCTGGTCCCGGATAAAGGTGGCCATCTGATCGAGCAGGTTGGCTTCGAGCCGAGACGCCTCGGTATTGCCGTTGATGCCGGACACGGTGTCGAAGCTGGCGTAGCTCTTGCGGAGCACCTCGATGAGTTTGCGGCTGTCTTTGAACTCGGGCCGGGCCCAGTAGGCGTCGTTCTCGGGTCCCCAAAACGCCTTGACGGGCGAGATGGCCATGACCGATTGCTCGCCTCGCGACATGCGGTCGAGCGTCATGGCCCGTTGGGCCTCCATCGAGTTCAGGTATTGGAGCCAGGCCATCGCGGCGCGCTTTCGTTTTGATTTGCGGAAGATCACGTAGGCGGTGCCGCCCATGGTGTTGTAGGCGCGGCCGTCATCGGCGCGAGGCCACGGGGCGATGTCCCACCGGCCCACGATCTGCGGCGCGGTCAGGCGGACCGCATCGAAAACGGTGTGGAGGTCGAAAAAGAGGGGGACGCAAAGGTCCTTTTCGTCGCTGCGGAACATCCCGACGACGCGGCTGCCCAAATCTTTTCCGGGGGAATCCCGGGTGTACCAAAGCCGCATCGCCTGGTGGACACCTTTTTGATAGTTGGGCTCCCCCCAGTTCACGGAGATGCGTCGATCGGCGTCCATCTGCAATCCGGGCAGGCGGTAGGGCTGGGTATAGAGCCCGATCGACCATTGGGCGTACGCGGGAAACCCGAAGTAGTAGCGATAGCCCTCCGCCTCCAGCCGGTCGAGGGTGGCGTTTAGCTGCGACCAGGTCTCCGGCGGCTTCAGACCGAGCTGCGCAAAGATGTCGGTCCGGTAGAACATGATCATCGTGGAGAGGTCGTGGGGCAGCCCGTAGAGCCGATTGCCGCTGAGGCAGAACGTCAGGAGGCCGGGTGGGAATTTCTTCTCAAGCTCGGCGGTTTCCGCTGGGAATTCGGCACGGAGATCAACGACGCCGCCGACCGAGCCGTAATCGAAGGGCCCGCCTAGGTTCGTGACGCCAATGTCGGGCGGGAGCCCGGCGGCCATGGAGGCGAAGTACTTGGTCGCAAAGCTGCCCCATGCGAGCGGTGTAACGTCGACGTGGATGCCGGACCGGCGCTCGAAATCCTGGCTGAGCCGGCGGTACATCTGGACATCGAGGACGCTGCCGGTGACCGCCCAAAAACGGATCGTTTCTTTCGGCGCCGCGCCGACCAGGGCCGCCGAGAGCGCACAAGCCAGGAGCGCTCCCCATCGCGCCATGCGGTTCGGCATGGTCCGGAGATTCGCGGTTGAGGCAGGACTTCCTGTTTGACCGGTCTCGCACCGGTGGGCGCCTGATTCCGGGTAGCGTGGGCTTTCCGATGAAACGGCTTGGCTTCAGTTCCTTTTTGTTGTTCCTAGCCGCGATCGCGGGCAGCCAGCTCGTGACGCGCGACATGCGGTCGAAGTGGCATTACGCCCCCGACCGGACGTGCGACCTGATCCACGTTCGGATCGAGACGGAGGTCGATTGGGCGAACAAGTCGATTTCCGGACGCACGGTAAACCGCATGGCCCCGCTTCGCAACGGGCTGAAGGAGGTCCCGATCCATGCGGGCGATTTCCTGGAGATCACCGGGGTTCAGGTCAATGGAGCGGCGGCGAAGTACCGTCGGGAGGGTCGCCGGGTGGTGGTGGAGATTGACCGGATCGGTAAAGGACAGCTCTTTGAATTGGCGACGACCTACCGGTCGCGCGCCTCGGCGAACCGGGCCTTTGGCTCGACGGGCGACGGTTGGCATTGGATCCGCCCCCGGCCCGGCGATCCGAACGCGATCGGATTTTGGGTGCAGGGCTGGCCGGAAAGCAACTCGGACTGGGCGCCCACCTGGGACTACCCCAATGACCTGGCGACCAGTGAGACCTTCACCACGGTGCCGGCGGATTGGACGGTGGTCGGCAACGGCGAATTGATCGCCGATAAACCCAATGCCGATCCCAAACGCAAAACCGTCCATTGGCGGCTGATGCAGCCTCACGCCACCTACCTGATCACGCTCTGCGGCGGCCCCTTCGATGTGAAAAAGGACACGTGGGAAGGGGTTGGGCTTTGGTATGTAGTGGCCAAAGGTAGCGGCCCGGTCATCGACGACTCGTTTGGCGATACCAAAGACATGCTCAGCTTTTTCAGCAACAAGCTCGGCGTGAAGTACCCCTGGCCCACCTACAAGCAAAGCGCGATGTACGATTTTGGCGGCGGGATGGAGAACGTCTCGGCGACGACGCTCGGCGAAGGGGCGCTTACGGAAGCAAGGCTGGGCTATCGTGAAATGTCCAGCCTGAATTCGCATGAATTGGCCCACCAATGGTTTGGCGACTTG
>CAYONY010000139.1:0-9169 GCA_964405415.1 uncultured Fimbriimonadaceae bacterium | reverse complement strand
ATGCCGGGAATCTTGCCCAGTTGGCCCTGGAGCCGCTTGATCACGTCTTCCGTTTTGGCCTTGCGGTCGGCTCTCAAATGAAGATTCGCGCCGCCTTCGAAGGACGACTCTCGGCCCACGCCGCCGCGAAAGTTGATGCCCGACCCAGCCGCCAAAAAGACCGTTTCGACATCTGGATCGGCCAAAAGAATCTTCTCGACCTCGTCCATTTTCGTTTTGGTCGTGGCGAGTGCGGTCCCCAAGGGGAGACGCACGCGAACGCTGACGTCGCCCGAGTCGGTCTGAGGCAGATTCTCGGTTCCCACCATCGGCCAGAGCGGCAGCACCGCGACCGTCACCAAACCGGCGCCCGCGAGGACGGCCCACCGCTTGCGCAGCGCCCACCGTAGGCCGCTGCGATAGCCCTCATCGAGCCGGTGAAAGCCGTTACCCAGCGCATCGAAAAGCCGCGAAAAGACGGTCGTCCGCTTGCCGTGGGCTTCCCGCATTCCGGCATGCTCCAGCTCCTCGACCTCCTCTTCCTTGATCACCCGCGAAGCCAGCATCGGCACGACAGTGGCCGCATCGAGCAAGGAAATCCCAAGCGAGAAGATCACGACCAAAGCGAGCTGGGTGAAGATCTGGCCCGATTGGCCCTGGACCATAAACAGCGGGATGAAGACGACCATCACCGTCACGGTTGAAGCGATCACCGCCTGCATGATCTCGGTCGTCCCCGAGACGGCGGCATCAACCGTCTTGCGCTTGTCGCGTTCGATATGACGAAAGATGTTTTCGAGCACCACGATCGCGTCGTCGACGATGAGACCCGTCGCGAGGGCCATCGCGCTGAGCGAAATCGTGTTCAAGGTGAAGCCGCAAAAGTAGATGAGGGCGAACGTGCTGGTGATCGAAATCGGGATCGAAAGCGCCACGACGAGCGTGCTTCGAAGATTTCTTAGGAAGAAGAGGATCGCCAGAATCGCCAGGGTGCCGCCGATGATCGCGTGCTTTTGCAGATCGGAAATGGAGTGCTCGACAAAGGTCGATTGGTTGTAGGCAGTGCCGAATTTGAGCTGGGGATACCGCTTTTTGATCTCCTCGATGCGAGCCAAGACGTTGCGGACCGTTTCTACCGTGTTCGCGTCGCTTTGCTTCGTGATCGAAACGCTCACCGCGGGCTTGCCGTTGAGCCGCGCAAAGATGCGCTGCTCCTGGGCCTCATCGCGCACATCCGCCACTTGGCGCAAGAGCACTTGGCGGCCGTTGTAAGATCCCAGAGGCACGTTTTTGGCGTCTTCGATCGATTCGAAATAGCCCGAACTGCGAATGCTGAACTCCTTGCCGCCCTGCTCGGCGATCCCCGCCGGCAGCGAGATGTTCTCGGCGCGAATGCGCTGGACCACGTCGAGCATCGAGAGCCCGTAGGCTTGAAGCCGCGCCGGATCGACGTCAACGATCACCGCGCGGTCTTGGCCGCCCGAGATGCCGACCTGAGCGACGCCGCCCGCCGATTCGAGAATCGGCGCGATTTCATTCCGCAACAACGTTCGCAGCTTCACGGGATCGTCGATGCCGGAAACCCCGGTGATAAGCACCGGAAACTGGTTGGGGTCGAACTTGAACACCACCGGCGGCTGCAGCGTGGGGTCGCTGGGAAAGCCACGCTGAGCCCGCTGGACGTATTGCAGCACTTCAGCCGCCGCCCGATCGACGTCCACCCCGTAATTCAGGGTCACCCGAACGAACGAACTGCCCAACTCCGAGTTCGAATTGACGCTGTACAGCCCCGGGAGCGTCGAAACGGCTTGTTCGATGGGCCGCGTGATCTGGGTCTCCATCTCCTCGGGCGAGGTGTTGGGCCAGTTCACGTTGACCGCGACGATCCCGAGCTCGACCCGGGGCAAAAGATCGATGGGCAGCCGAAAGAAACAGACCAGACCTAGCAAAACAAGGGCGGCAATCCGCATCGTGACCGCAACTGGCCGCGTGACCGACCAGCGGGCAACACTCACGGCTTGGCTCCCACCTGCACCTTTTGGCCGTCCCGCACCGGGGCGTAGCTGAGCGTGACCACCCGCTCGCCGGGTTTCAAGCCTTGCAAAATGGCGATTCCGTTACGGTCGGCAGCGCCTGTTTTGACCGGCCGCTTCGTCGCGGCGTCCTTGTCATCGATCACCGTCACACTTTCGCCATCGGGGCCCTTGGCCACCGCCGCGACCGGCACGACCGCCGGCGCCTCAACCTTGCTGGTGACCAACTCAACTCGGGCAAACATCCCCGGCCGGAGCTCGCCGGACGCGTTTTCCAGTCGGATCTTGACGACGAACTGGCGAGACTGGGGATCCGCCGATTGGCTGATCTGCTGGATCGAGCCGGAAAACGTCCGGTTTGCAAATGCGTCGACACGGATTTGAACGGGTTGACCGCGATAAACCTTGGCGGCATGTTCCACGGGAACGGTCGCCGAAACAAAGACCCACTTGAGGAACTGAACGGTGACGAGCGTTTGGCCCGGCGAGGCGAGGGAGCCGGGATCGGCCAATCGCTCGGTCACCGTTCCCTCCACCGTCGATTTCAACTCGAGATCAAGCTGGCGCGCCTCCATCTGACGCAGTCCCGCTTCGGCGGCCGCCACGTTCGCGCGCAGGGCCAGCAGGTTTTGACGATACGCGGGGGTTTGCGCGCGGTTGGCGCCGGCCTCTTCCGAGAGGGCCTCGGCTTGCCGCACGCGGGCCCGGGCCGCCGCCATGTCGGCTTGGCTCTTCTCTTTGGCGATGGCAAGCTGCTTCTCCGCCGAGGTGAGAAGGGCCTTCGCGCTTCGGACTTGACTCTCCGCGCTCGCAATCTCACCCTGTCGAACGCCGACCATCGCGTCCGCGCTTTCGTACGCTAGGCGCGCATCGTCCACTTGCTGCTGGGAAACAAACCCCTTGTCGAGTTGGGCAGACAACCGATCGAGCCGGGCCCTGGCGTTCCGCCGGGCCGCGTCGGCGGCTTTCAAATCGGCTTTGCGCTGGACCACTTCCGACTCGGCGGCCGAAAGGCGCGCTTCGGCATCGGTCACCGCCGCTTCCGCCGTGCCGATGTAGGCATCGTGGTTCTTCTCGGTCTGTCGAAGGTCGGCCCGCGCGCTATCGAGAGCGGCACGCTGCACTTTGACGGCGCTCTCGACCCTGGTTTGGTTCGCTCCCGCCGTCATCTCCGCCTGAGCGAGGCGAGACCGGGCTTCGGCAATGGCGGCGCGCTGTTGGAGGACCTGGGCATCGATCTCTCTCGGATCGATGCGAACGAGCGTTTGGCCCGGGACAACCGCATCCCCTTCTCGAACCTCTAAGAAGGCGATTCGTCCCGCGACTTTCGGCGACAGCTTTACCGAGATCGGCGCTTCAACGGTGCCGACGACTTCGATGGCTTGAAGAATCGGGCGACGCTCCGCGGTGGCGACCTCGACGACGGGAGTTTGGCCGGAGCGGCCCTTTTGCTGCCCTTTAAGCTTGGCCGCCTCGGCTTTTTCCGCCGAGATGCGCCAGCCGACGAGGCAAAGCACGATCAGGAACGGCACTCCGATGCCCAGCCAGCGTTTCATGAATTCCTTTCAGTCTATACGCAAATGCGCTGGGGCGCTCGCCGGGTTCCGGGAAGTAAGGAAACGCTAGCGCGAAGGGCCCTTAAACGAAGTAAACCGGTGCTTCAAGAGCGTCCAAAACGCCTCCGGCGCATCGGTCCATCGGATCTTCTTGCCGGCAGCCTTGGTTCGAGGCTCGTAACGAATCGGGATTTCGTGGATGCGTTCGCCAAGACGAATGGCCTTTGCGGTCACCTCCGGACAGAATTCGAACCGGTTGCAAACCAAATGCATCGCCAAGAGCACTTCCCGACGAAACGCTTTGTAACAGGTCGCCTCATCGTGGACGTTTCGCCAAAACAGGATCCGCACCGACCAGGCCAGCATCCAGTTCACCAGCTTATTGGGCAGCGCCATGCCCATCGGAAATCCCTTGGCGAAACGATTGCCGTACACGACGCCTGCCCGGCCTTCGAGGATCGGCGCCACCAGGGTCGGAATGTCCTCCGGAAAATATTCGAGGTCGGCATCCTGAATGATCACCGCGCGGCCGGTTGCATGAGGCAGCGCCATTCGGATGGCGCTCCCTTTTCCGCCCCGTGTCTCGCGTCGAACGACGACGATTTGGTCCCCAAACTCCGTAAGGATTTCCGGAGTGCGATCCGTGCTGCCGTCGTCGATCACGATAACCTGAACGGCAAGGGGAAGCGCCAAGAGCCGGCCCACGACCTCGCCAATCGTGTCTTCTTCGTTCAGCGCCGGGACTAGCACGCTGACGTCGGGCGAGGCTTCGGGCATAGGGGTCATAGAATACTTTGGAGGGCGGCGATTTGTCGGCCTTTTCAATCAGCCGACTTGTCGGCGCGCATTCGCCATCCCAGTCGAAACAACCACCGATGGATGGGTGTCCGTCCCCCTATCGGTGAACATCTGTGCCAATCTGAAGTTCCCCGCCAAATTCCTCCATAGCCCAACCCCTAATACTTCAATACTCCAAGACCCAAGCCATGAAATCCTTTCGCCTCCACCGCCTCTTCAACGCCAAATCCGGAAACTGCTTTGACGTTGCCATTGATCACGGCTTCTTCAACGAAGGCGCCTTCCTTTCCGGGATCGAGGACCTCCAAACGGCCGTTCACACGGTCGTCACGGCAGGACCGGACGCGGTCCAACTGACGGTGGGCCAGGCCGAACTGCTCCAGTCCATCCCAGGCAAGCAAAAGCCGGCTTTGGTTTTACGCACCGACGTGGCCAACGTCTATGGCAAGGAGCTTCCTCGCGCCTTGTTTAGCCGGATGATCGAAGCGCCGGTCGAGCAGGCGCTTCGCCTCGATGCGGCATGCGTCGTCGTCAACCTGTTTTCTATTCCGAATCAGCCGGAAGTGGCCGACCAATGCATCCAGAACGTGCTTCGCCTCAAACCCGAATGCGACCGCTTCGCGATGCCGCTGATGGTGGAGCCGCTCGTGTTCCGACCGAACGAGCAAGCGGGGGGCTATATGGTCGATGGGGATCCCGAGAAAATCGTGCCTCTGGTTCGGCAGGCGGTGGAACTGGGGGCCGACATCATCAAAGCCGACCCGACCGACGACGTCTCGGTATATCGCCGGGTCGTGGAAACGGCACGGGTGCCGGTTTTGGTGCGAGGGGGCGGCAAGGCGAGCGACGAAGAGATTCTTCGGCGGACCGAAGCGCTGATGGCCCAAGGTGCGCGAGGAATCGTGTACGGACGGAACGTGGTGCAGCACGCGAATCCGGCGGGAATGACCCGCGCGCTCATGGCCATCGTCCACGACCGCGCTCCCGCCTCCGATGCGATGAGGCTGCTGTGAACAAGGTCACCCGCATCGGCATCATTGGCGGCGGGCTCATGGGCCGCGAGGCGGCCAGCGCCATCGGCCGGTGGTTCGCCCTGCAGGACGTCCCCCCCGTGGAATTGACCGCGGTTTGCGATGTCAGCGAGCCGACCCGCGAATGGTTCCGGCGCGTCCCCACCGTCCGCCAAATCACCGCCGACTACGTCGAACTCCTCGCCAACTCTGAGATCGACGCGGTTTATGTCGCCGTTCCCCATAACCTCCACGAAGCGATCTACACCGCCGTCCTCGATGCTGGAAAAGACCTCTTCGCCGAAAAGCCCTTCGGGATCGACCTTGCCGCCGCCGAACGCCTAGCCGCCAAAGCTAAAGGCCACTTCGTCCGATGCAGCAGCGAGTTTCCTTTCTATCCGGGAGTGCACCGGGCGTTCGACTACGTGCGAAGCGGAGCATGTGGACCCATGCTTGAAATGCGCTGCGCCTTCCACCACTCCAGCGATATAGACCCAGCGAAGCCGATTAACTGGAAGCGCCAGACCGCAACCTGTGGCGCCATCGGCGTGATGGGCGATCTCGGGCTCCATGTGGCCCACTTACCGCTTCGACTCGGGGTCGAGCCCCGAAGGGTCTTCGCCCAGCTCCAGAACGTCATCCGGGAACGGCCGGACGGAAAAGGGGGCACGGCAGCTTGCGACACCTTTGACAACGCCACGCTTCACCTCGATGCTTCCTACCAGGGGACCGAGTTTCCGTTGACTTTGGAAATGAAGCGCTTGGCCCCCGGCGCGACCAACACGTGGGTCTTTGAGGCCCTTGGCCTACAGGGGGGAGTCCGGTACAGCACGCAGGAGCCCAAAACGCTCTGGACGTTTGAGCCCGGCAAGGAGCAAGCCTGGCGGCGGGTGGAATTGGGCCATGTCTCCGTCTTGCCGACGATCACCGGGGGCATTTTCGAATTCGGGTTTCCGGACGCCTTGCTTCAGATGTGGGGGGCGTTCGTGTTGGAGCGCAGCGGGCAATTGGGCGAGCGCTTCGGTTGTGCGACCGTCGATGAGGCCGTCGCGAGCCATCGGCTGTTCGACGCGGCGCTTCGGTCGCATCGAGACCGGTCCGTCGTCGAACTATGACCTACGCCGAAGCTCTCGACTACGTCGCCTCGCTGAGCCTCCGCGGTTGGCGGCTCGGGCTCGATCGGATGGAAGAGCTGGTTCGGCGGGCCGGGCTGAACGAGGAGCTGGGGCGGCCGAAGCACTTCCACATTGCCGGGACGAACGGCAAAGGCTCGGTGACGGCGTACATCCAGTCGATCCTCATTGCCGCCGGACACCCGACCGGTGGTTTTTTCAGCCCTTATGTCTACGACATCCGCGAGCGGATCCAGATGAGCGGCGAACCCATCTCGGCGGCGGACTTTGTTTCCTTGGTCGAAAAAATGAAACCCTTCGCTGAATCCCTCGACGCTACGGAATATGGCGGGGTCACCGAATTCGAATTCAAGACCGCAATGGGGCTCGCCTATTGGCGGGATCGGGAAGCCGAGTGCGTCGCGCTCGAGGTCGGGTTGGGCGGAAGGCTCGACGCAACCAACGTCGTGATTCCCGCGGCAAGCGCCATTGTGAGCATCGGGCTCGACCACACCGCGATCCTTGGGGAAACCCATGCGGCCATTGCCGGTGAGAAGGCGGGGGTGCTCAAGCTTTCCAAACCGGCAGTGATTGGCGACCTTCCCTCGGAAGCCCGGGACGTCGTGCGGCAAGTCGCCGCCGAACGCGACGTGCCGCTGTGGGAATTTGGACGGGAGTTTGGGGTCGATGCCGAGGGCCGGGTCTTCACGCCGTGGCGAAGCCTTGCGATCGCGCCGCCAATCCCTGGGCGACACCAGCTCCACAATGTTGCGGTCGCGGTGGCGACGGTCGAGCGCGTCTTTGAGCTTTCCGATGAGGTTTATCGCGAAGGCGTCTCGACGACCCGGATTCCCGGGCGCTTTGAACGACGATTCATCCAAGAAAAGCTGGTGATCCTCGATGGCGCCCATAACGCCGAGTCGATGCAGGCCTTTGCCGAAACGCTGGGCGTCGAGTTCCCGGCGCAGAAGTTCGCCGTCGTTTTTGGGATGCTCGAAGGCCACGATCCGGGCCCGGTCGTGCAACAGATCGAGCGGATTGCGGCAGAGGTCCACCTTTGCCCGATCGACTTCCGACGAACCCGCCAACCGGAGGAGCTGGCCTCGTTCTTCTCCGTTCCGACCACTCGCAACCCGTCATCCGTGGCGGCGTTTGGCCGCGCTCTTGAGGGGGAGCACCCGATTGCGGTGACGGGGAGTTTTTACTTGGTGGGGGAGGTGGGCCGGAGCCTTCCCCTCCTTTGAAGGAGGGGGTTTGGGGGGTGGATGACGGCTCAGGGGTACCTTCGGAAGTCTCGTGTATCTCGCACTTCCGATTCCTATCAAACACCTTGGATTTCCTACGATGCATCGACAAGGCGGCCACCCACCCCTCCCTCAAGGGAGGGGCACTTCCGGCACCCTCGCCCAATAACCTACGTCGTGCCATTCGCCGAACTTGAACCCGACCTGCGGGAACTCGCCCACCTTGGCAAAGCCAAACCTCTCGTGCAGCCGAACGCAAGGCGCATTCGGCAGCCGGATGCCCGCCAGCAGGGTATGTAGACCGGCGGCCTGGCAGGCGGGCAGAAACGCCTCGTAGATGGCCGTGCCCACCCCTTTGCCTTGCGTTTCGGGCGTTGCATAAACCCCGACTTCCGCCGTTCGCGCATAAGCGCCCCGCGATTTCCATCGGGAAGCGCGGGCGAAGCCGAGCAGAACGTCCTCCTCAAAGGCCACGAACCAGGGATGGGTCGCTCCGGCCTCTTCGAACTCGCGCTTCAGGACCGCGAGCGTCATCTCCTCCAGGCCGAAGTGGGCCACCCCTTCCCGAATCTCACGGTTGAGGATGGCGAGGATGGCGGTAAGGTCTTCCGAACATACGGGCCGGACGTTCACATGGCGATTATGGGGGCGGAACCGACCCTGCGGAGAGACACAATCCGTGCTCTGCCTTACGGTCGAAGTCCTACCCGCCCTGATTGCGCATCAGCGTCGAGAGGTCCAAAATCACCCCGCCGCTCCCGCCGGCTCCCCCGCCGGTCGCAACGCTCGGCAGCCGGCCATCCCACTTTTCGATCCATTCGCGCGCGACGACCAAACCGCCGCCCTGCACCTGCAGCGCCGCCGCATTCAGCCGCGCGGCTTGGGCTTTGCCTTCGGCTCGCGTCACCTCGGTCTGCTTTTCGAGTTCGGCCTGCTGCAGGACGTACTTCTGTTTTTCCGCCTCTTGCTGCGCCACCTGCTTCTGCTCGATCGCCTTGTTGAATTCGGGCGAAAAGTCAAAGTTTGTGATGGAAAGCCCTAACGGTTCGACGATGATGTTGTACGCCGCGAGCCGCTTGGTGATGTCCTCCTCAACCGCCGCTTTCACCTGGGCCCGGTTTTTGATCAACTCTTCCGCCGTATACCTTGCCGTAACCACCTTGATCGATTCCTGCACCGCTGGGTCGATAATCCTGGATTTGTATTCGCTTCCGACGTTTTCATAGACTTTATCGATCTTCGACGGGTCGATCTTGAAGTTCAACGCTAGCGACGTCGTCACCGTCTGGAGATCGCGCGAGGCCGCCGTCGCCGTGCTCGATTCTTTCTGGGTCCGGGTTTCCAGCAGCACCGTCGAATTCACGCCCGGCAAGATCATGTGAATGCCCGACTCGAGGCTGCCTTGCACGTCGCCAAAGCTGAGCAGAACCGCCTTAT
>CAYONY010000138.1:6581-9251 GCA_964405415.1 uncultured Fimbriimonadaceae bacterium | reverse complement strand
CCCAACGGAGAAAATGCCATGTCGGGAACCTTGAAGCTCGGGATCATCCTCATTCTGGGTGTTTTCGCCATCGGGATCGTTTACAAAGTGGTGGTGGGCCTCATCGGCAGCATCATCAGCCTCCTTGTTCCGCTTGCCTTTGTGGCCGGCCTCGGGCTGATTATCTACAGCCTGCTGAGCCGAAAAGCCCTGGGCGGCGGGCGCCGCTACCTTCCCTAGTTTTGCTCCCGCCCCTTTGGGACGCCTCATAATCGGGCCATGCTGTCCGTGGTCCTCACCTTCTTGGCTCTCCAAGGCCCGGCGATCGAACGCGATGCGTTCGGCGTCCCTCAGATTCTCGCGCCGACCTTTGAAGAGGGCTTTTACCACTTTGGCTACGCGGTCGCCGAAGACCGGATGTGGCAAATGGAGACCAGCCGCCGGCTGGCCCGCGGAAAGATGGCCGAGGTTTTCGGCAAAGCCATGGCCGACTCGGACCGTGAATACCTGAAGATCGGCTACACGGACGACGAGCTTCAAGCCCAACTCGACAAACTTTCGCCATCGGCTCGTACGGCCTACCGCGAGTATGCCAAGGGCGTCAACGCCTATTTCGAAGCGGCGAAGGCGGCGAACAAGCTGCCCAAAGGCTACGCCGAAAACGGCTTCGCGCCGGAACCGTGGACCGAGCTTGACAGCGCGGCAATCACGATTCGCCTTTTTCAGCTGTTCGGGCGCGGCGGCGCCGGGGAAGTGCGCAACCTGGCCTTGCTCACCTACCTGCAAAACCAATCGGTCAAGGATCGGGCGCTCGACGTCATCGACGACTTCATTTGGTTCCAAGACCCGGCGTCGCCAACGACGGTTCGCCCCGAAGATGACGCAGGCGGCAATGCCGGCAATTTCCCCCTTCCGACCCGTCGCGAAACGCAAGACCATCTCGCCGCGTTGCCCAAATACACCCTGTTCGACTTGCTTCCGGGGCTGAGGCTGATTCACTACGAAGATTCGGACATGCTGGCCCAGACCCTGGGGGCCCCTTTCAAAAGCGGGTCGTACGCGATTGTGGTCGGCAAGGATCGCTCCGCCACCGGACGGCCGCTGCTGCTGGGGGCGCCGCAGATGGGGTTCACGATGCCCTCCATCGTGCATGAAGCGTCGATCTCGTGCCCCGGCTATCGAGCGGCGGGGATGGACGTCCCGGGGGTCCCGGGCATTGCGATCGGCCATTCGGACGCGGCGGCGTGGACGATGACCAGCGGCATCGCGGATACCGACGATGTGTACAGCTTTGCCGACGAGGGGTCGAGCTACCGATTCGGCAAAGAGCTCAAGCCGTTCGAACTGACGATTCGGCCGCTCAAGATCAAGGGGGAAGTCGATCAGCGCGTCGAACGCAAGCGGACGATGTGGGGTCCGGTGGTCGCGAGTTCGACGACGGCAAAGGCGGTTCTTGCGCGAAGGTCGAGCTACTGGGGCCGGGAAATGGAGTCGGTTCAAACGCTCTTTGAGGTGGCCTCGGCGCGGAATGCGGAGGAGATCGAGCGGGCCGCCGATAAGGCGACGATGTCCTTCAACTTCTTTTATGCAACCAAGGATGGCGATATCGGCTATCGCTACTTGGGCTTGGTGCCCAAGCGGAAGAAGGGCTACGACCCGCGGTTTCCTCCGGTGGCTTCGCCGGAGACCGATTGGGACGGCTTTATCCCGTCCGCGCAGATGCCGCGGGTTCGGAATCCGAAAAATGGACTTTTGACCAATTGGAACAACAAGCCGGTTGCCTGGTGGCCCAATGGGGATACCCCGGCGTGGGGCCGCGTTTTCCGGGTCGATGCGTTGAATCGCGCGCTTCCCGATGGCAAGCTCCGAACGTCCGACCTGGAGAAGGCGGCATGGACGATCGCCCGGACCGAGGCGATCACGCCGGACTTCATGCGCCAGTTTCAAGCCGGACTCTTGGCGCGATCGGACCTATCGGCGATCGAGGCGGATGCGCTGAGCTACCTGTTGGCGTTCGATGGATGGCTGCTGGAGGGCTCGGCGAGCGCCTCGATCTTCTCTCAGAGCATCATCGCGTTGCGCGAAGAGCTTTTCACCCGCCACGTGGGGACGCTGCTCGCGCCGGACACGTTCCGGCAAGCGATCCAGCCGAGCTTGATGCTGAATGCGTTGGAGGGGAAGACCAAGTTCGACTATCTCGCCGGAAGAAATTCGGGCGAAGTGGTTTTGGCGGCCTTTCGAAAGGCGCTCGAACGCATGGGGACGCGCGGAAGCGATCCGGCCCTTTGGGGTTTTCGGCCCGGCGTGATGACCTATGAGGGCGAGCCGCCGGTGCCGTATGCCGATCGGGGAACCTTTATCCAGATTGTGGAGGCACGGCCGACGATGCGGGGTCGCAACGTGCTGCCGCCGGGAACGGCTGAGTCCGGCGAGCACGCGAAGGATCAGATCGCGTTGGCGCGGGCGTGGCTCTTCAAGGCAATGCGGATTCGGTAGGAATAGGAGGCTCATCTCCCCCTCCTTTGAAGGAGGGGGTTGGGGGGTGGATGTTGCGGGCGGCTATCTTGGCTTTTAGGGACAAAGCGCACAAACGAGTTCACCCACCCCATCCCCTCCCTCAAGGGAGGGGCATCCAGACTCCCCCTCCTTAGGGGGCGGGGGGTGGATGTTGCGGGCGGCTATCTTGGCTTT
>CAYONY010000138.1:0-6571 GCA_964405415.1 uncultured Fimbriimonadaceae bacterium | reverse complement strand
GGGCCATCCCCCCCCCCCATCCTTTTCTGGTGGGGGTGGGGGGGTGCATGACGCGAGGACGCAATGTCCGTGCGCGCTGAGTCAATCCGCTACCCGAAATCAGGCTTTCCGGTCAGAATCTCATCCATGCGCGGCCTCGCTCTTCTCCTCGTTTCGGTTTCCGCCACCGCCTTGGCCCAGGAACCCATCCACGGCTTTACTCCGGAATCCAGCCGCGTCCAACGTGAACTCGAAACCAAGCTCGACGCCTTGACGCATCGAGCGAACCTCAAGGATTGGATGCGGCGGATGAGTCTCAAGCCGCACCATGTCGGCTCGACCTACGGCAAAGACAACGCCGAGTTCGCCCGCATGTTGTTTCAGAGCTGGGGCTATGAGGCCCGGATCGAAACCTTCGACGTGCTCCTGCCGATCCCCAAGACTCGGAGCCTCAGCCTGACCGCCCCGACCCGGTTCGAGGCCAAGCTTTGGGAGCCCGAGGTGGCCGGAGACGCAAGCTCCAAGCTCGTGGAGGAGCTGCTTCCGCCCTACAACGCCTACTCGCCGGATGGAGACGTCAGCGCCGAAGTCGTTTACGTGAACTACGGCATGCCCGCCGACTACAAGGTACTGGCTTCGAAGGGCATCGACGCGAAGGGCAAGATCGTGCTGGCGCGTTACGGCGGCGGCTGGCGGGGCCTCAAGCCCAAACTGGCCGCCGAAAAGGGGGCGATCGGCTGCCTGATCTATTCCGACCCCCGCGACGACGGTTATTTTCAAGGCGACACCTATCCCAAGGGCGGGTTTCGTCCCGATACCGGCGTCCAGCGCGGGTCGATCGCGGATATGCCGATTCATCCGGGCGACCCGCTGACCCCGTTCGAGCCCTCGATCCCCGGAACGAGGCGCTTGAGCCTCAAGGAGTCGAAGACGATCTGCCCGATTCCGACGCTTCCGATCTCCTACGGCGATGCGCTGCCCATTCTGTCGAATCTGGGAGGGCCGATCGTCCCCGAGGCTTGGCGCGGGGCGCTGCCGCTGGCTTACCACTTTGGGCCGGGTCCGGCGACGGTCCGGCTCAAATTGGAATTCGACTGGCGGACCGTCGAATGCCGCAACGTGATCGCGGTGCTCAAAGGCCGCGAGCGGCCGGACGAATGGGTGATCCGCGGCAACCACCACGACGCGTGGGTTTTCGGCGCGGAGGATCCGATTTCGGGCGCGGTGGCGCTCATGGAGGAAGCCCGGTGCGTGGGCGAACTTGCCAAGCAGGGAAACCGTCCGAAGCGGACCCTCGTTTATTGCCTCTGGGATGGAGAAGAGCCGGGGCTTTTGGGATCGACGGAGTGGGTGGAAGAGCATCGCACGGAGCTGATGGCCAAGGCGGTGGTTTATCTCAACACCGATAGCACGGGCCGCGGCTTCTTGGGCATGGGCGGGTCGCATACCTTGGAGCCGATGCTGAATCAGGCCGCCGACGAGGTGCGGGATCCCGAGACCGGTCTCAGCGTGTTGGAGCGGCTGCGCCGGAAGTCAGCCGCGGATGGGAATCGGGAAGCCCGAACGAAGAAAGAACTGCCGATCGGGGCGCTTGGGTCGGGATCGGACTTCACTCCTTTCCTGCAGCATGCGGGGATCGCGTCGTTGAACCTGGGTTTTGGCGGCGAGGGCGGCGGCGGGCAGTACCACTCGACCTACGATTCGTACGACCACTATGTTCGGTTTGAAGACACCGATTTCGCCTATGGCGAGACGCTGGCCCGGCTCTGTGGGCGGGTGATGCTGCGGCTGGCGAATGCGGACGTGCTTCCATTCGATCCTTCGCGGACCGCCCGCTACGTGGGCGAGTATCTGGCCGAGGTGCAACAGCTGGCCGAGACGATGCGGTCGGAAACGGAGGAACGGAACCGCATGCTTGCCGATGGCACCTTGAAAGCGGCGCTCGATCCGCGCGAGAAGAACGTGCTCCCGGAGCCGGAATCGCCGGTTCCGTTTTTGAACTTCGCGGCGTTGCAGAATGCGGCGACCCGGTTGCGTGAAGCGGCGAATGCCTTTACCAAGGACGCGTCCGCGAGGGCGAGCGGACCGGAATCGTCCCGGCGGCGTTACGAACAGGCCTTGATGGCCTTCGACCGGGCGATGCTCGATCCGGCGGGTTTGCCGGGAAGGCCGTGGTTTCGGCATTTCCTCTACGCGCCGGGGCTGAAGACGGGGTACGGGGTGAAGACCCTGCCGGGAATCCGGGAAGCGGTGGAAGAGCGGCAGTGGCGGGCGTTCGACGAGCAAGCGGCGGGGCTGGCGCGCGTGTTGGAGGCGATGGCGAAAGCGCTGGAGGGCGCGGCCTGAAGACCGCGCTCCAACGGCTGCTCTATCCGCCCAAATAGGCCTCTTTCACCTTCGGATCGTTCAGAAGCTCTTTTCCGGGGCCGGTCAAGACGATACTCCCCGTCTCGATCACGTAGGCGCGGTGGGCCAATTCGAGCGCTTTGTGCGCATTCTGCTCGACCAAGAGTACGGTCATCCCTTCGGCGCTGATGTCATGGACGATATCAAAGATTTCGGCGACAAGGTTCGGCGCGAGGCCCAGGCTGGGTTCATCGAGCAAGATGAGTTGGGGCCGCGACATGAGAGCCCGTCCGATCGCGAGCATTTGCTGTTCGCCGCCGCTGAGTGTGCCCGCGTTCTGTTTGATGCGCTCGAGCAGCCTCGGAAACCGCTTCATCACCGCCTCCATGTCGCTCTGGATCTCACCGTCTTTGCGGATGAACGCCCCGAGCTGGAGGTTTTCGAGTACCGACATGTTCGTGAAGATCTTGCGGCCTTCCGGCGATTGGCTGATCCCGCGACGGACGATCTCATGGGAGGGCATCGTGTGGATCTCTTCGCCCTTGAAGGTGATCGTGCCGTTTTTGGGTCTCAGGATGCCGCTGATCGTGCGCAGCAGCGTGCTTTTCCCGGCCCCGTTGCTGCCGATGATGGCAACGACTTCGCCCTCATTGACCTCGATGCTGAGCTCCTTGAGGGCATGGATGGCCCCGTAATAGACGTCGATGCCCTGGATGGAAAGCATGCCGGGGGAATTATGGCAGGAGGGCGCGGGGGGCGTCGGCGGGTGGGGTTCTCGTCGACCCTACAGGTGCGATGCCAGGTCAATTTCCGGTGAATTGCCGATAATCCTAGGGGTTGAGGCTCGTCGAGGATGACGCGGTCCGGCTCACTGCCTACTGCCATCTGCTAACTGCCAACTGATGAAGCACCCCAAATACGCCCACTCCTTCGAGGTCGTCTCCGAACTGCCGTCGCCCCTTTCCGCGCTCACCCGGATTGCCTACAACTTCCGCTGGACGTGGCATCATGCCGCTCGCGAGCTTTTCCGCGAAATCGACCGAAACCTCTGGCGGGAAGTCGACCACAACCCGATCCAATTCATCCATCGCCTCTCGCGGGAGCGGTTCGAACGGCTCGCCAAAGACAAAGTCTTTCTGGGCCAGCTCAAAGCCTGTGAGCAAGAGCTCGACGCGTATCTTTCCGATGACACATGGTTCGACCGCCACTATCCGGGCCGCCGCGACGACACTTTGGTGGCCTATTTCTGCGCCGAATTCGGGGTGTCCGAATCGCTGCCGATCTATTCCGGCGGCCTTGGCGTGCTCGCCGGCGACCACCTCAAAGCGGCCAGCGACCTGGGCGTACCGCTGGTGGCGGTGGGCCTGCTTTACTCTCGCGGGTACTTCCGCCAGCGGCTGAACCATGAAGGCTGGCAACAGGAGCACTATCCGCCGATCGACTTCTTCCAGATGCCGCTCCACCTAGTCCGGGGCATGGACCAGCAGCCGCTGCGCGTCGAGATCGAGCTGCCCGACCGCGCGATCGTCTGCCAAATCTGGCGGGCCGACGTCGGGCGGATTCCGCTCTACCTGCTCGACAGCAACGTGCTCGAAAACGCGCCCACCGACCAGCAAATCACCGACACGCTCTACGGCGGCGACCAGGAGATGCGGATTCGGCAGGAGATGATCCTGGGCATCGGCGGCATGCGGGCGCTCAAGGCGCTCGGGCTGCAGCCCACCGTGTGCCATATGAACGAAGGCCATGCCGCGTTCTTAAGCATCGAACGGATTCGCCAGTTTATGGAGGAGCGTCAGACCGACGCACGAACCGCCCGCAAAATCGTGGTCAGCGGCAACGTGTTCACGACCCACACGCCGGTCCCGGCGGGGTTCGACCTGTTTCCCCCCGAGCTGATGGAAAAGTACGCCACCAAGGCGGCCGCCTCCATCGGCATGAGCCTGGCCGAATTCGTCAAGCTCGGCCGGATCGACCCGGAAAACCAGGGCGAGGCGTTCAACATGGCGCTCCTGGCGATGAAGAACTCGAACGGAGTGAACGGCGTCAGCAAGCTCCACGCGAAAGTCACGCGGGGGATGTTTGCCGCCCGTTGGCCGGATTTTCCGGAAGAAGAGGCCCCGATCGATTCGGTCACGAACGGCATCCATACCGCGACGTGGATCGGGATGCGAATGGCCGAGCTTTTCGACGCCCATCTGGGCCAGGATTGGCGGCGCAATCCGGGCGATCCCGAGGTGTGGAAAGGGGTCCACCAGATTCCCGACCAGGAGCTCTGGGAAGCGCGGGAAAACCAGCGGGGCGAACTGATCCGCACCGTCCGCCGACGCCTGCAGGGCTCGCTGGAAGCGCGGGGCGTGCCGCGGTCCGAATACAACGGGGCCGACTCGATCCTCGACCCGCGCATCCTTACGATCGGCTTCGCCCGAAGATTTGCGACCTATAAGCGCGCGAGCCTTTTGTTGAGCGACAAGGAGCGGCTCAAGCGCATCCTCTTCCACCCCGAACGGCCGATTCAGTTCCTGCTTGCCGGCAAGAGCCACCCGCGCGATGATGGGGGCAAAAAGCTCATTCAGGAGATCGTTCACTTCATTCAGAGCGAAGGCGGCCGGACGCGGATGGTCTTCATCGAGGATTACGACATGTCGGTGGCCCGCGCGCTGGTGCAGGGCGTCGACGTTTGGCTGAACAACCCGCGCCGGCCGATGGAGGCGAGCGGCACGAGCGGCATGAAAGTGGTGCCGAACGGCGGCCTCAATCTCTCGGTGCTCGACGGGTGGTGGGATGAGGGTTACGACCCGTCGGTAGGTTGGGCGATCGGCGAACGCTTTGAGAACACCGATCCCGATCAACAGGATTGGATGGATAGCCGCTCGCTCTACCACTTGCTGGAAGCCGAGATCGCCCCGAAGTTCTATTCGATGCTGGATGGAGCGCTGCCGCGGGCTTGGATCCAGATGGTCAAGCAGTCGATTGCTAAGCTCGCTCCTGAATTTTCAACGTCTCGCATGGTGGGCGAGTATGCCAGCCGCTTCTACATGCCATCTTCCGACCTGTACCAGGGCCTGGCCGCTGATGACTTGGCGCGCGCCAAATCGGCGCTCGAATGGCGCGATCGGATGCAGAAGGAGTGGCCCGGCGTCCGGATTCTGAAGGTGAACGACACGTCGGAGACGGTCAATTCGATCGGAAGCTCGTTTCGGGTCGAGGCCAACATTCGCTTGGGATCGATCACACCGGAGGAGGTGCAGGTGGAGGCGGTGCTGGGCCAGGTCGGCCCGAGCCGCGAGCTGCATGGTTTGGAGCGCTTCCCGCTGGATCCGATCGAGGGCGATGGGGAATGCTTCCAGTTTTCCGGAATGGTCGCTTGCGACACGGCAGGGCACAAGGGATACACCGTACGGGTGCTCCCGCGCCATGCCGATATCGTGGTGCCGGGCGAACTGAACCTCGTGGCTTGGGAGGAATAGAAAACTCCCCCTCCTTTGAAGGAGGGGGCGGGTGGTGGATGACGCGGGCCACATGCTCGGAGGTCAAGATCGAGACGCATCAAACAAGACACCCACCCCAACCCCTCCCTCAAGGGAGGGGCTCATCTCCCCCTCACCCACCACGAGTCCCCCAGTTCCTTTCCCAACGAGAACCGGCTTAGATTGACTTTCCCATTCCCGCTTCGGGAAAGAGTCATGCTCAAACTCTTTTCCAAAGCCCGCCGTCGCAAGCTCCCGACCCGCGAACTCGCCCCCCAGCTCACGTCCTACCAGCGCCGCAGCCTCGAGCTTGCCGGTGTTCCCCCGGCGGGGCTCCCTTATGCCGCCTACGACCACATGCAGCAGGACGCGATGATCCAGACCGCGCTAACCCTCAAGAAGCTCGGCGTCCTGGCCTCGAAGCACCGCATCGTCCCCGCCGGAAATTCCGATGCCGCCCTTCGAAATGCCGAGTTCGTCGAGGCGCAATTCGGACAGATGCGAGGCTCCCCCGCCACAATCCTCTTGGGGGCGATGGACGCGTTCGCCAAGGGCTGGTCGGCCCAGGAGATGATTTGGGAGGCCGACGGCCCAGGGATCCGGCTGGCTGAAGTGAAACCCAAAGATCCTGCCTTTTTTGGGCTTGAAATGGATGCGTTCGGCGCGGTTTCGTCGCTCCGCCTGGAGATCCCCGGCGAGCCCCCGCGCGACTTGCCGCGGTCGAAGTTCGTGCTCTACTTCAACCGGCCGAGCTATGGCCGTGCGAAAGGGAGGAG
>CAYONY010000137.1:8712-9252 GCA_964405415.1 uncultured Fimbriimonadaceae bacterium | reverse complement strand
CTTGTGGGTGCCCAGCGCGCCGACTTTTAGAACCTGAATCGGGTACTTGCGGAAATCGTCGGGGCTGGCCGGGCTGGCGAAATGGAAAACGAAATCGACGTGTCCGTCCACGAAGAGGTATTCGGAGACGTCCTGCTTGATGAACCGGACCGCCGGATTGCCCAAGTGTTGGGCGATGTTGTCGGTGGAGCCGGTGATGAGGTTGTCGATGATGACGACCTCCCAGCCCTCGCGGGTGAGGCGGTCGGTGAGATGCGAGCCGAGAAAGCCCGCGCCTCCGGTGAGTACGGCGCGCATAGGTCTCATTGTGAAGTGTACGGGAGCCCTCGTGGGCTCGGGGAGAGAAAGGCAGGAATCGTGCCGCAGGCTTTTGAGTGCGCGACGCCGTCGCACTTTGGATGTGGAGTGCTTGAAGCTTGCCTCGCGTTTTAGCTCAGTCGAACTTGCTCGGCGCGCCCTCGACCCCAACTCGATATCTGGCACCCCTTCCGGGTGCGGGACTTGGGGTTTCGCATGCCAAGAGTGGCGACTTCGTCGCCA
>CAYONY010000137.1:0-8696 GCA_964405415.1 uncultured Fimbriimonadaceae bacterium | reverse complement strand
CCGGGATTTGAACGCCCGCGGCAAAGCTGCCCTTTGAGCGCGAAGCTTCGACGCGATCGAAAAGCGCGGCTTCGTCGCGCACGCCAAAGCTCCGCTTCATAATGAGCCCGTGCATGCCCTCGTCACCGGCGGAGCCGGGTTTATTGGAAGCCATCTTGTACGAGGGCTGCTTGGGCGAGGAGATTCGGTTGCCGTCCTTGATGACTTCTCTTCGGGCATTTCCGAAAACCTCTTCGGACTAGGAGGAGAATTGGAAGTCGTTGAGGGGTCGATCCTGGACCCCGAAGCGGTGAATCGAGGAATGGCCGGAGCCGATGCGGTGTTTCATTTGGCGGCGATCGCCAGCGTGCCCCGCTCGATCGAAGACCCTGCCGGCACCTACGAGGTGAATGTCGAAGGCGCGCGAAGGGTCTTCGAGGCGGCGGCGCGCGAAGGCGCCAAGGTCGTTTTCAGCTCATCCAGCGCGATCTACGGCGACACGCCGAATCTTCCGGTCGAGGAAACGGAGCCTCCGCGAACCCTCAGCCCCTACGCCGAACACAAGCTCGTGGGCGAACAGGAACTGCGCCGCCTCCATGACGAGGCGGGCCTTCGTGGGATCGCGCTGCGGTATTTCAACGTCTACGGTCCACGACAGGACCCGAACTCCGAATATGCGGCGGTCGTTCCGAAGTTCGTGACGCGAGCCTTGGAAGGGAGGCCGCTGATTATCTTTGGCGACGGAAGCCAGACGCGGGACTTCGTCTATGTCGAGGATGTCGTCCGGGCGAATCTCATCGCTTTCGAATCGGACATCGAGGACGGACGTCCTTACAACATCGGCGCGGGTTCGAGCATCTCCATTCGCGAATTGGCGGAATCGGTCGTGGCGGCGCTTGGGTCGACCTCGGTGATCGAGCATCAGCCGGCCCGAAGCGGCGAAGTGCGGCTCTCTTCGGCCGACGTTTGCCGGGCTCGCGAAGGATTGAACTTTTCGGCGGCGGTTAATTTATCGGAGGGCCTGCGGCGCACGGCCGACTACTGGAGGAGCCTGGCCGCCCGATGAAGCGCGTTGCCGTGATCATGGCCGGAGGGGCCGGGGAGCGATTTTGGCCGGTCTCGAGGGCGAGCCGCCCCAAACAGCTTTTGCGACTGGCCCACCCGCAGATGTCCCTGCTCGAAGAAGCGGTCCACCGCGTGGAGCCGCTCTTTGGCGGTTCAGGCATCTTTGCGGCGATTGGCAAAAGCGTCGAGGGCCCGGTTCGCGACTCGGGTTTGGTTCCGCCGGGCCAGATTCTGGTGGAACCGGCCAAACGGAACACGCTCGGGTGCCTTTGTTGGGCAGCGGCTCAGCTCTCGGTGCATTTTGGCGACGACGTCACCATGGCGGTGCTCACGGCCGACCACCGGATCGGTGAGCCGGATCGCTTCCGCGCCCGTGTTGAGTTGGCGATGGCGGTCGCGGAATCCGAAGGGGCCCTGGTGACGATCGGCATGCCGCCGGATCGCCCGGAAACCGGCTTTGGCTACATTGAAACCGATCCCGGCACTGAACATCCGGCCGGCGTCTTTCGGACTAGGTCCTTTCGCGAAAAGCCCGACCGCGCCACCGCCGAAGCTTTCCTTGCCCAAGGTGGGTTCTATTGGAACGGGGGGATGGTGTTCGCGACCTTGCCGACGTTTTTCAAGGAGCTCGAAGCCGCCCAGCCCGAGGCGTTTGAAGCGACGCGAACGATGATCCAAGCACTTGGCGAAGGCGACGCGGCAAGCGCCGAACGCGCGTTCGAAACCCTGCCCAACATTTCGGTGGACTACGCGCTCCTGGAAAAATCGCCGCGCGTGATGACGGTCGTCGCCGATTTTCCCTGGGATGATGTGGGCTCATGGGACGCACTGGAGCGCTCATTTCCGGCCGATGAGGCCGGCAATGTGGCGGTGGGCGACGTCATTTGCATCGATGCCGAAGGCAACATCGTTTACAGCGATGCAGACCGCATGCTGGTGGGGATCGTCGGTCTGAAGGATGTGCTCGTGGTGGTGACGCCGGATGCGGTGCTGGTTTGCCCGAAGAAAGACGCCCAACGGGTGAAGGAGATCGTGGCGGAAGTGAAGAGCCGGCGGCCCGAGCTGACTTAGCTCCCCTCCCTTGGTTTAGCAAAGCGAACGTGAGGGCAGGGTTGGGAGAGGGAGAGACTCCTTCGCCCGGATCTCCTCCCCCTAACCCCCTCCTCATTTTCTCGCTGCGCTTGAAAACAAGGAGGGGGAATAGAGCCGCCATAATCCTTCCATGCTTTTGCAGGGCAAAAAGGGGCTCGTCCTCAGCGTCACCAATGAAAAGTCGATCGGCTGGGCGATCGCCGATCTGGCCGAGCAGAACGGCGCCGAAGTCGGGGTCGGCGGCCAAAACGAGCGCATGCTCGAACGCGTGAAGGGACTGATCGAAGGGCGAGGGCGGATGCGCCCTTTTACCGTTGATTTCACGGTGGATGAGCAACTCGACCAGCTGGTCGCCGACGTCGAGAAGGCTTACGGAAAGATCGACTTTCTGGTCCA
The DNA here is from genome assembly GCA_964405415.1 of uncultured Fimbriimonadaceae bacterium. Lineage (GTDB taxonomy): Bacteria > Armatimonadota > Fimbriimonadia > Fimbriimonadales > Fimbriimonadaceae > CAYONY01. The sequence goes on along the minus strand of CAYONY010000137.1, from coordinate 6,164 downwards.
TTCGGCGGCGTTCGCCAACAAGGACGACTTGGCGGGCCGGTTTATCGACACGTCGCGCGAAGGGTTCGCGATGGCGCTCGACATCAGCTGCTATTCGCTGGTCAAGCTCTGCAAAGTCTTGGAACCGGTTTTCAACGAGGATGCAAGCGTCATCACCTTGAGCTATTTGGGCAGCACCCGGGCGGTGGGCAACTACAACGTGATGGGGGTGGCCAAAGCGGCGCTGGAATCGTCGGTCCGGTATCTGGCGTTCGATCTTGGGACCAAGGGCATCCGCGTCAACACCCTAAGCCCCGGCCCCATCAACACGGTCGCCGCCCGCGGCGTGAAGGGATTGCTCGATATGATCGGCTATGTCCACGAGCGCGCGCCGCTCAAACGCGAATACGGCTCCTATGAAGTCGCGGGCAGCGCGATTTATCTTTTGAGCGATTTGAGCAAAGGCGTTTCCGGCCAGATCGTTTTCGTCGACAGCGGCTACAACATCGTCGGAATGTAAGCGATGGAGCCCTTTCGTCCCCGGTTGATCGTGACCTCGGCGTGGTCGTTCGGGCGCGACCGCCGGTTGGCCTCCGACTTGGAGGACCTCCTTGGCGACCACGACCTCGACGTCGTCGACCTCTGGTCCGACCCCGACATGAACCGGACCGAAGTAACCGCCTTCGGCCCGGACCGCAACCACGGCGTCGCACTTTTCGATGCGTGCGAGCTTGTCCTGCCGGCGATCGACCTCAACCGGCACGCCGGTTCCCACTCGCGAATCGGCGCTTTGGACCACGTCCGGTTCGAGCCGCTCGACGAAGACGCCGCCTGCTTCGGCAGCGGGTACGTGTTTGCCCAACATTTGGCCCACATTCAAAGTGTGCCGGTGCACTACGATGGGCCCGAAAGCCTGCCCGGATCGGAAGGGCGGATCTTGAAAATGCGGGAAGCGGGATTTGGCGGGCTCGCCGACCTCAATTTCACCTCCGATTTTGGGCCGCCCTTGGCGCACGACCGATGGGGGGTGACGGTGGTATCGGTCGGTCCGCGCCATCTGTCGGCATGGGTCGACCTAGCCGATCCCGGCGCACAGGTTGCCGAACAGGTCGCAGAGCGGCTGAACGAACTTCGGGAGCAGGGGGACGCGGTGCTTCTGGGCGTGCGGGCCGAAGGGTGGGCCCTGCCGACCAAGGAGGGCTCCCGGGTCGGTTTGACCTTCGAAATGCCGGAGCGGTCCGATTTCGATACGGTCATCGGGTTCGTCGGTAAGGAGGCGCGCCTTCGAGGCGGGGCGCCGCTAAAGGCCTTTGCAAGAGGGGCCTGGCTTCCCGAGGAAGCGAAGCGGGCCAGCCGACTCGTGTTTGGAAGGAGGCAAGTCCTAGAAGATGTCTTCGACTGAGCGCGGCTATGATATCGGGTTTTTGGGGGGCGGCCAGCTCGCGCGCATGTCGATCCAGGCTGCGCAACGGATGGGGTTCCGTTGCCTCTCGCTCGATCCGGGAAAAGATACTCCGGCGAGCCAGGTGGCGCCGGCGCTTCAAGGTTCGCTCGACGATCCGATGGCGATTGCCCAACTCTTCGGCAACTGCGAACGGGTGACCCTCGAGAACGAATTCACGCCCACGGCGGGGATTCTCGCCGGGCTCACCTTTGCGGGTCGCTCCCTGACGGAGTTAGCGTTCGATTTTGAAGCGCTTGGCACGATTCAGGACAAGCTGGGCCAGCGGGAGGCCTTTGCCCGGAATGGCGTCCCCTCGCCGCGAGCGGTGGCCATCGAGGGTGAAGGCGAGGCAGCGAAAGCGGAGATCGGCTTTCCGATGGTGCTCAAGGCGCGGTTTGGCGGCTACGACGGCCGGGGTACGCGCTATGCCCGCAACGAATCGGAGTTCGAAGATCATCGCGGCTTTTGGGAACCGGGGGGCTGGCTGGCGGAGGAGTTTGTGAGTTTTCGACGCGAACTGGCCGCCATGGTCTACCTCTCGCCCCAAGGCGACGGAGCGTTTCCGACGATGGAGACGGTTCAGACGAACCACGTCTGCGACCTCGTGTTTCCGAGTGGAATCGACGCTTCGGAGGTGGCGATCGCGGCGGTACGAGCGGTCGGCACGTTTGGGCTCTTTGGAGTGGAGCTATTCGAAACGGCGGATGGTCAGGTGGTGGTGAATGAAATCGCGCCCCGCCCCCACAACACCGGGCATTACACGCTCGATTGGGGCGGGGTGAGCCAGTTCGAGCAGCATGTGCGACTGACGATGGGGCTGCCCCCGATTGAGCCGTCGGGCGGTCCGGTCTGCATGGCGAACCTGCTCGGGCAGGAGGGAGCGGGCGACTGGCGCGAGGGGTTGAGGGCGGCGCTCTCGGAGGATCCGGAGGTCCGAGTTCATTGGTATGGAAAGGCCGAATCGAGGCCGGGCCGCAAGATGGGACATCTGAATGTGCCGGGAGACGATTGCGTCGAACGCGCAAAGAAAGCGAGGGAGCGGTTTTATGATGCATGGGTGGCTCACTAACCCCTTTGTCCCTCGTGCTCTCCGTGTTTAAGACTCTAATGCTTGCTTCAACACGGAGTACACGATGACCGTGATGATTTACGGAGAGGTTGTAAACGCACTTTCTAACAACTCGAGTGTGTGGATTACGCGAATACTTCCCCCATGTTCGCGTGCCGCTTGGGCGATCCAGGCGTGGCATCCAGGGTTGCCCATCGCGACGATTTCGGCGCCGGATTTCTCAATAAAGCCGTACTTTCTATTCAGGAGCCGGCGGGCCATTTGGGGCTGGGTCAGGTTGTAGATCCCACCGCTTCCGCAGCAACGATCGGCCTCCTCCAGTTCGACGAACCGAAGACCCGGGATCGCCTTCAAGAGTTCGCGCGGGGGATTCCGAACGCCTTGGCCATGGGCCAAGTGGCACGCGTCGTGGTAGGTGACCGTCGTTTCGAACTCCGCATGCTGCCTGAGCAACTCAACTAGCCCATTCTCGAAGAGAAAAGACGAGGCATCGATGGTGCGCCCTTTCAACCCCGCATCCTGAAGCCAGCTTCCACAGCCGGCGGAATTGGTGATGATCGGCAATGCGTCTGGCATTGCTCTTTCGAGATTTGCCGCCATGAGATGGGCTTCGCCGAGATAGCCATTGTGGGCGTGAAGCGCGCCGCAGCATCCGGCAGTTGGTGTCGGCCTAACCGTATAGCCCACGCGTCTTAAGAGTCTTTTTGTGGCTTCGTGTACCTGTGGATAGAGCACCCGCATCGCGCAGCCCTCGAGCAGATAGACTTCCCCTTTAACCGGCGGGAGCTTTTGAACCTCCAGCGGGGGCCAGGCGCGAGGTTCAGGCGCCGAGGGCCGATCGGCTTCGGGCGCCGTTCCACTCAAGAGCCGGCTCAAAAACCCAGGGAAACGCCGACCCGGCCAAAGCCGCATCAACCGCAGGTTTCGGCGCATCTCACGCGGACGAGTCAGCCCCTTCAACAGGAATCGCCGAGGATCCCAGCCGCCGCGATGCTTCAGTTCTTCCCTTGCCAATTCGAGCAGGTGGCCGTATTCGACCCCGCTCGGGCAGGCCGTCTCGCAAGCCCGGCAGCCGACGCAGCGGTCCACATGGGGTCGGGCCTCCTCCCAAGCGATTTTCCCCTCGTCGGCGCTGCGGATCAAGTAAATCCTTCCTCGCGGCGACTCGGTCTCTTCGCCGGTCAGGACAAAGGTAGGGCACGACTCCAAGCAGAATCCGCAGCGGATGCAGGGGGAGGCGAGGTCGGATATTGACGATTGACGATTGACGATTGACGATTTATCGAACCCTTGGGTTTTTGAATTGTTACCTTCGGCTTCCCCTTCCGAACTGCCAACTGCCAACTGCCAACTGCCAACTTCACTCACATAAACCCCCACTCGCCCGGATTCAGCTTGTTCGTGGGGTCGAAGATCTGCTTGGCGCGCTTCATGAAGCGGATTTGGGTGGGATGAACTGAAATCTCTCCGGGCTTCATGACCCATCCTTGGCCGGGGGAAGGAAGGGGGCGGGATGCCCAAATCGTGCCCGTTTCACGGTCGGATGCGATCAGATCGCCGCCTACATTCTCGACTTCGGCATCGAACGCAGTCCTTGGCACCCGGATGACGCTGGTCGCCGGTTTCGCGGTGGCCAGCGGCTCGAGTCCATTGAAAACGGTCCGCGGGTAGGTCCGAAGGACGACCTCCAGAAGTACGGCCAACGTCCCTCGAGAGCCGACCATCAGGCGATGAAGATCGTAACCCGCGACGTTTTTCACCGCCCGGCTTCCGCTTCGAAACACCGTGCCATCGGCTAAGACAGCCCGGACGCCCAAAACCCAGTCGCGCCAGCCGCCATAACGGCCTTCGAGCCGGTGCGGAAAGTCCATCGCGATCTCGCCGGCGACGGTTCCGCAAGGCGACAACCCTTCGTCGAGCAAGGGCAGACATTGGCCGCATGCTCCCAACTCCGCCTGCAACTGGCGCACCGGAGTACCGGCCGCCACGACCGCGACCATGTCGGCGGGATGCCAATCGACAATCCCGGATGGGCCGCCAAGGATGAAAGGCTCGCCTTGGGCCGCTCCAGCCCAAGCGCTCTTCGTTCCCGAACCAACGAGCCGGAATGGACCTTTCTCGGTCCGGAGCCGCTCGGCCACCGACTCGTGCGTGGCACCTGTCACCACGCCACCCCTCTCCATCGTCGCTGGTGCTCGATGCACCCTTTCTGATTCGGAAGCACCTTGCACGGATTGCAAAGCTCCCCCTCATTAAAGATCCGCTTGGCCATCGCTTGAACTCTCAAGTCATCCTCGGAGAACATGAGCGGCATCAGGTCCATCTTCTCGACTCCGATCCCGTGCTCACCGCTGAGCGACCCGCCCAGTTCCACGCACTTGCGCATGATGATCTCCCCCGCCTCGATCACCCGGCGCACTTGGTCCGGATCGCGATCATCGAAGTAAAAGCACGGGTGGAGGTTTCCGTCTCCGGCATGAAAGAGATTCGCGATGCCGAGCCCGTGCTCTTCGGCCACCGCGAAGCAAAAATCGAGCATCTCGGGAAGCTTCGACCGAGGGATCACCCCATCATGGGTGACGATGCTGGGCGCGAGCCGACCCATCGCCCCGATGCCCTTCTTCCGGGCGGTCCAAAGCTTATGGCGCTCTTCTTCGCCCGCCGCGACTTTGAAGTCGATCGCGCCATTGGCTCGGCAAGCGGCTTCGGCGGCCCGAATCTCGTTTTCGACCTGCGAAGGGTCGTCGCCATCGCACTCGATCAAGAGAAGTGCATCCGATCCATCCGGGTACTCCAAGTTAAATGCCGCTCGCAGCGCCTTCAAGATCCCCCGATCCATCATCTCCATTGCCGCCGGAATGACGCCTTGGGCGATGAGGTCGGCCACGGTTTGGGTCGCGCCTCGCACGTTCGGAAAGGCAGCGAGCGCGGTCTTCACCGCCTTCGGCAAAGGCGTCAGCTTCACCCAGGCTTCGGTCACGATCCCCAGTGTGCCCTCGCCGCCCACGATCAGCCCCACAAAATCGAACCCTGGCCCACCGGCGACCTTTCCGCCGAACTCCAGCACCTCGCCGGCTGGATCGACGAGCGTCACGCCAAGGATGTGCTGGACCGTCACCCCGTACTTGAGGGTGTGCGGCCCGCCCGAATTTTCGGCGATGTTTCCGCCCAGCGTCGAGACGGATTGGGAGGAAGGATCCGGCGCGAAGTGGAGGCCGTGGTCGGCAACGGCGTCCGATATCCGCTTATTCGGAATCCCCGCCTGGGCTTTCAGGCAGCGGTTTTCAAGATCGACCTCGAGAATCTTGGTGAGCTTTTTGGTGGAGATGACGACCCCCGCTTTGGCGGGCAAAGCGCCCCCACTAAGGCCCGTGCCCGCGCCGCGCGGAGTGAAGGGAACCTCGTTCTTAAGACACCATTGGACGACCTTCTGGACTTCCTCCGTCGATTCGGGGAGGACGACGACTTGGGGCGCCGAGCGGTCAACGGTGTAGGCATCGCAATCATAGGCGCGCGAAACCGAGGGGCCCGAGAGAACCCTCTCGGCCCCAATCAGGTCCGCCAGTTCGTTCGCTAAGCTCTCCTTCACGACCAAGGCAGGTTCTACCCCTTTATGAAGGAACCGAGGGCATGAGTACCGATAGCCTTGAGTTGAGAGTAAATTGAGGCGGC
>CAYONY010000136.1:0-9285 GCA_964405415.1 uncultured Fimbriimonadaceae bacterium | reverse complement strand
AACCAAAAACGCCGAGAATTGCTCCCCGTCGATCTTGGCCATAACGATAAGCAGCTCGGCCCATTGGGCGTTGCTGATCCACATCTTGGTGCCATTCAGAACCCACTTGTCGCCCTTTCTTTCGGCGCGGGTCTGAGCGGCCAGTGCGTCCGTGCCGCTGTTCGGCTCGCTCAGGCAGTAGGCCGCCATCGCCTCGCCGGAAAGGACGCGGGGAAGGTACTTCGCCTTCTGGTCGGGGGTTCCGAACCACGAGAGCCCGACTTGGCCGATCCCGCTGGTGACCCCGAGGGTGACGCTGAACGAAGCGTCGAGGCTAAGGAATTCGAGGATCCGAGCGGCCAGATTCTTGCCCAAGCCCAGCCCGCCATAAGCTTCGGGACCATCGATCCCGCAGAAGCCAAGCTGGCCGGCCTTTTGGATCAGGGACGGCATGAGCCCGGGTTCCTGCTTGTCGAGCCGTTCCGCGAGGGGCAGCACCTCTTTGCGGCTGAACTGTTCGGCCGTCTCGATCATAAGCCGGTCGTCGGTGCCGAAATCCTCCGGCGAGAAGGTGGAATCCGGTGTGCGGGAATAAAACGCGCAACCGGGGGCGAAGGGGGAAGAGGACAGCGTCATTGGAGTCCGTTGGCAGTCAGGTTGAACGCTATTATGAACCGCATAGGTCGACGGGGCGCGGGGCTTCTTTTCGAATCCGCGGGGCCCATTTGCCGCCCATCGAATACAATGCGCTTCGACATGCGTCGCAATTTGATCTTCGGTTTGGTTTGGGCTACCGCTTTCGCCGTTGGGCAAACGCCGCCGAAGGCCGATCGCTCGGCCGAGCCTCGGCTCAAGCAGGTGTTTGCCGCGATGAGCAAGCTGAAATCGCTCCACGCCGAGATCGGCATCGTGTCGCGAAGCGAATCGCGCTTGCCGTACTACCCGGTCGCCACCATGGACTTTCATTGGCAGAATGGCGTTGGATTTCGAATGGAACTCACCGGGACATGGGGCGATGGCCAGATCTTCGTCAGCGACGGAAAGACTCTGCTGGTCGATTCCCTGTATGTCGCAGCTCCCGTCACGCTTAAAGACGCCAAGCCCGCCGTTTACGATTGCGATCCGGGGCTCGCGCAGCGCGGCGGCGCTTCCTCGCCGTTGTTCTATCTGCTCAACGGGGACAAGGGCTTTACCGATCTGGTGGCGGCGGATGGCGACGTGGTGGCCTGCAAGGGCGAAGCTGGGGAAGAGGGCATCCGATTCAAATCGACCAAGCTCGGTACGATGCGGGTTTTCTTTAACCCGCAGGATCGGGATTTGAAGGTCATTCGAATCGACTATGACGACCTCGAAAACAAAACGCAGCTTGCAATCCAGCTTGCCGAATGGGGTTACACGGCTCCGGTCGATCCGCTCGATGTTCAAACGATCCGCTACGTCTCGGTCAACCGCCCGATCCCAAAACCGCTCCTTTTGCCGGCCGCGCCGACCTCCATGCGAATCCAAGACGAACGCGCCAAAAAGCCAGCGTCGCCACCGACCCCGTAGGGCCAATAGGCGCCCGTGTACACTCCACACATGGTGATCGCGTTTGCCGTGGGCTGGGCACTCGCCGCTCAAGCGGGCTACGCGGCCACCTTCGCCGACGCCTGGGACCGATGGCGTAGCCTCGACGCGACGTGGGCGCTGGCTTCCAACCCGGCTCGGCGGACGGAAGCGTTGCCGCGCCTGCGGCAGGCGGCAGCCCTGCTCTTCGGCAATCGTTGGAGCGAGGCATGCCAAGCCCTCGACGCCGCGTGGGCCGAGTTGGAAGGTCGTCGGCCCAGTCCGGATCAGGCGGCGATCCTCCGGTTTCGGCCCCCGGTGGCGGAACCTGGACAGCCGGCGCGGCTGGAGGTGGACTGGGCGTATCGTCCGACGGATTTGAGTCCGCTTCGGCTGAAGATTGGCAATCGGGAGGCCGTGCTTCATCCCGGTCGCAAACTCACATTGGAAGTCCGCCCGGATCGACTGGAACCCGAGCTCTCGCGCACGCCTGAGCTGGGCCTACTTGTCACCGCGCAGGTCGGTTCGGGTTCGCGATCGATTCCGCTCTCGATCGTCAAGTCGGCTCGATCTCGAATGATGAGGTTGCTGGAGTCAGACGATGAGGCGGCCCGAATGCTTGGCGAGCAGATTCGCCTTCTCTTCGAGACGCCCGGCTCGCTGGATCCCGGCCGCTCGATTGGGGCACTGCTGGCGGTAGGCGAGAGCTTGGCTTCGAGGGAGGTCAGCATTCAGCGGCTGGACGCGGTTCCCTACGCACGGCAAGGCGCGACGTCGCTTCGGGTGGAATTCCCCAAGGGGGTGGCGGATGTGCCAGCGGTGGTAATCGCAGTGTCGGGATTTGGTGGAGAAGGGGCGTTTTTCGAGTGTTTGGGGCAGGGCCGAGCCGCTGCCGAGGCAAGCCGGCGTGGCTGGGGCTTTGTCGGCGCCGCCGATACGGAGCATGCGGTGCGAGATGCGCTGGCGTGGCTGGAACGGCATCGGCGCGCGCCGTTTGGCCGATACTTCGTGTTGGGCGCCGGCCGGGGGGCCGGAAGCGCCGCCGCCGCCGCCGAGCTTCGCCGAAAGCCGGCGGCGATGGCGCTGCTCGCACCGGCTTCTACCGGCGTTTTGGCCGCGTGGTTAACCGGGCCGGTCTATTTCGCGATCGGCAAAGAGGATGTCGCGCGGATCGTGGGGACCGTTCGCAATATCGTGACGGAATTGGGGGCGCGTCCGGATCTGAAGCTGGACGAATACGAAGGCGTGGAGCATCTGATGCTTCCCGCAGAGGCGATTCCCGCCGCATTCACGTTTTTCGACCGGTTCGCCAAATGAGCCTTCGGCAACGTGTGTCCCGTCTACAACGTACCGATCAAGGGTAGCTATGGCTCGAGAACCCCATACCGACCGGCTTTACACGGAGAAGGAAACCGCGCGAATCCTTCGTCGGGCCGCGGACATCCAAGTTCGAACGGGGCGAAGCCGTTCCGAGCGCGAGGGGGTCTCCGGCGACGAATTGATGCGGATCGGCCAGGAGGTCGGGCTGGAGGCGGAGAGCCTTCGCGAGGCCATGCGCGGGCTCGACGACGATGCGGACGAGGCGCAGACGCGATGGCTCGGCGCGCCGCCATCGTACGAATTCGAACGCGTGTTGGAGGGGCCGTTCGACGAGGATCAATGGCAGGCCGTCGTGGGCGAGCTCAATGCGTCGTTCCATCAATCGATCGCGGGCGTAACGTCGGGGCCGGTACGAACATGGCATTGGAAGCACGACTTGGGGTCGATCCATTTCACCGCGACCCAGACTCCGAATTCAGTGCGGCTCAAGATGGTTTCGTTCATCGATGATGCGATTGCCTTGGGCATGGTGCTGACCACCATCGGCCTCTTCGGGGGCGTGATGGCGAGTTGGGCGATCGACGCCTTTCGACCGCTGATTTCGCTCCTGCTTTCCATTGGCCTTGTCTTGGTGCTCGCAGGCGGGTTTCGGCGAACGACTTCGAAGTGGTTTCGGCGCGACCGCCGGAAGCTCACCCGGCTGATGGACCGGGTTGAGGATGCGATTCGGTCCCAACGCGTCGAGCCTCAATCCACGACGGTTGAGGCGCCTGGGGACGTCCCCCTTGAAAATCGACTGAAGGCCTAAAGCAAGGTAAAATTGAACCGGAATTCCAGCCGACGGATTTGCCTATTGTCATGCCCCGACGTCCCGCCTCTCCCGCCGAATCGCCCGTAGAACCGGTCGAGCAAGACCTCTCGCCCGAGCAGGATGCCCTCCTTGCCGATCTCAAGCGGCTCGAAGTTGATCTGCAGCGGATTGCCGATGAGCGTGAGTCGCTGCAATCCCAACTCTTGCGCACCGTCGCCGACATGCAGAACTACAAAAAGCGGGTCGAGCTGGAACGCCAGGCGCTTCGGATTCGGGCGACCGAGGACTTGCTGCGCGATCTGCTGCCGGTCTTGGACAGCTTTGAGCGTACGGTCGCAGCGGCGGAATCGGGCGCGAGCAGCGAATCGATGGCCGAGGGCATCAAAGGGGTCGAGCGACTGCTTCGGTCCGCGCTGGAGTCGCGATCGCTCAAGCGGGTTCCCTCGATGGGGCAGCACTTCGATCCCAATGTGCATGAGGCGCTTGCGGTGGTGGCTGAGTCGGACCAGCCGGAAGGGACGATCGTCGAGGAATTGGAGGCGGGCTATACGCTGGGCGGACAGGTGATTCGACCCGCGCGCGTCAAGGTCGCCAAGGGCCTTTCGTGAGCCGTCGTTTTTTCGGCACCGATGGCATCCGAGGTGTTGCGAATCGCGATCTAACGCCCGAACTCGCCTATCGCGTGGGCCGGGCGGCGGGTGCGCGCCTTATCGAGGCGGGCGAGCCCCCCTACGCGGTCGTGGGCCGGGATACGCGGCGCAGTGGCCCCATGTTGGGGGCCGGCTTGGCGGCGGGCCTTTGCTCGGCGGGGGTCAACGTGACAACGCTCGGGATCGCGCCGACGCCCGCCATCGCATTCGCCGCCCGAACCGGCCGGTTCTCGCTTGGCGTGGTGATTTCGGCCAGCCACAACCCCGCGCCGGACAACGGGATCAAATTGATCGGACACGATGGGCGAAAGCTTCCGGATGCCGTCGAGCGCGCCATCGAAGACCACATGGAGGCGGCCTCTGAAGGCCCCATCGGGTCAGCGGTTGGGACCATCGAGCCCTCGAATGAACCGGAAACCGCCTATCTCGAGTTTTTGGAGAGCCTCGTTCCCGAGCGGCTCGAGGGGATGCGGGTGGCGGTGGATGGCGCTCATGGCGCCGCCTATCGCTTGGGACCGGAGATCTTGAAGCGATTAGGAGCCGAACGGGTCGTCGTGGGGGCCGAGCCAAACGGCATGAACATCAACGCGGAGGGCGGGGCGACCAAGCCGGAAACGATCCAGCAACTTACGGTTTCGGCTGACTGTGCCGTAGGAGTTGCCTTCGATGGCGACGCGGATCGTGCGATTTTCAGCGATGAGAAGGGAAGACTCATCAACGGAGACCGAACGCTGGGCATCTGGAGTGCCCATTGGCGTGCCGCGGGACGAATGCGGACGCCGGTCGTAGTGGGGACCGTGATGAGCAACGGGGGCTTCGAAAAGTATCTGGAGCGCGTCGGGATCGAACTGCATCGGGCGCCCGTCGGCGACAAATACGTAGCTCAAGCGATCGAAGCGCGCGAGGCGCAAGTGGGTGGCGAACAGAGCGGCCACCTGATCTTTCCCGAACTCGGGCCGACCGGCGACGGCCTGGCCACGATGCTTGAGTTCTTGCGGGTCTTGAAGCGAGAGGGTCGGCCCGCATCGAGCTTCTACGACGACTTTGCGGCGTGGCCGCAACTGCTGGTTAACCTCCAGATCGGCGATCGCAACGATTGGGAGGCCAAGCCGGGGGTTGCCGAGGCGCTCGGTGAAGCGGAAGCCGCGTTGGCGGGGCGGGGTCGGCTCAACGTGCGCGCGAGCGGCACCCAGCCCATGCTGCGGATCATGGTGGAGGCCGACGAGGCATCGCTGCGCGATCGGGTGGCGGAGAAACTGCTGGCCGAGCTCATCGTTCGCCTCGGCGGATCGGTCTATAGTCGGGTGGATTTGACCCATGCGCTTGGCGATTGACATTGGGAACACCCGGGTGAAGGCGGGCTGGCGAGAGCCGGACGGCCCATTCGATTCTCGAATCATCGACACGGAGTCGGACTTGAGGTTCCTCATCGACCGCGGGATCGATCGGGCGGCGATCGCCTCGGTTGTGCCCGAGAAGACGTCGTACTTCCGTGCACTTCTCGAGAGTCGGGGCGTCGCCTCTCGGGAGCTGACCGCCGCGACCGTCCCCGGGTTAAGGGTGCTTTACGAGAGCCTGGAAACCGTCGGCGCCGACCGTTTGGCGAACGCGCTGTTCCTTTCGACCGGGCCGCTCCCGGCGATTCTCGTCGATTTTGGTACGGCCACGAAGTTGGATGTCGTGGACGCATCGGGCGCGTTCCTGGGCGGCGCGATCCTCCCGAGCGCGAGGATGATGGCACAGGCGCTTCATCGAGGCACGGCGAGCCTCCCCGAGATCGCCTTGGATGTACCGGTGGGGGCGATCGGCCGAACCACGCGCGAATGCCTTTTGAGCGGAACCGTGCTGGCGCTGACGAAAGCGGTGGATGGATTGATCGACGCGATCGCGGAAGAGCTCAACGCCCGTCCGCATGTCGTTTCGACCGGAGGGGCCGCCGGAGTTGTCGCCCCCTTAACCGTCCACGCGCGCACATGGGAACCGCAGGCGACGCTTCGGGGGCTTCTCGTTGCCGCCGACCGTTGGGCGGAGGCCGACTAAAACCGGGCGTCGGTCGCCATGTTCGTCAGCACCGGAAGGGTCGGGGTTTGGCCGCTGCTGCCGCCTTCGCGGCCGGTGTCGCCGCGACGCATGCGGAAGAACAGTTGCCAGCCAAACTCCATGATCGGCACCTGGTTGCTTCGGAATTGGTCGAGCGTCATCGCCAGCGCATCGGTGTAAAGCCCGACCGTCTTGCCATTGCGAACGTGCGAATAGACCTGACTGCCCGGCATCGTCGATTGACATTGGGAGATGAGCCCGAAAAGCGGAACCTCCATGCCGAAATAGCGTCCGTTGCTCATCGGCCGATGAACTTGGAAAAAGGCGTAAACCCGAGCCCCTTTGGCCATAAAGAGCTTATAGATTTCGCCTTTGGCCGCCATGGTGCTGCTGTCCATTGCCGATTCGGAGTCCACGCCGGCAAGAAAGTCTTTTCCATCGAGATTCGCCCCGGATCCCGAGAAGTAGAAGAAGACGGTCGCGCCATCAGGAATCCGGTCGGCAAGGGCTTTGGCGCTGGCGAGCATTTGGGTGGCGGTCGCGTTAACGACGAGATCGATGTTCGCTTCGGCGTAACCCGCGCTCATCGTCAAGGCTTCGCGTACGCGCTGCGCATCATCCGAGGCGTAGGGAATCTCAAGTCCGGCGATGCGGCCGGCGGAATTGCCGATAATCAGCGCGTACTTGTTGGGCAGAATGGCCACCCGCGTTCCGATTCCCGCGCCGACGCCGATGGAAGGGTTTGTCGGAAGCGGCGTGGGGTTGTTGGGCGTGGTTGGCGCGGTCCTTGGCGCGGCGGGGTTCGGGCGGCCTGACAGCCCGGCCACGGCGGCGATCTCTTGAGGCGCGAGCGGTTCGGTGTCGACTCTAAAGGTCGTTTTCTCGCGAACCGTCGCGTACTGCGCATCGAGTTTGAGGCGCTTTTCGGTATCGCTTAGGCTTACGTAAAGCCAATTCAAGAAGTAAAACGCTTCGGGAGAGTATTGCTGCTTGGCGAGCAGGCCCTCCATCTCGGACGCGGCCGTTCGATAAAGGTCCGATTGGGCCGACCCGCTGGCGCCCCCGGCTTGACGATAGGCGCAGTAGGCGGCAAGAAAATTGGGGGAGTAAGGGGCGCCGTTCCGCCATTGGCGGCGCTCGGTCACCGGTCCGGGAAGGTTGGTGGGGCCGGAAACATCCTCGGTACGAAAGGCGGCCGCCTGCTTAAACGCAGTTCGAGCGTTGGCCCAACTGCCGGCACGCGCCTCGTTGAGACCCTTTTCATACGCTTCGGCCCAGCCTTGAGCCAGCACCGCGGGCGCGAGAAGCGCCCATCCCATTGCCATCATCCATGAACGCCGCATTCCGTGCTCCTACTTGCCAAACCGCCAGGTCAGAAAGATGCTCGTATCGGCCCCACCGCTTTCCGGCCGGCCGAAGTTGATGTCGATTTCCCAATCGCTACCGGCCGGCCGGTAGCCGAAGCCGTAGGTGAAACCATTGCGGGACGCGAATCCATCGCCGCCCGAAGGGATTACCGCATAGCCTAAGCGGATGGGGATAAGGGTTTCGCCCCGGTTCCAGTTGTATTCGGCGCCAAAGTGGGCCGTCGTCTGGTTTTGACGATCCAATCGGGGGCTGTCTTTACCATTGAAGAAGTGCTGGACTTCGCCTCCCAGAATGAGAAAGTCTCTCCCGCCCCGAAAACCGTCCCGTCGAAGCGCAAGGCCGGCCGCAACGCGTCCGGGGATCTGCTCGTAGAGCGCCAACGGACTGCCGGAGTGTTTCACCTTGATCGGCGTCCGTGCGGAAACGCCGAAGCTGAGGTTGGGATTCTCGGCGGGGGTCAACAGCAGACCGGCTTGGAATCCAATCCCGGTTCCGGTGGTATCGGTATCGGATTGTTGGGGCGGAATGTTTTGGTCGGTAAACGTAATGCGCTGGAAATTGCGAACGTTTTGCTGGGCAAAGACCAACCCCGCGCCCCATGCAAACGTTTGGCTGCCGTTCGCCGTTCCGTAGGAAAGGTTGATGAAGTCGGTTTGGGCTTTTGTGAAGTCCAAGTAGGTGGCGACGCCATTGGCCAGATTCGAACCTTGCTGGGTGTCTTCGTGCCATCCGCCCACGGTCCAAGCCACGGCAATGACGCCTTTTGTGCCTGGTCCCCGTTTGAGGGGAAGGGCAAATCCAAAGTGGGTTCCTCGATAGCCCCCGACATCCGATTTACTGTCCAGACGGAGGTCGTTGACTTCACCGGTCACCGTCGTTTTGGTCGTTTCGACCGTTCGCGCCGCGATGCCGGCGGTGCTTCGATTGATAAAGGCGAGCGCGGCCGGATTGTACGTTGCGGAAAGGGTGCTGACCGTGGTGGCGTTAAAGGCGCTGCCCGCTCCGAGCGCGCGCCCGCCCGCATCGAGGGCGGTCATCATGTCCGGGACTTGAGCCGAGGCGGCCACCGCGCTGAGCGAGCCGCCGATTATGAAGAGCTTCCTTGCTTTTGACATCGAATATTCCTGTGGGGAGGCTTACCGATAGACGACGATAACCTCTTGTTGGACCGCCACGTTCCCCGCGCGGTCGATAACGTTAACGACGATCTTGAACGTGTTGGGCAGATTGCTGCTGTAGCGCAGCCTCCCCGTCCAACGCATGACGGTTCCGCTCGTATTGCGGTAAGACTGGCGGGCCACGCGTCCCAGATAAGCCCCGCCCATGGTTCGGGCCACCACATCGATCCCGGTCACGTCGACCGACGTGGTGCTGGCGTCGGTGATATCCACCGCCACTGAGACATTGGATCGGCGTCGAATCGGCGTATCGGATCGGGGCTGAATGATCGCAACGCTGGGGGCAACCCGGTCGAGGGTGACGTTGATCGTTCGGGAATCCTCGTTGTTCGCCAAGTCGCGAAGCCGGATCCCGATGCTTTGTCCCCCGTCAAACTGAATGCCGGTGGTATCC
>CAYONY010000135.1:0-9423 GCA_964405415.1 uncultured Fimbriimonadaceae bacterium | reverse complement strand
GGGACAGATATCTCCATGGAGTCGCATCTTGACTTTACGGTCGGAACACCAGGCGAATCGCCTTCAAGGTCATTCCTACCAAACGCCGTTGCGTTGTTGTACACCACGAGGTGTGGCCATGTGTAGTCAATGACGTCACCCGCGGATCCTTCAGGTCCCGAGAGTAGGAATTCGGCACGAATACGATAATTCACATGCGTTCCACATGGGAAGTGCGTGGAATCCCAACGCGTACTCCAGTTTGCCGAAGGCGATGCGAAGGGATTCTGCGGCCAATTGCTTACGATTGTTCCATTGATGTAGAGCTTGAACGAGGTGACGACTGCTGACGTCCAAATGGGTGGCACATCTTCTCGGGATATGCAAAGGGCATTGCCGCTCAGTTTGTTGTTAGTGCCGAAGGCATAGATGCCGCTTTCCCAGTATCCGATCCAGACGGACATTCGGATGTTCCCGTTGTCAACTGTAATCGTCTTGCCGTCAGGTGAGATGGTCTGGGGGGGGGGCAAGGGCGGCAATGCCGAAGGACACGCACAAAGCGATGCCTTGCCAGAGGAGCCGGAGCGTTGAGCGCATGGCGACAATGTATCATATAAGGAGAAAACTTGCAAGTATCGTACCGAATGCCTGCCCCTGTTCACTCGTTCCGAGAGCCATTACAGATATGCGATGGCGATCCTTTGGAGCCCTGGCACACCGTTGAGTCGAGTTCAGTGACCTCCCTTGCCTGGGGCTCAATATAGAGGTCACACCCGTCTGCCGGCATCGAATTCGGAAGCAGAAAGTCCCACCGGTCGCGTAATGCGGATAAAAAACGGTACAGTGTCGATGACGGAATTCGCGTCTGGGGTCTCTTAGAGGCTTTGGGCGCCTGGCCTGGAGCGATTGGGGCGCGTTCGCCCGTAAGATCGTACGGAACGGGAAGAGTTTGTCGAACGGATGAGAATCGCGTTCTTTACTGAAGGATACGACCCCTTTACCAACGGCGTCGTGGTCCTGCTGAAGGCGTATCGCGAGGCCCTCGAAAAGGCGGGCCACGAGGTCTACGTCTTTGCGCCCGAGCACCACGGCCGCCCTTCCTACGAAGACCGGGTGGTGCGCATGCCCAGTTTTTACTGGTGCAAAAAAACCTACCCCTGCCTCCGCCCCTTTGCCAAGAACGAACGCCTCTTTGCGGGCGGCCATTTCGACCTGATCCACAGCCACCACCCCTTCAGCTGTGGGCTGCTTGCCGAAAAGCTCTCGCGAAAGCACGGCATTCCGCTGGTTTACACCTTCCACACCCTCCTCACGAACTATAGCGGCTATTTCCCTGGCGCGCGAAAGGTCGCGGAACAGGGCTTGCTGAACATCATCCGACGCCATTGCGAACGCGCCGATGCGGTCACCGTCAGCACCGGCGTCATGGAGCGCTGGCTGCGCCGCAAAGGCATTGCGACCCCGATCCAGATCGTTCGTCCGCCCATCACTCTCGAACCGGCGGGTCCCGGCGTTCGCGAAACGATGCGGCGGCGATTGGGGATCGCCGATTCCACCTCGCTCGTGCTTTGTGCGAGCCGGCTTTCGCTCGAAAAGGATGTGGACTTTCTGCTTCGCGCGGTGCGCCAGGTGCCCTCTGGGCTGGACTGCCGGTTCGTGCTGGTGGGAAGCGGCCCGATGGAAGCCCAGCTTCGCGCCGAAGC
Source organism: uncultured Fimbriimonadaceae bacterium (assembly GCA_964405415.1). GTDB lineage: Bacteria > Armatimonadota > Fimbriimonadia > Fimbriimonadales > Fimbriimonadaceae > CAYONY01. Next base: position 7,741 of record CAYONY010000135.1, on the reverse strand, counting down.
CGAAGAATTGGGCTTGGGCTCGCGGGTGATTTTTGCCGGCGAAGCCAAACACCAGGATATGGCGGGCTGGTATGCCGCCGCCGACGTCTTTGCTTTCCCGTCGCGGCACGATACGCTCGGGCTCGTCCTGATCGAAGCGATGGTCTCCGGCCTGCCCTGCGTGGCGATCAATATGAATGGCCCGACCGAAGTGGTCCGCGATGGCGTCACCGGTTTCCTGGTTCCGTTCAGCGAGCGGGCGTTCGCCACCGGGATCGTCGCGCTGGCCGGGAATGCCGAGCGGCGCGAGACGATGGGCGAGGCTTCGCGAGCCTGGGCCCTTTCCCAATTCGGCAATGACACCGCCCTTAGCCTCGAGCGTGCCTACGCCGTCGCCCGAGACCGCTTTGAGCGCCGTGACCGGCTCAACACCGTGTTCCGACCGCGAAAAGCCACCCGCCCCCGCCCCAAAGGCACCTGGTAAGGGCCAAATCGGGTACTCGTATCCCACCATGCTTTGGGTTGCCTGCGCCTTAACCCTTGCGACGGCCGCTTCGCCCCCGGTCGCGAAGCTTCGCCAGATTGAACGATTTACCGTTCCGGCCGGCCCCAAATCGCTGCGATTCACCCCGGACGGGCGTTACGTGGTCGTCAATTGCCTCTACGGCCATCAGGTGACGGTAATCGACCCCGCCACCCGCAAGATCCTTCGCAAGATCCCGGTCGGGGACGAGCCGGTGGAATGCGCCTTCCAAAACGGAGGACGCCTCGCGTGGGTCAGCCTTTACAACAAGCGAACGGTGGTGGTGATCGACCTCGACCAGGGCAAAATCGTCGGGCGCGTGCCCGTCGGCGCGGTGCCGAAAGTGGTCGAAGTCTCGCCCGATCAAAAATGGGTCTACGTGGCGAACTGGAATTCCGGATCGGTGACCATCATCGATGCGACGACCCGCAAGCCGGTCCGAACGGTTCCCGTTGGCCGGATTCCCCGAGGCATTTGGTTCACCCCCGATTCGAAGTTCGCCTACGTGGCGATCATGGGCGGCTCGACGCTCGCGAAATTCAACGTGACTTCGGGGCCTGGCCATAAGTTGGTGGGATCGGTGAAAAGCGGTTCGACGCCTCGGCACATCGTGGGCACGCGCGACGGGCGCCTGATGTACGTCAGCAACAACGTGCCGGGCACCATTACCGTTCTCGACGTGGCCCTGGGTAAAGCCATCGGCACGATCAAGGTCGGCACGCAGCCAAGGACCATCGCGCTCAGTCCCGACGAAAAAACGCTTTACGTCTGCAATTACGAGAGCAACAACATCGGCATCGTCGATACGGCACTCAAGAAGCAGGTCGACAAAGTGCCGACCGCCGTGCACCCGATCGGCGTGACAATCAGCCCCAATGGCCGCCAGGTTTGGGCCAGCAGCTACCGGACGAGCACCGTGTACGTCTGGGACGTCGTGCCTTAGCTTATCGTCGGACCGCGTAGCCGATGCCGAAAAATCGGCGGGGGGCCGACTGGAACGCGGCTCCAAAGTGGACGTCCCATTGGTCGTCGCGGGACCCTTGGAAAACGTAGCCGGCGTGCCAAACATGTTCCGGAGCGGCACGCCTCACAAAGCTCCCGGCATATTCCACAAAAATCCCAGAATGCTCCGACAGCGCCGACCCCAGGCTCAGCGTGCCTTGCCAAACCGGCGGCCCGTCGGCAGGCCAAGCGATCGCCGCCATCCCCGAAAGCGTGGTCCGCGCGTCGAGATCCTTGGCTACGCAGAACTTGGCTTCCGGCTCCGCCCGATTTGCTCCAAACTCACCCTCTCCCGTCGGAAGGAAGGTGGCGAGAATCACGGCGGCATTAACGCCGTTTGCGCCTGGGCGAAATGATCGCTTGACGCCGACCGAGACGTCGCCCCACCCCTGGGATCGAGTACTCCCATCTCGAATTGACGAAAACGAAGGCGCGCCTATCCTCAACTCCCATTCCGAAGCGTGGCCATAGCGCAGCAGCATTTCGGGCCCCGAACTCGACCGGCCCCGCGTGCCCCGTTCAAAAGTGCCTCCCGACTCCAGCTGCCACCGACCCAGAGGGACCGTCGACGCACTCTCCGTGAAATCGGGGCGATCGGTGGCGATCGGCTCATCCGCTTCGGGAAAAAGCCATGCCGGCAGCGCCAAGACCCAAATGTAGTACATGCTGCAAAGTGTAGCATTGGCTGGATTTTATGTGTTAAAAAGATAGACGTTTGTCTGCTATTATGAAGAGATGCAGCCCGCCCTTTTTGATCCGGAGCGCATCTTTCGCAGTGGTCCCGCCCTCGTGAACTATCGGACGCCGAAAGCGGTGCTGAACCGGGGCGTTGGCGCCTTGGCTTCGGTCGACCACACGCTCAACCCCTACGTGGGGTGCCAATTCGGATGCAGCTACTGCTATGCCGCATTCTTCCAGCCGGATGAGGCCAAGGTCGCCACGTGGGGCCAGTGGGTCGAGGTCAAGGAAAATGTGGTCGACCGCTTGCGCCGGGTCCGGAATCTGGCCGGGAAGCGCCTCGTCATCGGTTCGGCCACCGACCCCTACCAGCCGATCGAGGCGAAACTGGGCCTAACCCGCGAAATCATCCGCTTCTTGGCGACCCTTCGCCCGCGTCCATGGGTTCACATCCAAACTCGGTCGCCCTTGGCCGCTCGCGATATCGACCTCTTTGCCGCCTATCCCGAGTTGCGGATCAACCTTTCGATAACCACCGACGACGATGACGCCCGCAAACGCTTCGAACCCGGCTGCCCAAGTATCGAACGCCGCGTCGAAGCGTTGGGCCGGATCGTGGCCGCCGGTGTACCGGGCGGAGCCTCGTTGGCGCCACTTTTGCCGATGCGCGATCCCGAGGGGTTCATCGACCGGCTTCACTCCTTGGGGGTGCGCCGAATGTGGGTGGGGACGTTCCACGAGCGCGCCGAACCGTTCCGCGCCGGCACCGGCCTTCGAGCGCAGGCCATCTCCCGCCAGATGGAGTGGACGCCGGAAGCGCGGGAACGAACCGCCCAGCGCGTCCGCGCCGCGATCGCCAGGTTGCGCTCAACCGGGAGGGAATGAGGGGGCAGGGTGGCTGCCGGACTAGGATTCGAACCTAGACGTGCGGCACCAAAAACCGCTGTCCTGCCATTAGACGATCCGGCAAACCGAAGCGGCATTGTACCTTTGGGGCCAATCCGGACTTTCCGCCGTCCTTATTTGGACATGCGCCCCAAAGAGGCTGGGCTCTCTGCCGAAGCGATCGCCGCCCTTCGTGCCGAGCGCCGAAGCGGATTCAGGCGAAGCATGGCCATCTCGATGGGATTCTCCCTCATCGTCGGCATCGCCTTCAGTGCGGATACGCCGGTCTACGTCACGACGCTGATTTTTGGCTTGCCCATGGGCCTGGCCATGTCGTGGCTTCATCTAGACTTGATTGAGCGGCTGCGCCATCGTTCTTTCTTGGTCACGATCCTGCGCCAATCGCTCGCCTACATCGCCGTGCTGGCGATTTGCAACTTCTTCTCGCTTTATGTTCAACTGGTGGTGCAGATCACCGCCAAAGGAGGAACGCTTCAGCGGGCGACGGAAATCTGGCTCGGCGTGGTGGCCGCACCCTGGTTTCTGGGCGCCATTCCGGCGGGCCTGCTGCTGGTCCTGCCGATTCGCTTCATGTTCCAGCTCACGCGCAAACTCGGACCCGGAACCCTCACGAAATGGATGCGCGGCTATTACCATGAGCCTCGGGAGGAAGAACGGATCTTCATGTTCCTGGACATGAAGGATTCGACGGCGCTTGCCGAGCGGCTCGGCAACCTCAAATTCAGCGCGCTGGTCCGCGATTTCTTCCAAGATTTGACACTGCCGGTGATGCAAACCCGGGCCGAGGTCTCCCACTACATCGGCGATGAAGCGGTGCTCACGTGGACCCTCGAAGCCGGCATCGAGCGGGCCAATTGTGTTCGGCTCTTCTTTGAATTCGAAAAGGCGATCGCCCGCCGTGCGCCGTACTACCAAGCGGCCTATGGCCTCACTCCCGGATTCAAAGCCGGAGCCCACTTGGGCCGCGTGGTTTCCACCGAGGTCGGCGAGGTCAAAAGCGAGATCGTTTACCACGGCGATGTGTTGAACACCGCCGCCCGGATCCAAGGGCTCTGCAACGAAACCGGCGAAGGGCTCCTGCTTTCCAAAGCCCTCGCCGAGCGGTTGACGCTGCCCGCGAGCCTTCAGGAAGCGGATCTGGGCCAACGAGAACTCAAAGGAAAAGCCGAGGCGGTTGGCTTGGTTGCCATCCGCCTCGGCTCCCACGTTTCGTGATCGTCGCCTAGAGCGGGATCACATCCATATACACGAGTCGGGCGCCCGGCTTGCGCTTGAACATTGCCGCATCGGGGTCCGGCGAGCGATCGGTCGGCCCGGTGGCTGGCACTTCCGGCATATCCGATTCCGCGGAATCCGAATCGAAGACTTCGTATTCGCGAACGACGAGCCGATAGGTTCCCTGGCTGCGCGGCTTGGGCAGCGTAAACTCGCCCTCGCCCGGGGTCGCGGCGATGATGTCGCGGATGCCTGGCCGGATTTGCGGATTGAGAACCCCCGGCTGGATGGGCGGATTCTGCCTAATCGGGGGCCGCGTGCCCTGCGCATCCTCGATGCCTTCGAGCGCTTCGAGGTCTTCGCCACCGCCTCCGCCCCCGCCTCCGGGCGGGCGAATCGGGGGACGAACCGTGATGTTGCCGGGCGGACGGGTGATCACATTCGGATTCACGGCGATGTTCCCGAGGTTGGCCGGTGGCCGGATCGGAATCGTCCGCGAGAGCTCCTTTCCACCGATGGTGACCGTACGCCAACCGGTCTCATCGTCCGGCCCAATCTTCTCCTCGATCGTGCCGAAGAGCCGGTTGGGGCCGTAAGAGGACTCGCCAAGGATGCCGATCACCGCGGCGGTAACTTTGTTGGTCGCATCGTTGAAGACAACCGAGGTCGTGCGGTCCATCTGCACCTGCATGATATCGGCGACCACAATCGGGCTCAGGTTGAGGCCGCTCAGCGCGTACTGCTGATAGCGAGCCAGCCCCAACCGGACGAAGGGGGTGTAGGCGTTGCCGGTGTTCACGCTGATGTCGGCGTACCACATTTGCCGGTCCGCATCGAAATGCACCGGATAGGGCACGACGGTTGCCGTCGCGTTGTTGATGTCGGGCGGAAGGATGCTGCCCACCGGCGTTCCGCCGCCCGTAAAGCTGCCCGGTCCGAAGTTCGCGGGCACATCGCCGTGTTTGAAGACGGGGTCCGCGCCCGCCCGGGTCGTCGTCGCTTCGATCTTGGGGTTGGCGCTAGCATTGGTCGCGGTCAAAAACACCACCGCGAGCGCTTCGCCGTTGCCGCTTGAGAACCAGGGTCGGCGAAGGTAGACGCGAAGTCCGTTGCCGTCGCGACTGCTCGTCACCGATTTGCCATCGATCGCGCGAGTCATCGACCACCCGAACGTCGGCACCACGTATTCCACATGGGGGGTCATGGGCCGGGTCGAAGCGGGGACGTGGACGGTGAAGGCATCCTCGCGCGTTTCGGTGAAGCGGGTGTTCTCGGGGTCGGAGGCCAAGGGCCAACTCGACGGGAAGTACTGCTTGAACGGCGAATGGGCGACAAGGTCATAGGTGACCTCGTGATGCTTGGTGTCGCCGAACTCTTGGTTCTCCGTGAAGGGTTGGAAGACCACCGGCGCGGTCGGCCCGCGCACGATTTTCAGCTTAAACGCATTGCCTGCCTTTTCCAATTTCTCAGTGGTGCGGCGCGACTCTTCCAGGAGGTCGACGTCGTCGCTCCAATGCGCATTGAAATCGACGCTCGCCGTCGTCCACGAGTGGGTCTGCAATCGGCCGCCCACCGTGGCCCGCGTTCCCCCCGGCGAGCGAGTGGCGTACGGCCGGTCGGTGGCCGCTTTCTGCTCAGGGATCTGAGTTGCAAAAGTGGCCTGGCTTTCGCGGAAGGGGGTGATCGTCCACACCCGTCCTTGATGGAAGGCGGCCTGGACGGCTACGCGTCGCGCAGGCGGCACCCATTCCAGAATGCCAAACAACTCGTTGTTCTCAGCTTTGGTGTTGGTGCTGATCTTGGGGAAAGCAATCTCGCCGGGGGTTAGGAACAGCGTGAATTTCTCACCGGCGGCCGATGAAGCGCCGGCGCCGGGCCGAACCTCGAGGGTCAGACTTTGCTGCTCGGGCCACGTTCCCGGATAGGACAGGGCCAGCGGCGTCCCGACGTGAGGCGCGCTCTGAATCGTCACGCCCAAGGCCATCGGGTCGACAAAAAACGGGAACCGGTTGATCTTGCCACCCACAAATTTGGGCAGCTCGGCCATGTTGTCCCGCTCCTGGATCTTGGCGTACATCGTCGGGTCCGGCTTGCCGTCCTTGTCGAACATGCCGTGGGTTTCACAGAGCGAGACTTCGCCCGAAGGGGGCACCAGTTGGCGCTGCGCGGGGTCGATCTGGCTGGGGTTGGCGACGTACTTGCGAATCACCAGATGGCCCGCCGACTCGCCTTCTTTGGTTTGCGCGTGCTCATGCAGAGTCGGCGAGGAAACGGATTCCCAGCGTCGATAGGTGAGCGGCGGCGTCTCGTAGGGCGCGCCCGGCGAGGGGGCATCGATTTCGGGGCCTGTCCCGGCAACCGTCGCCAACCGGAGCCGGAAGCGATACTGGTGCCCAAACCGAAGAACCGGAAGGCTGCCCGCTTTCGGTGTGAACTGCATCTTGATCGGGAAACGAGGATCGAGCTGGGTGTTGCCGTCGATCAAGTTGCCTTGCTGGTCGGCGGTTTTGCCCGGTCGCTGGCAGACTTGGCTGAAGCCCTGCCACCGCACCATCACCTCGTGCATCTTCCCCTTATCCACCGAAGCCGCGGCCCGATCGCTCGGATCGGTCGAAGCGACCGCGGAGACCCAGGACTCTTCGTCAGCCGTGGGGCCCGCCACGTTGCCAGGCAGCGTATAACCGCCGACCCGAGTGGCCAGGCAATGCCACTTGCCCTCATGGAACACGTCCATGCGGTAACCGCGGATCATGTCCTCGAAATACAGCGACACGGTCTTCGGGGCCGTCATTTTGGCCATGTTCGCATCCGCAATCGCCATCGTCGATGCGATTTTAAGCGAGCGATCTTTGCGCGCGATGGAGACCCCGGCGCTGCGGAGTCCGGGCGGCGCGGCGGTGTCCGGCCGATCCCCCATTTTCTGCCAGAGGGCTTCAGAGACGATCATCTGTTGGCTGGGCGCTCGAAACAGGCTCGCCGTTGCCCCGGTTTGGCGAATCGCGTTCGGATTGATCGTCGAAATCGTGCCGCCGGCGGGAGGTCGGGTGATCGTCACATTGCCGCCGCCACCCGCGGGGGGCGGAGCGGTTGGCGCGGTCGCCGCGGGCTGCGCCATGATCGACGTCCGGGAATTGAAAGCATAGCGGGAGCGGATGGTCCCGGCAAAGTCAAGCACCCGGATGGCCAAGCTGTCGACATCGACGCCGGTGATCTGGACGTAATCGCTACCCAAGTTGTAGAAACCCTGACGATATTCCACGCCCACCTTATGGGCCGGCAAGAATAGACTTTTGGCCGCGTCGAATTGGAAGACGGTAAGCGGATTCTCCGCCGAGGCGCCGCTGCCTCCGCCATCGGTCGTCCAAGTGACGGCCACGGTGACGCTGCCGGTTGGCGAGGGTCCGATCGCGGCCAGCGGCACTTCCACGTCGAAGAGCA
>CAYONY010000134.1:0-9437 GCA_964405415.1 uncultured Fimbriimonadaceae bacterium | reverse complement strand
CAGATCGAACCGAAAGACGAACCGTCGATTACCAATGCCGGCAACCGGCAGGGCGAGATGCGAAAAGTTCTGGGCGATCTGCTGGAAAAATCGTCCGGCGGTGAGATGACGCTCGGCCCCGAACCCGATCCGCGGGAGCAGTTGCCGGAAGAAGCGGGCCTTGATCAGATCGAAAATCAGGAGCTTGAGAAAGATCTTCTCGCCGGCGACGCAGAGGCGGACGCCGAGCAGAAGCAGGTGACGCGCGTCGGCGACCGCGTGGCCCGGGTGAGGCAGCGGCTGGTGACGAATCTCGATCCGGGCCAGACGACGCCGAATCCTCCGGTGGTGCCGAACCGCCCCGGAGTGGATAACAAACAGCTCTTGGTGGATGTGATGAAGCTGCTGAGCCAAAAGCAGTTTGGCGAGGCGATCAACCTTATGCGGGACGCGGTGGATTCGGAGCCGCTCGATTTCGAAAGGCGCGACACCTTGGTTTCGACGCTCGTCCAAGCCGGGCAGCCGGCGCTGGCGGCCGAAGAGGCCCGTCGCGCCGCCCACTTGATGCCGGAAAGGATCGAGTTTTGGATCGCCGCGGCGCGGGCTTGGCTGGCGGCGGATCGTCCCGACGAGGCGCTGAAAGATCTCAACGAAGCGGTGGTTCGCGATGCCGAATCGCCGGCGACACGTCTCCTACTCGGCGAGCTTCAGGTGGCGGATCGCAAGTTCGAACTTGGGATCGAGAGCCTCACCAAGGCATTGGAGAGGGTGGAGTCCGCCAGTGCGCTGCGGCTTCGCGCGTTCGCCTATGCGGCGTTGGGCCGTTCGGCAGAAGCGAGGCAAGATCTGGAGGCGGCGGGCAAAATCGACGTGAAAGAGTCGGAGGCCGAGGCGTTGCGTCGTTACCGATTGTGCCAATCGGCAACGACGGCCCATGGCGACGGTTTGGCGGCCGAAGTGCGAACCATGATCCAACAGACCCGGCTCGACTCAAAAGATCCGGAGCTGAAACGATCGCTCGATGAGATGGCGGCCCGGCTCGGATCGTTGACCGAGGTTTTCGCGCCGGCGCCTCCGGAGGCCCACCGCAATTCTCACGAACGGCTGCTTTTGGCCCTGAATTTGCTCAACCAAACGGTGACGAGACTTCGGGGAGTCTTGGAAAAACCGGACGAGGACGCTTTGACCGACGCCGCCATCGACCTTGGCGAAGCGATCAAAGCTTTGGAATCGGCCCGGCAAGCCCGCCGAAGCGAAGCCGCCTGAGGTCCGAATCGAATGCAAGAATTGCTCATCTTGGCCGGATTTTTTGGTTTTGCGGTCGCCGCCGCCTACCTCCTCAACCGAATGGTGGCGGCCAAACCCCAGCGCAAGGCTTCGGCCCAGTTTCTGCCGGGCCAGCCGGTTCGACTGCGAACGGAAGACGGCCTCTATCGGGCCCGGTTTGTGGCGACGCGCACAAACGGCTTGGCGCTGAGCGCGCCGATTCAGCGGGATCGGTATGTGCCGATCCGGATCGGCGAATGGGTGAAGGTCGAAATCCCCACCAGTTCCGGAGTTCATGCGTTTCGTTCGGAAGTGATCGCTCGCGATGTCGATGCGCACGAAATCACCGTGGCGATGCCCGCCCACATCCATTTTGAAGACCGCCGCGAGCGCCGGAGAACGCGAGGCGCCGGACGGGCGGTGCGGGTCGAAGAGAACGACGCCTGGCTGGCTGATATCGCGGATAACGGCGTGTGCATCACCTTGGACCGGGCGCTCAAGCAGGGCGAAAGGGTCCGGGTGGATCTGGAAGGCCGGGAGCCCGCGTTTGCGTGGGTGCTCGACTGCGAGCCGAATACGGGCAGCGGGAAAGGGAAGCACCGGGTGCGGGCGCGGTTTGAAGAAGGCGGAGTCTTGACGGCCGACCCGTCCTGATTTTGGGTTTCGGAGAATCGCCAAAGCGGGCAGATCGTGGCGCGCCGAGCAAGCTCGGCGGAATCAAAGCGCGAAGCAAGCTTCGCGCGCTCCACACTCTAAGCGCGACTGGCGTCGCGCACTCCAAAGCTTCGCGCCTTCCAAAGCTTCGCGCACTCCACACTCAAAGCGCGACTGGCGTCGCGCACTCCAAAGCTTCGCGCACTCCAACACTCAAAGCGCGACTGGCGTCGCGCACTCCAAAGCTTCGCGCAACCCCACACTTAGAGCGCGACTGGCGTCGCGCACTCCAAAGCTTCGCGCACTCCACATTTAGAGCGCGACTGGCGTCGCGCACTCCACACTCAAAGCGCGACTGGCGTCGCGCACTCCAAAGCTTCGCGCATTCCACATTTAGAGCGCGACTGGCGTCGCGCACTCCAAAGCGTCGCGCATTCCAAAGCTTCGCGGACTCTAAAACCCGTCCTGAAAAACGGAGCCGCCCCGGCTCAGAGGCCGGGGCGGTGGGTGTTGCCTCCCTTGTGGGCGTTGGGAGCACTCCGTTTTTGAGGGAAGGAGGATATGCGTCAATCCGTTAAACGAGCCAGCCGTCGGGCGTGTTCCAGCATCTGCTCGTGGAGGCCACGAACCTAGGCCCGAAGTCCCTCCCTGGGGTTTACGTCACCCGGCCGCGACGAAGCGCCGACCACCGGACGGTGAATCGAGGAACGCCAATTGGGCATCGAAGCCTTTCTTGCTTTTGTCGGGGTGGCGACGGACGTACGTTCCATCCGGCATGAGCGCCCATGCCTTGACCGTATCGGCAAGGTAGGGCTCCAAGAGATCATCGCGAAGGTGGCGCACCAATTCAGGATTCTCGACCGGGATCAGCACTTCGATGCGCCGGTCCAAGTTGCGCCGCATCAGGTCGGCGCTGCCGATGAGGGCTTCCGGCGCGCGGCCGTTGCCAAAGTAGAACACGCGACTGTGCTCGAGGAACCGGCCGACGATGGAGACCACGCGGATCCGTTCGCTGAGCCCCGGCACGCCCGGCCGCAGACAGCAGATGCCGCGGACGATCAGGTCGATCTCGACGCCGGCCCGGCTAGCCGCATACAGGGCATCGATAATCTCGGGATCGACGAGCGAATTGAGCTTGAAGATGAGCCGCCCGCGCCGGGACTTCACATGGCTCCGGATTTCGCGTTCGATCCGGTCGAGGATCGCCTCGCGCAGGTTAATGGGGGCCACCAACAGCTTCCGGTAGACGGTTTGCTTTGAGAATCCGGTGAGGAAGTTAAACAGTTCCAAGATGTCCTTGGTGGCATCGGGGTCGCACGTGAAAAGGCCAAGGTCGGTATAGAGCCGCGCGGTTTCCGGATTGTAGTTGCCCGTGCCGATGTGGGCATACGAACGGATGCCGCCCGGCTCGCGGCGCACGACCATACAGAGCTTGCAATGGGTTTTCAGTTCGGGAAAGCCGTACGAAACATGAACTCCGGCTCGCTCCAAAGCCCTCGCCCACACGAGGTTATTGCCCTCATCGAACCGCGCTTTGAGCTCGACCATCACCGCGACCTGTTTGCCTCGATTGGCCGCATCGAGGAGCGACTCGACGATCGGCGAGCGCTCACCCACCCGGTAAAGGGTTTGCTTGATGCCGATCACGTTGGGGTCCTGGGCGGCCGAGGCGACGAACGCTTCGACCGGGCGGAAGGAATCGAAGGGGTGGTGCAGCAAGACGTCTCCGGCCGCGATGGTTTGAAAAAGGGTGGGGGCAGCGGCCAGCGCTTCGCCTAGGTGAGGGGTGAATGGGCGGTAACGCAGGCCAGGTCGATCGAGCCCCGCCAACTCCCAAAGCCCTTCCAGCCCCAGCATGCCTTCGACCGCCATAACGTCGACACTCTGCAGCTCGAGAAGCTTCGTGAGAAGCTGCTGGATCCGTTTGGGCATGTCTTTGGAGACCACCAGCAGCACCGGATCGCCAAAGCGCCGCAGCCGGATCGTCTCTTCGATGCTCGCCACAAGGTCGGCCGCTTCAAGTTCGCGGATGGCAATGTCGGCGTCGCGAATGACTCGGAAGAAATGGGCGCCTCTTACTTCGACCCCTGGAAAGAGATACTGAAGGTTGGCCGCGATCACGGATTCCAGCGGGACGTAGATTTCCTGCTTTTTGGAGACTTTGAGAAACCGGGGGAGGATCGTGGGGACCTTGACGCGAGCCAATCGGAATTCGGCGCCGTTCCCAAGCTCCACCGCCAAGTTCAGGCTGCGGCTGGAGATGAACGGCATCGTGGGGGCGGGATGAAGTAGGAGCGGGGTGCAGACTGGAAAGATCTCCATGCGAAATCGGTCGCGCATGTCGGCGGCCTGCTTTTCGGTGAGATCGGCGTAGTCCAGGATTTGGATGCCCGCTTTGGCCAAGGCAGGGCGCAATGTGCTCTCGAGCAATTGGGCGGCCCGCTGGCGAAGGGGATGCGCGGCATTTTGGATGAGGCGGATCTGTTCGGCTGGAGTCAACCCATCGGGCGAGAGTTCGACGACGCCGCCCTCGACCTGCTCGATCAATCCGGATACCCGCACCATATAAAACTCGTCGAGGTTCGACTCGAAAATCGCGAGGAATTTCAGACGCTCGAGCAGGGGGTTGTCCGGATTGGCGGCTTCTTCGAGCACGCGTTCATTGAAACGCAGCCAGCTGGCCTCGCGGTTGTTGTAGGGGGGCGGGGCCGGGTCAGGGGCCGGGGCCATGTCGGTGAAGGCCTTTTTTCCCTTTAGGTTGGACACGAAACGACGCTCCCCGCGTGCATCGCCAAAATGGCGCCTTCTCGCACCCCGTATTCGCTCACCGCCATTTCGGTGGCTCCGCAATGGCTCATCAGTTCTTCGTAGACTAGCGCGCCCGGCAAAAGGGTCGCGGCCCGCTTGAGCTTGCAGGCGAAGCGGGATGCGATGGCGGGAACGGATAAACGGCCGGAGGCCCAACGCAGATAACGGATTTCTTCAATGGCCAAGTCTTGCGCTCCATCGGGGTGAACGGCGCGCCACAGGCCCCGCACCACCCCCCCGCTGGCCAATACGGGCCGAGCAACCTCCGGGGGGGCGAGTTTCCAAGGCGCAAGACGCTCCCGAATATAGCGTCGGGCGACTTCGATCGCATCGGGAGGGGCGGGACTTCGAATCCCGGTCTCCGCGACCAACCGCCCCGTCCCCAAAGGCAGCGAGAGCTCGTCTTCGATTCGCCCGCCTTCGACGCGCGCGACCTGGACGCTTCCGCCGCCGACCTCGAAAAAGGTGAGGTTCGGTCCAAGATCGGTATCAAGGCGCGAACCGCTCAAGCTCCACTCCGCTTCGACCGCCGGGGTGATCACCTCGACCCCCAATTTCGCATCGCGCCGGATCCGCTCCAAAACGTCCAGGTGGTTTTCGGCGGCTCGAACCGCCTCCGTGGCAAAAACAAAGAACTCGACGGCTCGATTTGCAGCGGCAATCTGACGGTATTCCCTCAGGATCGCCACCAATTGGGCCGCCTGCTCATCGGAAATCGCCCCGCTGAGAGCCACCGACTCGCCGAGGCCGAGCCATTCGGAGCGATTGGCAAGCCTTCGGACTTTGACCCCATCGGTTTCGGCGACGAGCAGGTGGACCGTATTGCTGCCAATATCGGCGGAAGCGAAGGTTCGCGGCATCGAGCTTTCAGTATGGCCCGAGTTCCGGATAATCTAAGGTTGTGAAAGCGGAGGAGGCGCCTCTTCTCCACCGGGCGGTCCGGTGGGCAGTCAAGCGGCATGCGGGCCAAAATCGCGATGGGGCAAGCCCGCTCCCTTACGCGACCCACCCGATCGACGTCATGAACCGTCTGCGGTACATCGGGGGCCTCACGGATGAAGCGGTGTTGGCGGCGGCCGCCTTGCACGACGTGGTGGAGGAATGCGGGGTGACGTTGGAAGACGTCGAGAGCCGATTTGGCGCGGAGGTGGGGGCGCTGGTTCGCGAAGTGACGCGCCAGGAGCCGGCCGCCGAAACGGCGGCCGGGCTCTCCGAGGCCGAACTGTGGGACGTGCGAAGCCGCATGCTGCTCGAAGAGATCGGTGCGATGTCGCCCCGAGCCCAAGCGATCAAGCTTGCCGACCGGGCTTCGAACCTTACTTCCGCGTTGGCCACGCGAACGGGAGAGAAGAAGGCGCGCTACATCCGTCAGAGCTATCTGATTCTTGAAATCATTCCCCGCGACGTGAATCCGGCGCTTTGGGACGCGGTGAAGGCTCTGCTGCCGGCGGCTCCGGAATAATCAAGACGAGCGGTCGGTCCGGTACTTTTCGATGAGCTGAACCGCCAACGCGACGTCGTTCCACCCGATGACGTCCACTGACTTCTCTTCAAGCGCTTTGTAAACTTCAAAGAAGTGGATGATTTCGCGCTTGGTGTGCTCTTGAATATCGTTGAGCGACTTCCGCATTGAGAAACGGGGATCGCGCAAGGGTACGCACAGGATTTTTTCATCCGGCCCTTTGTCGTCGCGCATCTCCAAAACGCCGATCGGCTTGGCTTCCACGACCGTTCCGGGAAACGTCGGGTGGGAGATCATGATCAGCACGTCGATCGGATCCCCGTCGAGATAGCGGGTCTGCGGAATGTAGCCGTAGTCAAACGGATAGAAAAGCGGGGAATAGAGGACGCGGTCGAGCTTGAGCACGCCGGTCTCCTGGTCGATTTCGTATTTGTTGGTGCTGCCTTTGGGAATTTCAACGATGACGTTGAATTCCTGGGGGGCGTGCGGCCCGATGGGCACATCGAGAAGGGACATCGGCCGTCAGCTTACCGGGAGCAACGCTCAAGCCGCGTGGCGAAGCTCGCGCCGAGCGATGGCGATTTGAAAGCCCTCGACGACGCGCGGATCGAATTGTCTGCCGGATTGCGATTCGATCTCGGCCACCGCGTCCTCGTGGGTCCAGGCCCTTTTGTAGGGCCGCTCGTTCACCAGCGCATCGTAGACGTCGGCGATCGAGACGATGCGAGCGGAGAGCGGGATCGAATCTCCGGCCAGGCCGTTCGGATAGCCGGAGCCATCCCAGCGTTCGTGATGGCAAATCGCGATTTCTCGGGCGAGTTTCATCATCGGCGACTCGATGCCGCTGAAGACTTGCCCGCCGGTGATCGTGTGGCGCCGCATCGTTTGCAGCTCTTCTTCATCGAGGGGGCCGGGCTTGAGAAGGATGGAATCGGGGAGCGCGATCTTTCCCACATCGTGGAGCGGCGCCGCCAACCGAATGTATTCGACGAATTCGTTTCCCTCGCCCATCGCTTCGGCGATGCGCGCGCTCAGGTCCCCGACACGCTTGGTGTGCTGGCCGGTATCGTCATCGCGATATTCGGCGGCTCGGGCCAGGGTTTCCAGCGCTTCGCGGCGGGCCAAGGAGAGTTCGGCCGTGCGCGCGTTCACGCGGGCTTCGAGGTCTTGGTTGTGCTTTTGCAGCTCGAGGTGCATGCGTCGAGCCTGAAGGAAGTTCCGGACCCGCAGAAGGATCTCTTGGGCATCGCCGGGCTTGGTTAGAAAGTCCGACGCGCCGGCTTCGAGCGCTTTCTTTCGCGCGGCCGAAGTGGCATCGGCGGTGAAGACCAGTACCGGCAAAAACCGGTTGGCTGAAGCTTTACCGTTAAGCTCGGCCAAGATCGCATAGCCGTCCGGAGCGGGCATGTGCAGGTCGAGCAGAATGATGTCGGGGCCATACTCCCGCACTTCTTTCATCGCGGCCGAGGAATCCGTTATGGACTTGAAGTTCGTATACCCGGCCCACTCCAAAAACCGTTCGACGAGCTGCACGTTGGCCCGCTCGTCATCGACGATCAGAATCCGGGCTTCGAGGATGCCGTCGCTGAGTGACCGCATCTAGGCCGCCCTCCGAAGGGACCGATAGACGTCGTCGAGCTCCTCGTAAAGCGCGGGCAGATCGATCGGCTTGGTCAAATAGGCTTTGGCCCCCGCCTTGAGCAACCGTTTGATCTGGATGTTGGTCGCGTCCGCGCTGATGATAACGACCGGGATGTCCGCCGTTTTCGGGTCGGATTTCAGTTTGGCCAGCACGTCGTGGCCATGGCCGTCCGGCAGATGAAGATCAAGCAGCACGAGATCGGGCAGGTGATTTTGGACGAGCGAAAGCCCCACGCTGGCCTGCATCGCCGAGATGAGCTCGATGTTGCCGATCTCTTCAAACACGGTTTGGAGAAGCTGGAGATTCGAAAGATTGTCCTCGATATACGCCACGCGCATGGGCACGCCGCCCTCCACCAGTTTCAACTTGCGATACTCGGCGTTTTTGCGGCTGGCGATCGCGGGCGCATTGGCGATGGCCAGGTCGAGGGCAAAGGTCGTCCCCCGATGGCTCGTCTCGATCAGCGAGATCGAGCCACCCATGAGTTCCACCAAACTTTTGGACAGCGCTAAACCCAGACCCGTTCCTTCGACCGATTCCATGCCGAGCCGCTCGAACGGCTTGAAGAGGCCGCCCAAAAAGGTCTCGTCGATGCCGAATCCCGTGTCCTCCACTTCGACGCGGGTTGTCCCCTGCGCGGCGCGCGCCACGCGGAGCGTGATGCGCCCCTCGGGCCGGTTGTATTTCGTGGCGTTGGAAAGCAGGTTCAGCAGAACCTGAACCAGACGCTGGCGATCGGCAATAACGTGAACCTCGATAGAGCTGTCGGCTTCGACGTCGACCTGAATCCCCCGAGCTTGGGCGTTCGGCCGAATCAGATCGAACGCCTGGTTGACGGCTCCCATCAGGTCGACCGGTTCCAGCGAGAGGGCCAACTTGCCGGCTTCGATGCGCGCGAGGTCGAGGACTTCGTTGATAAGGCTCAAGAGGTGCCGGCCGCCCTTCAGAATCGCGCTCGCGCTCTCCAAAGTCTTCGGATCGTCGGAGCGCATTTCCAGCAGCTGGGCATAGCCGATGACCGCGTTCATCGGGGTTCGCAGCTCGTGGCTCATTCGGGAGAGGAATTCGCTCTTGGCCAGATTGGCCCGCTCTGCCTGCTGCCGCGCTTCCGCCAGTTCCGCTTGGGCGGCCCGGGTTTCGGTCACGTCGCGCGCCGTGGCGTACATCAATCCGCCCGGATGGGGAATCGACTTCCACGACAAGATCCGCCAGCTGCCATCTTTGTGCATGTAGCGGTTTTCAAAGCTGAGGACCTCTTCGCCGCTTAAGACTTGGCGCTCCACCTCTTTGATCGTGGGGTCGACGTCGTCCGGGTGGACGAAGTCGAGAAACGGCCGCGACTGCATTTCGTCGACGCTCCAGCCCAGGGTATGGGAGAACGCGGGGCTGACCCGTTTGAAAAACCCGTCCGAACTGGCGATGCAGTGCATATCCAGCGAGAGAGTGAAGAACTGTTCGAGATCGACTTCGGTCTTTTTGAGCCGGTCCATCTCGGTGACGTCTTCACCGGCGACGAAGATCTTGCCATCCGTCGGGAGGTCGAGGCAGCCGAGAAGTCCGAGCATCGTCGACTTGCCCGAGCCCGACGGCCCGACGATCGACATGAAGTCGCCGGGCATGATCTTC
>CAYONY010000133.1:0-9480 GCA_964405415.1 uncultured Fimbriimonadaceae bacterium | reverse complement strand
GCCCTTTCCGCTAGCCGGCCGGTCGGGGGCGGCTTTGCCGTTTTCGCCAACGCCTATGTGGATGCCGGTTCCGATTCGGGGGCGAGCTTCCTGGAATTCGGCGGAAGTTGGACTCGGGAATTTGGCCACGGTTGGACGCTTTGGGCGTTGGCCAACTTGGGTCGCGGCGATAAGAAGTTCAACGCCTCCAACTACGAAGAGGCTTGCACGGCATGGAATGCGGTGGAGGGGAACCTTGGGCTGGACCGGTCCTTAGGCGCGAACGCCTCGCTCTCGGTTTCCTTCGGCCATTCGCGGACCCTCGACCGGCGGCTTCGAAGGGCCCCGGAACGCCCCGACGCCTCGTATTGGATCGTCGAGCTCACGATTTCGCGGTAACCCGGCCCTCGATCGATGGCGTATGCTAGTTCTATGAAACGCCTGGCCCTGCTTGGCTTGATCGGAGTGGCCCTTGGCGCGGCCCAGGTGCCTCCTGCTCCCGGAATTCCTTCCGTCACCCTTTCTTCCGACCTTCAACAGGTCCTGACGGACTATGAAAGTGCCTGGTCGCGCAAAGACGCGATTGCCTTGGCCAATCTCTTCGCTGAAGATGGCTTCGTTTTGCCCAATGGCGGGATGCCGGTTCGTGGGCGGGCGAATATCGCGAAATTCTATGCGAATTCGGGCGGTCCGTTGGCGCTGCGGGCGATCCATTTCGAGACGTCGGGCAACGTCGGATTCATTCTGGGAGGCTTTGCAAGTAAGCCCGGCGACGTCGACGGCGGGAAGTTCACCCTGACGCTCCGCCGAAAAGAGGGCAAGTGGCTCATCGTTTCCGATATGGACAGCCCGAACCAGCGAAGGCAGCCATGAGCCCGCGGCGAGCCTTCACCCTCATCGAGCTCCTGGTGGTGATCGCCATCATCGCGATTCTCGCGGCGATCCTTTTTCCCGTCTTTGCCCGGGCCAAGGAGGCGGCCAAAAAGGCCAAGTGCCTGAGCCATCTGCGCCAGGCCGGGATCGCGATGGAACTGTATCTGAACGATTACGACGATCGGCTGCCCGATCGCCGCGACCTCAAGACGAGCCTGGGCTTTCGGCCTTGGACGACTTGGCCGCCCAGCGACCCTCGGGCCGGCTGGGCCGCCGTTTTGCTTGACCCTTACTTGAAAGCTGAGGAGATCTGGTCGTGTGACAGCGTGGCCGGTTCGGCGATGGGGGATGCGATCCAAGTGAAGCAGGACACCCCGAACGGCCCCGCCCGCTACTGGCTTTGGCGGTTCGATCGGCCCGACGATCCGGTTCCTTTGGACAACCTCTGGGGCAAGACGCCGGAGCAGGCCGTGGCCGACCTTGCCGCCGCCAACAACCCTCAAGCGGGCCGGCCGGACGGGGTGGCCGACGTGGAAGTGGCGGTCGATCCCTACTTTCCCAAAACCATTGCTTCCGTTGCGGCGGCGCTGAAAGGCATCACCGCCCACTCCGGCGGGCGCAATCGGCTCTTCCTCGACCTCCACGCCAAATGGCTGCGGGATATCCGCACCGACCGGTAGTTAGCGGACATTGCATCGCCAGACAAGGCCCGCCGACAAAACGAGAACCAAGGTGATCCAGGCCCAGCCTAGAAACGCATCCGCATACGCATAGAGCGGGTGATCCGCGGCCAGACACGTGTCGATGAGCCACTTCTTGAAGCCTCGGCGCCGAGGTTGGAGGCGAACCGGAGCGGGAGGAATCCACTGGGCGCCCAATTCGCTCGCCATTTCGCTCGCACGGTCGTCTGTGAGGTCGACCAGCTTGCCGTCCACCCAGGTCTTGACCTTATCGTCCATCGACATTCATGGCTTGATCCGCATCGAGTCGAGAAACCGCGTCAAGGCGAGGGGCGTCGTTCCTTTCAGCTTCCAGGTGACCGATGCCGAAAGAATCGTGTCCTTGTACTCGTAGGCTCGCCATCGTGCCCGCATCAAGCGGCTCTCCTGATCCCATTCGAGCCCCTTGATTCCCCCCGGAAGACTGAGGGTGCGGCGCCAAGTCACCATCCCCCCGTTCGGCTTGGCCATGCCCTTGCAAAAGGACTCCAGCGGCGGCGAGGCCATGTTGCGCTCGGCCTTGGTGATCGGCATAACCATTGCCCCATAGGCCGCCGATTCGAATTTGGCGGCCCAGTAGCGCATGCCTTTGGGCATCGATTTTGCCGCCGCCGGATTGACCATGTTTTTGAGCACGGCCGGCGTCTCCAACGAATAATGCGGAAGCAGCGCTTGCCGCTGCCACTTGGCCGGCATCACCTGCGAGGCCATTGCCATCGCCATCCAAGCCGAAAGGGCCATACGTCCAGTGTAACGCAGGGAGCCGGTGCGAGGTGCCCCAGAGGTAGCCTTTTGACATGCCTGTCCTCGATTCGGCCGTTCTCGAATGGCTCTTGAACGGCGACCCCTCGATTCGGTGGCAGGTCATGCGGGATCTTTTGGACGCTCCGGCGGCCCAGGTCGAAAGTGAGCGAGCCCGAATTCAGGCCGAAGGGGATGGCGCCCGGCTGCTCGCCCATCAGGATCCGGACGGGGGCTGGGGGGGCGGTTATTACACGCCCAAGTGGACCTCCTCCACCTATACGCTCCTGCTCATGCGCGAGATGGGATTCGACTCGACCTGCCCCGCGGCCGCACGCGGCGGCCAGGTGCTGATCGAGCGCGTGAGTCGCACGCGAGTGCCCGGCGGGGTGGGGTGCACGTGCATGACCGGGATGTGGCTCGCCCTTGGGCTGCGGTTCGCCCCCGGAGATTCGGTGTATGGCGAGTGGGCAGCCCACCTGTTGGCCCACCAAATGCCGGACGGCGGATGGAACTGCCGTTGGCCTCGGATCAATAAGACCCACCACAGTTCGTTCCACACCACGCTGAACGTGCTGGATGGGATTCAGGAGGCGAACCGCTGCGGCATCGACCCGACCGACCGGCTTCGGCAAGCGGAGTCCCAAGCCATCGAACTCCTTCTCCAGCACCGGATGTTCCGCTCGGACAAGACCGGCGAGATCATCAATCCCCATTTCACCGAGCTGCACTTTCCGCCACGATGGCATTACGATGTCTTGCGAGGGTTGGATTACATCCGATCGACCCCGTTCATCCGCGATGCACGGCTGGATGAGGCCTTTCAAGTCCTTCAGCGCCACCAACGCGAAGATGGCCGGTGGCCTGCCGCCAAAGCCTACGGCGGCAAGGTTTTTTTCAACATTGATCCGGGACGTGAGGGAAGCCGCTGGAATACGCTGCGCGCGTTGCGAAGCCTTCGGGCGCGCGCGGCCTAGGGCCGGGAGTTTGGCGCGGGCGGGTACCGTAGGAATCGAGATGGAGGTGAGCCATGAGCTCAGTGACCGTTGGAATCGCGCCCGAGATGGAGGCGCTCAAGACCCGACTCAAAGCCACCTGGGAATCCGGGGATTATGGGCAATTCGCCGAATACATGCTGAACGGGGCGATCGAGTTCTTTGACCGCCTGGACATTCCGCCCGGAACGAAGCTGCTCGACATCGGCTGCGGGGCTGGCCAATTGACCCTTCCTGCCGCCCAGCGCGGCATCGACGTGATTGGGGTCGATCTGGCCTCGAATCTGGTCTTCGAAGCCCGTGAGCGAGCCCGTAGATTGGGTCTTGAGATCGACGTCCGCCAGGGCGACGCGGAAAGTCTGTCGTTCGAGGATGGCGAGTTCGACGTTGCCATGAGTTTCATCGGCTCGATGTTCGCGCCCCGTCCCGAATTGGTCGCCTCCGAAATGTTACGGGTCGTCAAGCCCGGCGGCCGGATCCTCATGGGCAACTGGACTCCGGCGGGCCACGTCGGCCAAATGTTCAAGATCATCGGCAAGCATGTGCCGCCGCCCCCGATCTTTCCTTCGCCGCTGATGTGGGGCGATCCGGACAAGGTGCGCGAACGCTTTGGCGATGGGCTGAGCGAACTGAAGATTACGCCGCGGATGTTTCCGTTCCGCTATCCCTTTGGTCCGGCGGGCGTCACCGAGGTCTTCATGAAGTTCTACGGCCCGACTGTGACGGCCCTTGGCGCCTTGGATGAGGCAGGAAAGGCGGCGCCGATCGCGGATTTCACCGCCCTTTGGGAAACCAACAACCACGCCACGGATGGGACGACGGCAGTGGAAGGGGAGTACATCGAGGTCGAAGGCATTCGTGCCTAACCGATGAAGCTCAACCATTTGAACCTGACGGTCTTCGATGTGCCCGCCGCCGTCGCCTTCTTGGAGACCTACTTTGGCCTGAAGGCGATGGGCGGCAACGCGGGGATCACCGTGATGACCGACGCCGAGGAAGGCTGGGGCTTCGTGTTGAGCTTGATGAAAGCCAAGCGCGACTTTGCCGGCTACCCCGAATCCTTTCACCTCGGCTTCTTCGTGGGCAGCCGCGACGAAGTGGACTCAACCCATGCCCGGCTCAAAGCAGATGGCTACGGGCCCAGCGAGCCGGAGGACCAGGGCCACGCCTACGGATTCTACGTTTCGGCTCCCGGCGGTTTCTTGGTGGAGATGGGGGCCTAACTCCCATCTCCCGCCTCACTTTGAGCTTCGCGAACGCCGAACCCTTCGATACCCCGCCAAGGCGGCGCCGCCCATGAGCGCCATCGTAAACGGTTCGGGGACCGATTGGGGCGTGACTTCCACCGAGAAGGCCCCCGCCCTTTCCGTACTGTAACCGTATGCGGAACCACCGGTGTCGGAATAGGCCGCGCGTAGATTATTTCCCTGGTTGTTGACCATCCAAATGAACCCAACGCCAAGCGGGTTGCGAGCGATCAGCCAGTATTTCGAACCGCTCGCCAGGGTGGCGCTGCCGCCGGTAAGTTGAACCACCGCAGCCGTGGTTCCGGGCGTGCCGCCGGTAAAGGTTCCCAGAAGTGTGCCAACGGTGTCGCCTCCACCGTTGCTATAGAGGTCGAACGAGGCGGTGGTGGCGTTCACGAATTGGACCATCGCCACGCGAATCGAAGAAACGTCGCCCGAAGCTAAGGCCGTAAACTGGAATCCGCCCCATTCGTTCGGTTGCCCCAGAAGGTATCCGGCCGAGGTCTCAAAGCTTTCCGCCGGCCCAAAGTTTGAAAACGCGATGACGGCCTGGCCCGAACCGACCCCCAAAAGAAGGCCCCCTCCGGCGGCAAGCATGCGAACGACTCCCCTCATCAATCTCCTCCCAATCCCCCAAAACGTACTCTTGTCAACTTTAGCCGACTCGAGTACTTGGTGCAACCGCAAATTCGCGTGACCTCCGACGTTTCATGCGTTAGACTGCCGCAATGCAACCCCTCATTGTCAAACCCGGCGAAGGCAAAGAGGTCACCGCCTTCGGCGACACGATTCTCTTCAAAATTGTCGGCGAGCAGACCGGCAACAGCATCACCATCGGCCTCGTCACGACCCCTCCGGGCGCCGGGCCGCCCCTTCACGTCCATCATCGGGACCACGAGATCTTCATCACCGAATCCGGCGACCTCGAAATGAACGTCCACGGCGAATGGAAGAAGGCTCCTCCGGGAAGCGTGGTTTTCCTCCCGAAAGACGTGCCGCACCAATTCCGGAATGCGGGTGAGACCCCGAGCCGGATGTGGGTGATTGCGTTGCCCAGCGGGTTCGAGACCTTTTTCGAAACGGTCGCAACCGAGTTCACGTCGGGCGGGCCCCCGGATATGGGGCGGATCCTGGCGATCTGCGCGGATCACGGGTTGGAGATTCTCGGCCCGCCGCCGGAGCACGCCTGAGACGCGGGCCCAACGAACATTTTCGGATGTGCCGCAAGGCGCTCAATCCAATATCGTTCCGATCGAGCCGGATTTGAGAATCTTGCCGTTTACTGGGCTCCAGATCTTGAAGGCGAACGTTCGCTTGCCTTGCTTTCCGCCTCGCGGGATGAGCTGAATAAGGACTTCGCCGCTATTCGAGTTTGGGGAGATTTCCAGTTCCCCGGCGGCGGCTTTGTAGTCGACGCCGGCTTTGGCCGTTCCGTCGGCCGTCGCATATTTCACGCGAATTTTTCGTGCACTCGCATTCGAGAGGGTCACCGGCATTTTCATTCGATTGGGCATCGGCGGCATCGTCGAAGGTGGCGCCGGACCGACGGGAAGCGTCGTAGCGGGCTGCCACCACTCCGTTGCGCTGGCGTCCGTGGCGGAAAGCGTGGGCCACATGGGCGTTTGGATCTCGCCTTGGAAGTTGGCTTTGACCGCCAACGTTGCTGCGAAGGAGGATTCGGAGTCCGAAACCTTGGGAATCTTGTGTGTCTCCGTCACCTCGAGGAGGGGGGTGCCGGTTCCGGGCGGAGGGGTGAGGCAAGCGCGAGCCATGTCCACCGGACCCCACTGGAATTTGCCTTTACACGAGCCATCTTTGGTGTAAAGAACCGTTTGAGTAGGATCAAAGATCTCGCGGACCCGAACCCCAAACCTGACGTAAAGGAACTGCGCGTCGAACTTCTCAAGCGCAACGTTGCGTACCTTCAGCTCAAGGTGGCTGTTGCCGAGCTTGGTACTGACGAGCTTCTTATACTTGTCCACCATCCCATTGAGGTGGGCTACGACCTCGGCGACCAAGAATTGGTTTGGCGGCGGCGCCGGTTGTTGGGACAACTTCCCGGGAGTCAGGGCGACGCTGGCCAGAAGGGTAGCAATCATGGGTTCCTCGCAAAATCGGGTTTCGCGGATCAGACGAGCCACTCCTCTCGAAAGGTTGGCCGATTCCGGTAACTCAGAGGGCAATTGGGCCGGCACGTTCGGCCAGTCGGCCGGAAGACTTGTCGAAGCCTAAGGCCGGTAGACCCGTCTTAGGATAGGATTGGCAACGAGAGGAACGAAATGGTGACGGTTTTGGCGGCAAGCTTGTTGGGAACACTGGCGATGGCGAAAGCGCCCCGTCTTTCGCTGACGATCGACCGAATTGAGTGTCTGAGCGAATCTTCGGATGGCATCGGTTCGGACGAGGTCTATCTGGTCGCGATCACCCACGAACTGACCGGGAATGTGTTTCGCAATCACACTAGCCGGGTCTTCGAGGACGTGGATTCCGGCGAGGGCCGAACCCTCGCCCTGTCGCTCAAGGGCGGGGCCTGGAACCCGGAGAGCGTGATCTTCGTGGTCGGCCTGGGCGAGTGCGACAATTACGACGAGACCGGATCCTGGGTGATGGGCTATCACCATCCAAGAGGCCTTCAATGCGACACCAACACCTGGCCCTACATCGCCGCGGACATCGCGGTCGATGGCTTGATGAAGATGGCCCGCGACGCCAATACGGCCGCGATGTGGCAAAACAATGGGCTGCGCGGGTTCCGAGTCCAATACATCAAGACCGAACTCGCCAAAGCGCTCGAAGATTCGCGGAATGACTGTCTGGGCGTGGGCGAAATCGTGCTTGCGAAGGCGGACCTTGAAAAAGCGCGAAAATATCCGGGCAAGGCGGTGTCGATCGTACTGACGCTGAAGGGCGACGACGCGGCGTACCGGGTGCTTTGCAGCCTCAAGGCATCGAAGTAGTACAACTTTCGAAACGCTGGCTCATCTCTTTCGTCCCTTCTTCCAGAGAGAACCGTGAAACGAATCCTATCCACCCTCGCCTTTTCGGTCGCCGCCTTGGTGGCCGCCTCATGCGCCCAAGCCGCCCTAAACGCCTATCTTCAGCTCAAGGGCAGCAAGACTGCCAAGTTCAACAACGCTTCGGTGGCGGGCTGGTACCCGGCTCTTTGCACGAACGAAGCTCTGAAGGCCATCGGCACCCCGGGCGAACCGGCCAGTGGCCAGGCCACGGGCAAACGCACTCACAAGCCGCTTCGCGTTCGGATGTACTACGATGCCGCCACCCAAGGGACGGCGCTGCGGAAGGCTTTTCAGACCAAGGAGCCGATTCCCCGGGCGACGTTGCTGATGCACCAGCCGGCGACGGCGGCGGGAAACGAGACGGTGTATTTCAAGGTCGTGCTGAGCGATTGCCGGGTGACTCAGTTCCAGCTCGGCACGATGGACGGCCGGCCTTCCATGATGCTGGAGCTCACGTATACATCCTTTGCCCATCAGGCGGTCTTCAAGACCGTGAAATCCGGGGCGTGGATGACCGATATCAATTTCGGCGCCGGCTAGCCTCACGGCGCCCCTTCGGAGAAGGCTCAAAAGCCCGACCCCGGATGGGGTCGCAGACCGCTATCCGGAGGTCGAGCGACGCGAAGACCCCGGGATCGATGCCCCTCGATTTCCTCCCCGACCCCGGACGGGGTCGCAGAGTGTTCAAGCCAAGGCAGGTTCCTTTGAACCCATTGGGTTCACATTTTCACTCGCGCTTTGCTTACCCAGTTTGTTGAAGTGGGGAAGTGGGAATGACGACTGACGACTGACAATTGGCGACTGACGATTGACGAATGACGAATTGGGGACCCGAAGGCGATATTCGGTTACCGTTCATTTAAGATGCGGGAGAGGGGTTTGGGCAGAGGCAGCATCGTTGTCGCCTCTCTCCTCAGACCCCGAATCGGGTGTCGGAAGCTCGGTGCCGTTCCTCTTTCACCCCGACCAGCGCGGCACGAAGCGCATCGCCATTCCCGCCACCCGTTAAAGGTTCGGACTGCCGCCAAATGGCTGTATGCTATAGGGACTGAGGGATGAAATGTTGATAACTGCCGTCGCTTGGGGGCTTATCGGTGGGTTGGGCGAGCCGCCAAGGCCACAGTCGTACCGCATTTGGGTCGAGTCCATGAAGTGCATCGAAGAGACCAGCGAAGCTTCCGCGTCGGATGAAACCTATGTGGTCGCCTATATTGCCGATCGCAGCCGGATCGGTAAGAGCGACCTTGCGGCATACCAAGGCGCATTTATGAAAGGGCCGATCGAGAACACGGACGCCGGGGAGACCAAGTCCCTGAACATCAGGCTTTGGCACCCGAAGTATTCCGCAGGAAGGCCGATCCCCAACGCAGATGACATTCTCATCGCTTGCTGCCTGATGGAGCATGACGACGAACGCACCTCCGATTTGGCCCAAGCGGTCGAGGAGAAGTGCATGGCGTCGCTCCTCTATACAAACCTGGGGCTAAGACCGAGCCGAGAGGCCTTTGCACGGGCCATCAAGGCCGCGATGGACGAGACGATGGACATCGACCACGGCGATAGCGGCGGCGAGTTCTTTTCGAACGAGGACGACCGGATTGGGCCATCATTCGGAGTGCACTTTACGAACTCCGATCTGGCGGCTGCAAAACCGGTCCGAAAGTCCGTTACGGTTGCCGGAGATGGGGGGAAGTACACGGTAACGTTCCGTTTGGAGCGGTCTCCGGGATAGCATGGCGCGGCCATCGGGAAGACCGAAGGGGGTGAAGGTGCCGCGGACGAGGCGGGTCAGCTGACCCGTCTCGCTGCCGATCCACAGCTGGCCCCGGCTGTCGACGTGGAGGGAGAGGAGGGTGTTGTCGGTCAGGACATCCGTCGTGGTCGTGTTGTAGACCTCGAACCACTCGCC
>CAYONY010000132.1:0-9565 GCA_964405415.1 uncultured Fimbriimonadaceae bacterium | reverse complement strand
TTTTCGCTTCGCAAAAACAAGGGAGGGGCTTTCGAATAGAATGCTCGGGTGCAGTACGGCTTCGTCATCAACCATGACACGTGCATTGGCTGCCATGCCTGCACGACCGCCTGCAAGCAGGAAAACGACGTTCCGGTCGGCAACTTTCGGACCGCCGTCAAGTACGTCGAAGTGGGGAAGTTCCCGTTCGTGCGGAGGCACTTCCTGGTCCAGCGCTGCAACCACTGCACGAACGCCCCTTGCGTGACGATCTGCCCCGTAAACGCCCTTTCGAAGCGTCCGGATGGAATCGTCGACATCGACCGTGATGCCTGCATCGGCTGCCGGGCCTGTATGCAGGCTTGCCCCTACGACGCGCTGTACTTGAACGACGACCTGGGCGCGGTGGAGAAGTGCCATTTCTGCGCCCACCGCATCGATCAAGGGCTTTCTCCGGCCTGCGTAAACGTCTGTCCGGTCGGGGCGATCGTGCCGGGGGACCTTCACGATCCGAATTCACCCGCTTCGAAGCTGAAAGCGGCCCATGAGACGAAGGCCCGTCGGCTCGAGCAGAAGACGGGACCCAATGTGCACTACGTCGGCGCGCATGAGCTTGCGCTCGAGCCGGGGATGGCGGAGCGGCCGCCGTTTTATCTGTGGAGCGAGCGGTCGGCCCGCAAGCCGGACGCCTGGCCGGCCGCGCTGCCCTTGGCGAAGGATGCGCGGGTGGTCTTGGATGCCGAGGCCAAGGTCGAGTGGGGCTGGCCGGTGGCGCTCTATCTGGTGACAAAGGGGATCGCGGCGGGGGTCGCGATGGTGGCGCCGTTTTTGGCGATGCTGGGGGCCGTGCGTCCAGAACTTGGCGTTTGGCCCGAGATCGTGGCGATGTTCTTCACGCTCGTGACGCTCTTTCTTTTGACCGAAGACCTCAAGAAACCGCTTCACTTTTTCAAGCTCTTCACGCGTCCGAATTGGAAGAGCTGGCTGGTGAAGGGCGGGATCATCCTGACGCTCTTCGTCGGCTTGACGGGAGTGATTCTATTGTGCGGTTGGATGGGCTCGCCGACCGATCGGCCCTGGAGCCTTGCCGACGCGCTTCATGGCGGGAGCTTCGGACTTGGTTCGTGGATTGGAATCCTTCGTGCGCTGAACTTGCCTCTAGGAATCGCCGCCGCGGGCTATACGGCGTTTCTCTTTGCCCAGTGCAAGGGCCGTGATCTCTGGGAGCACCGGCTGCTGCTTCCGAGTCTGTTAACCCAAGCTCTGTTTTGCGGACTGCTGGTTTCGACGTTCTTCTTGAAGCCGATTCCGGGCGACCCTCTGGCGTATCTGCCCATGGCGTTTCTGCTGTTGGTCTCGCAAGGGGCGTTTTGGTGGCTGCATCACCGGATCACCCATGGCCCGCAAGAAACGAACAATGCGATCCAAGCGGCGGCGTTTGCCCGCCAGGTGAAGGTTATGGGCGTGAAATCCGACCTGATGGCGCTGCGGATGATGGCGGTTGGTTCGTTCTTGGCGATGGCGGCGCTGATGTTCGGCTTCGGGATCGCGCCGATGCTGCTTGGGGTGCCGCTGGCGCTGGGCGGGGTGTACCTGCTCGAGCATGTGTACGTGCGCGCGGCTCAGCTGCCGCCTTTGTCCTGATCGGGCCAGGTGAGGCGGACTCTCACTCGGCCCCAAGATGGCTTGATTCCCCGGAAGGTCGAGACTTCACTTCCGGGGTGTTTTCCGACATCGACGGCTCCCTTTGATCCTTTTGGACCGACAAAGCCCACAAAGGGTCCGTCGTCGTTCTTCAGTCCTGGGAGCGCCGCCTCGACTAAAGTTTCCTTCGCGCCTGGAGTTACGGTCAGGTCAAGGGTCCCGTAACGTGTCGGCAGGCCCTTCACTCCCCATGGGCGAGAAGCTCGCCACCACGAGTCGGGCACGGCGGGGAAGATTTGAAGCGACCCCGTTGGAGTGTCCTCATCATTGGCGCTTTCCCAAACGAGCATCCGCCGCAGATAAAGCAGGGTCACGCCGACCCCCGCTGAACACGGCTCGGTGGATCGGCCCCAATTCTCTTCTTGCTCGGCTTGCTGTTTCTTCATCGCCGCGTCGTCCAGCAAAAGCGGCGTGACCTCCGGACTCGTGCCGTACACCGGGTCCAGGCTCAGCCCGATTTGGCCGAGGACGCCGGTGAGAAAGCCATTCCGGTCGCCGCGCCGCAGGTTCATGAGTTGATAGCCGTAGATGTACTCGGCGTCGATCGCCGCGACCTTGTCGGGGCTGAAGCGGGGCACTCCGGCTTGAATGCGGCCGGTGGCTTTCATGTATCGCTCGATCTCTTTGAATTCGGGTTCGTCGGGGTTGAAGATGCCCGTCTCCAAGATCAGCGGGGCGAAAAGTTGGTAGTACTCGGGGCTGGGTTGGGTGGCTTCAGTTTCCTCGAGGGAAAGGGGATAGAAGGTCTTGGTATGTCCCTTGGCTTCGCGGAAGGCCATACGAATCCTTGTGCGGTACTTCGCCGCTTCGCGAAGAAATCGCGGCTCCTTCAGCAGGTCTCCCGCATCCCTCAGACCCCGCCAAGCGCACGCGTTCGGCCAGAGCGCCCGGGCTTTGACAGTCAAGTCCCCGCCGTAGTTGAAATGAGGCATGAGACCCATCTCATCTTGAGCTAGGGTCTCGAGCGTCGTTTGGGCCGTTCGATTAATGTGAGGCAGCATTTCATGAAGGAATCCGTCATCGTTGAGGATGGCGTGCAGATCGGCCGCGTATTTGGCAAGCAGGCCGTTTCGATATTGGTGATGGCGGTCGTTCTTGTCGGCGTATTCCTTCGTCAGAAAGGTTCCCCGGAAGAGTCGCTCCGCGACATCCTTCAAGCCCCATTCGGCGAGGGCTTGGATGCACCAGCCCTCCTCCGGACCGAAGAACGCGTTGTCGTAGGCGCTGGGAAACGCGCCGTAGGGCATGAAGTCGCCTTCGGCGGTCACGAGAAGCTGGGGAATAAGCTTTTCCACGAGGCCGTTCAGCCGGGGGTCGGGGAACGTGGCTTTGGCGAGCGGTTTGAGAAGGTCTTTCCACTTCGGGGCGGGCGGTCCCTTTTGATCGCCAATCAATCGCGCCACGAGCGGCACACGCAGCGTCCACGTCCGATCGGGCGACTCGGCCAGCGCGACCCGTTGCTGAATCCAGCTCTTCGTTGGAAGTTTCGTTTGGGCGAGGGCGAAACCCGGGCTGACTCCCGCGAGATAGCCGTCCCCGAAGGAGATGCCGTACTCATCGAGGATGGGGGGCGTCGCGGCTTTGGGTTTTTGCTCCGGGTCTTGCCAGATGTTCGGGCCCCGATCAAGAACCGCCAAGCTGAGCCAGGGCCGACCTTCCCGTTCGGGCCGGATGAGCCGGATCTCCAAGATCCCGCCGCCGTGGCCGTCGTCGAGCATGCGCACCTCTTGCCGCCAACCGTTCCGACGGTGGCGGACGATTGGCTCTCCCCCCAAAAGCGAACGGCTCTTGACGTCGAACAAACCCTCCCCGGACTCGGTTTCGAAGCGGAGCCAGAGCTTGCGCCGATCGATCGGCGCGAGGACCGCCCCTTCCGGGGTCACGCACGCCTCCTCATGTCCAAAAGGCAGACCGACCAGCGCCTTTCCGGTAAAGGGCTTCGCCAGGCACTCCAAGCCTTTGAAGTCCAGCTCGCCGGGCTTCAATCGCGCGGCGAAGAGGTCCTCTTGCGCTTCGAGAATCTGCGCGTTGGAAAAACCTTGCATATACATCGCCGCCATAACCGCCAGCACGATCCGACCATTTCGACGGCCCGTTGTGGCATCCTTTCGAGACCCCCCATGGATCGCGAATCGTTCTTCCCAACCGACGTGACCCCGCTCGAAGGCTTTCCGAAGCCGGAGGAGTGGGATGATTGGTCGGAGTGGGATCCGAAGTCCTGGCCCAAGAAGGTGGCCAAGAAGTACACGCTCATTCCCACGATCTGCTTCAATTGCGAAGCGGCCTGCGGCCTGGTCGCCTATGTCGATCAGGATTCGGGACGGATCAAGAAACTGGAGGGGAACCCTTACCATCCGGGCTCGCGGGGACGGAATTGCGCCAAGGGCCCGGCGACGCTGAACCAGGTCGACGATCCGAACCGGATTCTCTATCCCCTGAAGCGAGTCGGCGAGCGGGGAAGCGGCGAATGGGAGCGCACGACTTGGGATGAAGTGCTCGAGACGTTCGCCTCGAAGATTCGGGCGTGTTTGCTCGAGGACCGGAAGACCGAGGTCATGTACCACGTCGGGCGGCCGGGCGAAGACGGCTATGTGAACCGGGTTCTGCAGAGCTGGGGCGTCGACGCCCACAACTCGCACACGAACGTCTGTTCGAGCTCGGCGCGGGTGGGTTATGCGCTTTGGGCGGGAGCCGACCGCCCCTCGCCCGACCACGCCAACGCCAAGTTCATTCTCTTGCTCTCCGCGCACCTCGAGACCGGGCACTACTTCAACCCCCATGCCCAGAGGATCGTGGAGGGCAAACAGGCGGGGGCCAAGCTGTGTGTGATCGACGTGCGGCTTTCGAACACGGCGAGCCGGGCGGATTGGTGGCTGGCGCCGTTTCCGGGGACGGAATCGGTGCTGCTGCTGGCCCTGGCCCACGAGATTCTGGAGCACGAGCTGTACGACCGTGCGTTCCTCGAGAAGTGGGTGAATTGGCGGGAGACGCTGGAGTGGATGAAGAAAGACCGCTCCCTTGAGGGAGGGGTTGGGTTGGGTGAGCTCCAGCTTCGAGCCTCGGCGACATCCACCCCCCTGCCCCCTCCTTCAAAAGAGGGGGAGTTCTCGGATTTTCTCACCGAACTCAAGCGCTGGTATTCCGAATTCACCCCCGAGCGGGCTGAGAAAGAGTGCGGAGTTCCTGCCGGCCAGATTCGCGAAATCGCCCAAGAGATCGGCAAAGCCGGCTCGGCGCTGAGCACCCACATTTGGCGCAACGCCGCCGCCGGGAACTTGGGGGGATGGCAAATCGCCCGATGCCTGGAATTCTTGGTGGTTTTGATGGGCGCCGTCGGCGCCGAAGGCGGCACGAACCTGCACGCCGACAACAAGTTCGTCCCGCCGGCGTTCCTCATGCCGCCGCCCCAAGAGGTGTGGAACGAGCTGCTTTATCCCCCCGAATACCCGTTGGCCTACCACGAGCTGAGCTACCTCTTGCCGCACTTTCTGGAAGAGGGGAGAGGCAAGGTCGCGGCCTACTTCACCCGCGTCTATAACCCGGTTTGGACGAATCCGGACGGGATGATGTGGGAGAAAGTCCTTCGCGACGAGGCGAAGATCGAGCTTCATGCCGCTTTGACGCCGGTTTGGAATGAGACCGCCCAATACGCCGACTACGTGCTGCCGATGGGCAATGGCGCCGAGCGGTATGACCTGATGAGCCAGGAAACCCACGCTGCCAAGTGGATCGGATTTAGGCAGCCGGTCCAGCGAGTCGCCCGTGAGCGAAAAGGGGAGAGCTTCGACTTTACTTACGAGGCCAATCCGGGCGAAGTCTGGGAAGAGACGGAGTTCTGGATCGAGCTGAGCTGGCGGATCGACCCGGACGGAACGCTCGGCCTGCGCAAGTATTACGAGTCGCCCTATCGACCCGGGGAGAAGATCCGGATCCAAGAGTACTACCGCTGGATCTTCGAAAACTCCGTTCCGGGTTTGCCTGAGGAGGCGGCCCGGCTCGGCATGACGCCTTACGAATACATGAGCCGGTTCGGGGCGTTCCGGGTGGTGGACAAGGCGCTTCACGCCTACCCGTCCGATCCGGAAGCGAAGGCGTTCAAGACGCCCTCGGGAAAGCTGGAGCTGTTTTCGCCGACGATGGCAGAATGGGGTTGGCCCGAGCATGCCATGCCGGGGTGGTTTAAGAGCCATGTGGCTCAGAGCACCTGTCTTGAGGGAGAGGATGGGGTGGGTGGGCTCCAGCTTCGAGCCTCGGCGACATCCACCCCCCTGCCCCCTCCTTCAAAGGAGGGGGTCCTTCAAACCACCCTCATCCCCACCTTCCGACTCCCCACGCTCATCCACACCCGCGCCACCGCGAAATGGCTCTACGAACTTTCGAACCTGAACCCGGTGTGGATCCATCCCGAGGATGCGGCAAAGCTCGAACTCGAGACCGGGGATTACGTTCGCGTCACGACGCGCATCGGGCATTACGTGAACCGCGCCTGGGTGACCGAATCGATCCGGCCCGGTCTGATCGCCTGTTCCCACCATCTGGGGCGTTGGCGGCTCAACAACGCCCACGGCGTCGATAAGAACGCCAGCGCGCGGGTGGAGATCGAAGAGCTTGCGCCGGGCGTCAAGCGCATTCGCCGCATCGAGCCGATCCACCCCTACGACAGTCCGGACCGCGATTCGAAACGCGTTTGGTGGACCGATGGCGGCGTCCACCAGAACCTGACCTTTCCCGTGCAGCCGGACCCGGTGTCCGGCCAGCATTGCTGGCACCAGCAAGTCACGCTTTCGAAAGCCGATCCCGACGATCGCTTGGGCGACGTGGTCGTCGATACGAACAAATCAATGGAAGTCTATCGGGAATGGCTGGCCAAAACCAAGGCGCCGCGCGGCCCCGGTGAGCTTCGGCGGCCGCTTTGGATGGACCGGGTGATCCGGCCGATCGAGGCGTCTTTCTACTTGCCAGGCGACGCGTCGAAGACCAGCACCGACGAGGTATAGGCCACTCGAAAGCCGAGGCGTTCGGCATTCCGGTGCGAGCTCGAACCGGGAAGGGCTTCCATGAGGGCCAAGTCGGCCTCCGGGGCCGCATCGCGAACCCGTCGATCGAGCATCGCGGCTTGAAACCCTCGTTTTCGGAAGGCCTCGAGGGTGCCCATGCCGCCCAAGAACACCGCGCCTTCCACGGTGGTCGCCGTTGCCGCTGCGACCGGTTCGCCGTCCCAAAGGCCCCAATAACGCCTTGAAAACCGCGTCGCTCCCAACAGGGACTTGAGATCATCCGCAAACGGGGGCCGATCGTCGCCCATGAAGGCGCGCATCGAAAGGTCGGCCCACGCCCCACCGTGCTCCGGGGAAGGCACGTCGATCGACATCTCAGGGGGCATGACGACGGCCGGGCCCAGATCCTTTACAGGCATAAACAGCAAGTTCTCGAAGTGGTCGAATCGGAGCCCAAAATCGACGGCCCGATTCCAGACGGTTGCCGCCTCAAAGGGGGACAGAATCAATTCCCATTTCTCCGTGCGGCCCGCGAAAAACCGGGCAACCGCGTCCAGCTTGTCCGCCGGGTCGCCTTCGCCTATCCCGAGACCGTAACACTGGGTCAGGGGGTTGCCGTCTCCCGCAAAGAGCGCGACGGCCTCGTCCGCGCTCCAAGCACAGGCGCCCGCATCCGGATGGAGTCGAGTGTAGGCTTCGGCAGCTGCCCCAACCCACGCCCGATGGACGGCGTGGGTCCGTTTGAACAATTCCTCCCCGGCAAACATCGGCCGGCTATCCTTTGACCCGCGTAAACTCAAGGGCCTTATCCAGCGGTGCCGGCGCGCCTCGCTGGGTGATCGTGATGTGGTCCGCGTCTTTCCAGACCAGATCAAACGTGACCGTCTTGTTGGCGGCGGCCAATTGGGCATTGAGCTGGTCGGCTTGCGCCTTGGTCAGGGTCGGGGATTCGATCGTCGTCGGCGTGAATTCAACCGACTTTTCCGCTTCCTTGTAAGGGCCCATTTGGGTCGAGCTTTGGCCCATCGCGGTCTGTTTGAACGCCAAAGTCCCCGACTTGTCAAACGCGAGTTCGGCCTCGACCGACATCCCGGGCGCCTGAATGGTCCCCGTCCAGCGCCCAACCAGCGTCGGCTTGCCTTTGCACCCAATTCCGGACACGAAGGCCAACAGAATGCCCAATCCCAGCGCGATGCCTTTCATTTCAAGAGTATGGGCCGAACTTACAGCGAGATCCAGGACCGAGTCGCCCAACTGCGCTCCACCGCATCGAGCACGCGCTGGTTCTTCAAGCCATCATCGAAGTTCGGGGAGCAGGGCCGTCCTTCGTGGATCGCGGTCAAGGCGTCCGCGACCAGATTCACAAACGTGTGCTCGTAGCCGATGATGTGGCCGGGGGGCCAATACTGTCCGGCGTAGGGGTGCGCGCCCTCGGTGGCTTGGATCAGACGGAAGCCCTGTTCGCCGGCGGGATCGGAGTTGTCGTAGAACTCGAGTTCGTTCATCCGTTCCAGGTTGAAGATCACCGAGCCTTTTGAGCCGTTGATCTCGAAGCGGTTGTGGTTCTTGCGTCCGACCGCGAATCGGCTGGCCTCGAAGGTTCCGAGGGCCCCATTCTTAAAGCGAGCCAGGAACATCGCTGCGTCGTCGACGGTGACGTCGCCCATTTCGGCCGAGGCCTTGGCGCCGAGCTTGTCATCGACGCCGGCGGCGAGCGGGCGCGTCTTGATGAAGGTGTGGAGAAGTCCATTCACCTCTTCAAATTCACCGACGAGATGCCGTCCGAGGTCGATGATGTGGGCGTTGATGTCGCCATGGGTTCCGCTGCCGCACTTTTCTTTTTGGAGCCGCCAAACAAGGGGGAAGTTGGGATCGGCGATCCAATCCTGAAGGTAAACGGCCCGAAAGTGATAGATCGTGCCGAGCTTGCCTTCCTCAATGAGCTTCTTGGCAAAGGCCACCGCCGGCGCCTTGCGGTAGTTGTGGAAGATCGCATTCGCCACCCCCGCCTTCTTGATCGCGGCGTGCATCGTCTCGGCTTCCGCCAACGTGTTGCCGATCGGCTTTTCACAAAAGACGATCTTGCCCGCTTCGGCGGCGGCGCAGGCGATTTCGCAGTGGCTGTCGCCCGGCGTGCTGACGTCGATGATATGAATGTCCGGATCGGCGATGACCTGCCGCCAATCGGTTGCGTAGCCCGCCCAACCCATCTTGTCGGCCGCGTCTTTGACCGCGCCCTCGGTCCGCCCACAGATCGTCTTCATCCCGATTTCAATCGGCAGGTCGAAGAATCGCCCGACCTGGCGGTAGGCATTGGAGTGGGCTTTGCCCATGAATTGGTAGCCGATGAGGCCGACGTTGAGCTTTCGCTTGGACATTGGGCGAAGTTCGACGCGGAAGGGCCGCACTCCTTCGACGTGAAGCGCAAAGCCGGGATCGGGCCGATCCCGATCCTCAGTGAGGGCCTAACGGCGACGGCGGCGCAGCAAAGCGGCCACTCCGAGCCCAACGGCCGCGAGAGTTCCCGGTTCGGGCACCGTCGAAAACACCCAGTCTCGATTGACGGGGTTCCAAAGGTCGACCGCTCCGCTGCCGCTCATGCCGTAGGCAAAAAACTTCGAGCTCTGAGTTTCGGTCGCGCCCGGTGGCACTTCGTCCACCGCAATCGCGACGACGGTAACCCCGGCGAGTCGCCATTGCCCGGCTTCCTGCACCATCCACGCCCCCCCGGAATCGCCGCCCGCGACATTGCCCTCGTTGGCGGTGGCGCGTAAGCGCCGCGCTGCGAAGCGCGGCATGCCGGGCGCACGCCGGGCCGCCGCGTCGATGACGTCGGCCACGCCGGCCGCGTCGGTGGGAGTGCTCATGTCGTCGGTTCTCCGGAA
>CAYONY010000131.1:6230-9670 GCA_964405415.1 uncultured Fimbriimonadaceae bacterium | reverse complement strand
CAGAGCGGACATCGCTTCAATTCAAGCGGGAGCAGGCGAAAATCGCTTCCATATCCGTGTCGAGGGGCCATCCAGTTTGCCATTCCGTCTCCTTCTCTTACTTCGGTATCCAACGAACGAAAGCCGATACCGGTTCTCGCTTCGCGCCGAATCCATCTGTCATCGGTTTCGAGGACATCCGTTCCGTCCTCCAAATGCCGAGAGTTCCATCCGTTGGAGGGACATTCTTAACCCTAGGTTCCCAAAACCGGCGCGATCACCCGCAACCTAGCGGGAAGTTCGCAAGATTCGTTCGTCCGGACCCGTTCGGGGCCCTCCGGTTTGGTAAATTAGTCTCCTTCGAGGGGATGGAGAACCAAGACCGGCTCCTTTCGGCGGTGCAGCTCGCGGCGCGCCGTCTGGCCAGTTCCGCGCACATCGATGCGGTGCTCAAGGACGTCCTCGCCATCTGCATCGAAGCGCTCGGCGCGCGCGGCGGCACCATCTACCTGCACGACCCCCGCCAGAAACGCCTCGTCTTTCGCCACGTCCTGCCCGAGGAAGTGCGCGACCGCCTGCCGTTTGAAGACATCCCCGACGACTACGGCGTGGCGGGCAAAGCTTTCCAGACCCGCGAAACCATCATCACCGATTTTCCCGAGCCCAGCGAAGAGCGCCGCGACGAGATCGAGACCGCCACCGGAGTTCATGTTCGCACGATGATAACGGCACCGCTGGCGATGGAAACGGAAGACCCGATCGGGGTGGTCCAGGTCATCAACAAGATTGACGGCAAGTTCACCGAAGCCGATGTCGCGGTTATGGATACGGTCGCCGCCGTCTCCACGATGGCCTACCACAACTTTCGGCTGAGCGACGAAATGTCGCGGGCCTCCACACTCTTGGGAATGGGCAAAGTCAGCCACGACATTGGCAACCTTGCCGCCAGCCTCTACGCCAATATCTCGTTCTCCGAAATGGCCATGCACGGGCTGAAGGAGCATTTGGCGGAAGCCAAAGCCGACGAAACCGCTCAACTCTACGCCGAAAACATCGACGGCATGGTCGGAGAGCTGAAGGCTTCGGTGGACCGCATCGTGGGCTATTCACGCCTGGTCAGCGACCTTTCCGCCGGCCGGGAACTTCGGCCCAACAAGAAGCT
The DNA here is from genome assembly GCA_964405415.1 of uncultured Fimbriimonadaceae bacterium. Taxonomy (GTDB): domain Bacteria; phylum Armatimonadota; class Fimbriimonadia; order Fimbriimonadales; family Fimbriimonadaceae; genus CAYONY01. The sequence continues at coordinate 8,529 of CAYONY010000131.1, read as the reverse complement.
CGCCCCGCTCGCCGAAACCATCCAGACCAGTGCCGCCTACCTCGAAACCGAAGGGCGGAAGAATTCGGTCGCGCTACGCTATGAGATCTGCCAGGATGGCCCCCCATTGCTCCACGACGAGCTCTACCTGTTTCGGATCGTACAGAACCTGGTGGGCAACGCGATCAAGGCGGTTCGCGAAACCGTTCCCGACGATTGGCAGGAGCACGTGGAAGGCGAGGACGAGGCGATCTTCGGCGAAGTGACGATCCGCTATCTCTATGGAGGCGGCTGCCACACGGTGGAGGTTCAGGATTCGGGGCCCGGCATGACCCGGGCGGTGGCCGACCAGATCCTGGCCGGCTCGGCGCGCAGCCAGTGGGACAAGGGCGGTGGCTCGGGATGGGGCACGAAGATCGTGCTCGAGCTGGCGGCGACCCATGAGGCGAAGGTGGAGATCGATTCGGAACCGGGCAAAGGGGCGACGTTCCGCGTGGTGTTTCCGGAAGTGACTTCGGATTCGGCGCACCAAAGAAGTGTCGCCTCAAGCGAGAGCCATTAGGTCTGCTCAGGAACTATTAGATGGTATTTTGGCACTGGGGCCACCCACGCCGCATCAATCCAGAACCTAACTGCTCAACCGTTGTTGACGAATTGGACAAGTTTCTCGACATCGGCAGCACGAAGACCTTTGGCAGTTCGTCGAATGACCTCAACGAGCCGATCTCCATGCTCCCCTGTGAACCCGATGACGTTACGGCTCACGCCATACTTGGTTACGATCGAATCCATGATGAGGTTCAAGTGTTCATCAAGTACGGCATAGTACGGGACTCCAGTGTCAACGCCTTTCGACCACTCCTTAAGAAGGGCTAATGAACCCTCGTTTTCCTGGTACATACTTCCGACGTTCTCGTGAACTGACAGCCTCACGATTACAAAGTGCTTCTCCAACACTTGCGCCAAAGGCTCCTTCGCAAGACCTCGCGTGAAAGTCGAACATGCTCCGCACCAACTGGCCCCAAACACGACGAAGATCCGTTTTCGGCCACCCGCGGTGGTGCGAGAGGCACGCATTAGGACTTCTCTCGCTGGCCCAGGCTCGCTAGCTGAAAATGTGACACCCTGATCAGTTCCCACGGTTGCCTTTTGCAAGTACACTGCAAATAGAGCAAGTGTCATTGCCGTCAAGAGTGCAGATATGCTCCTCATCGATGCCCACCCAATAAGGGTCTAAAGAATACAATTACAACGAGCATCCCAACGCCTGAACAAAGTGCTACGATCAGTTTGGACGACAGACTTACATGACCTGAATCGCCACGAAAGAGCTCTTAGAAACGGTTCGCACTTTTGTCAATCAGGAAGGTCTCTTCATTTGATCCAGCGAGCTCTTCGATTGTGATCGGATCGCCGTTACGAAGAAGCGCCACGAGTTCGTTAGTCCCGAATTCATTGTATTCAGGTCGGAACGAGATAAGCTTGAAGTCGGAGTGTTCTCTTGGCTGCTTTGAGGGGACTTCGCTTCCATTCGGTACGACAAAGGTCGTTATTCGGCAATTGTGGGCAAGCCAGTTTCCGGACATCAGTCTATAGTTGGAGAAATCTACACGCGTGAATGGATGGCTCGGGCTATATGAGAACAATCTCTTCAAGTAGTTCTCACCGTGGCTGACGTAGCCTTCGGCATAGCCGGGCACTAGGGCGCCGATTGCGCCTCCAACACTATTGAACCAGTAGACTTCGGCCCGAAATGGCGTTGCCGGCAATCCCCTTTGGTCAAAGAACGACTCGTCTTCTGCCTTTCGGAAAAGTGAAACCTTCCACAACCGCAATCCAACCAACGGGAAATGCTCAATGTCCTTAAACTCTGCTTTCGGTGCAACGCGGGCGCTTCGGCCGAGAAGGCGATAGCAGCGAATTCCGTTGAAATAAATCAGAGTCAGCCTGTTCTTAGGGTCATCAGGCGCACCCGACTGCGGTCGAAACTCATAGTAGAATCGTCTTGGGGAATATGAGAGGACGAGCTTGCCCGTCCGCTGGCGAACTGCCATTTCGATCCGAAGTTGCGCCTCAATTGGCTTGAACGAATCGGCCGTCCGTCCAGCTCGAAGCCATTGCTGCCTAACGGAGGCCACCTCCTCATCGGCCCGCACTTGACGGTCATGGCTCGACAGGTCGCTTTTCCACTCAACGTCAAACTCTAGGGTTGCCGAATCGCAATTGAGTGCGCGACGCGACAATTCCTCGTAGTTGACTTGCCCTGCAGCAACCACTTGGCTGGCACATGCCACGACAAGCGACCAAACCCACTTACCGG
>CAYONY010000131.1:0-6220 GCA_964405415.1 uncultured Fimbriimonadaceae bacterium | reverse complement strand
CCATTTCGACAACCCGCATAGAAATCGCATTCTTGGTTGCTCACGCACGAACTAGCAGTTGATCCCTTCATGCGGAACCAAGTACGTGTAATTGTGGTTCGTTTGCTCGCAATAGGTGCAAAACTGAGGGCTCGGCTTCTTGGCTCGTGTGTAATAGGTGTCGGACTGTGAAGTTGTGTAACAGCGAGTGCCGCCGGTACCAACTTCGCCGGAACAACTGCCGTCGCCATGAGGGATGTCGCTTGTGCACGCTGTGCAACCGTTGTATTCACCTAGGATCTTGTCCATTCCAGGAAGAGTCCAAAGATAGCACCCTTCGGGTCCGTCTGGTCCATCGGCGATGGCGAAGCCGATGCTCGTTGCGCTGAGCACCAGAATTATGTTCAACTTTTTGCTCATGGATTATCTCCTTCCTCAAGCTGATTGAAGGGTACCACGAGCTTGGGGGGGGGGGGGGGTCTAGTAAAAATACTTGTTTTTCTGGGATGGCGCGCTTGGCTCCCCGTTGTGGATTGTGAGGAAATTCGGACACGTGGAACGGTGGCCGTGATACCCCACCGCTTTTATGGCGGGAGCATCACAACTCAAATTTTCAGATTTCATGGGCCGAGCTCGCCCGAGCCCGATTCTTCCCCTCCCGGAACCCGTCTCCCGATTCGAGGTGTTATGCCATAATAGGGCTTCCGAAAAGGCCCAAACCACCGCCAACATGCCGCCCCCCTCCTCAAAGCCGAAACGGAAGTCCGCTTGGAAGAAGCTCGTCGGCGGGCTCTTCTACTTCGTTGTTTGCATCATTGCCCTTGCCCTGGGCACCGGCGCCAAGTGGGTCAGCAGCAGCCCGGTGATGTGGGAAAGCCTCATGCAGGCGGTGGGCAACGCCACCCCGGAGGCGATCTTCGAGCGCGATTCCATCACCCTGCTCATTCTGGGCTGCGACGAGGACCGCGTCTACGGTGGGGCCAAAGTCACCCGAGCCCGAGCTCGGAGCGACTCCATGCTCGTCGCTCGCATCGATTTTGTGAACAACCGGGTCGGCGCCGTCTCCATCCCGCGCGACCTCGAGGTCTCGGCGGCCGGCTATTCGGGCCGCAAGATCAACGCCTACCACGCCATCGGCGGGCCGGAATTGGCCGAGCAGGCCGCCGAAGCGGTGGTCGGGGTCCCGATCGACAAAACCATCGTCATCGACTATGAGGCGTTTCAGAAGATGATCGATGCGGCAGGCGGGGTCGAAGTCTATGTCGACAAAGACATGGACTACGACGACGACCGGGGGCATCTGCATATCCACATCAAGAAGGGCCGCCAGCACCTCAACGGCTATGAAGCGATGGGCTTTGTCCGGTTCCGGCACGATGCGCTCAGCGATTACGCCCGCCAGGGTCGCCAGAAGGACCTGATGCTCGCGCTCAAAGACGCGGTCAAGCACAATCCCGCTTCGCTGCCCAGCGTGATCAACGAAGCCGAAGCGGTGCTCGGGGGCGGGCTCACCAGCCGTGAGGTGGCGGCGCTCGGCCGATTCCTTCAGAGCGTGGCCAAAGACAACATCAAAATGGCGATGGTTCCGGTGAACCAAGGTTCCGGGTCGAATCTGAACCTCGACACCCTCAAGCTCCCGGAAGTGCTCGCCACGAACTACATCACCGGCCCGCTCGGAGGCATCTCATCCTCTCGCCCTTGATCGCGATGGCCGAAGCCTACGACCCTTCCGAGGTCGAAGAGCGGCCCAAAAACGCCTATCTTTCGCGCAAAGACATCCGGATTCTGCTCGTCGCGGTGGTCCTCCTGGTGGTTCTGCTCACTCCGGTCGTTTGGCTCGCCAAAATGAGCCGCGACAAGTACATGTGCAAAGCCAACCTTGGCCAAATGTACAAGGCTATGAGCTTGTATCTAATCGAAAACGATAACCGTTACCCGCCGGTTTACGTGGTGGGAGCCAATGGCGAGCCGGCCGAGCTCGGTCCCAAAGGGGAGCCTTACACGTGGATGTCGGTGGTCCACGAGAATATGAGCACCCGGTATTCATTCGACTGTCCGGCGGCGGGCGATGACGAAAAGGTCAAGAACCTGCATCCCGCGGCCGAAAAAGCGCCTTTCGATTCCAGTTACGGGCTCTACTACCCCCGATCGACCTTCAATTCGACGTTCTTGGCCAATCCGGCGACCTCGATCCTGGTCGCCGAAACGAGCAATCAGGGCGCCAATGCCACGTTTGATCCCCAACCTTTCAAGCACCGCTACGATGGGATGGCGATCGGTTGGAACGACGGCAATTTCGGGGCCTCAAAACTCAGCGAATCGGTGACCCGGCTCGCCTTTCCCGACACGAAGAGCGGGGCCTTTAACCGGAAGGGGAAGGGGCGCCACGGCGATGGCATCCTGGTGCTCTATGCCGATGGGCGCCTGGGCTACCTCCATCCCGATGCGGCCGAAGTGCAGCGCATCGGCAGCGAAATCGTCGGCTCGTGGTCGGTGCGGTAGGCGGGTTACCGGCGTCGAAAGTCCCGCCGTTCGAACATCCGCTAAGTCCCTCCGTCCGGGCTGAGCAAGAGGTGTTTTCATGCAACCGATGCTTGCCGCGCTTACCCTGCTCGCCATCCCGTCCCCATCGCCCGAGACCGTCACCCTCGAGGTGGACGGCCTCACCCGCAAAGCCCTGATTTACGCGCCCTCGAAACCGGTTCCCACCGGGGGCTCGCCCTTGGTGTTCGGCTTCCACGGCCATGGCGGCAATATGCGCAACGCGGCGCGGAGCTTCCAGATGCACGAGGTTTGGCCTGAGGCAACGGTCGTGTATATGGAGGGGCTGCCGAGCGCCGGTCGGACCGATCCGGAAGGCGTCCGCAACGGGTGGCAGATCTCGATCAACGATCTGGGCGGGCGCGACCTGAAGTTCTTCGATGCGATGCTGGCCAAGGTGAGAAAGGATCACCGGATCGATGCGAAGCGGATCTATTCCATGGGGCACTCGAATGGCGGCCGGTTCACCTATGTCCTCTGGGCCACCCGGGGTGACGTCTTTGCCGCCTACGGCCCGAGCGGGAGCCCGGCCACCGGACTGCTCTTTCGCATGAAGCCGGCGCCGGTTTTCCACATCGCCGGCGAAAAGGACCCGCTGATCACTTACGAGAGCCAGAAAGCGACGATCGACCGGCTTCGGGAAATGCTCAAGGCCGATCCGGCGAAGGCCAAAAAGGACGGGTATCTCACGCTGGAGCCAGCCCCCAATGGCCTGGAGCTCGCGACGTACATCCATCCCGGCGGACATGAGTACCCGCGCGTGGCAAATGCGATGATGGCCGAGTTCTTTAAGCGCCATCCCAAGGCGTAAGTCGCGCTTTAGGCCCTGGCCGAGCCGCATTGCACACCACGTTTGCCAAGTTTCGCAACGCGGAGACCAGATGGAACCCTACTCCGCTTCCGTCGTCGCGTACGGCGACGAGTAGTTCGGCGGCTCTTTCGTGATCCACACGTCGTGGGGATGGCTCTCCCGGAGGCCCGCGCCGGTGATCCGCACAAACTCCGCGCAGAACCGAAGCTCGGCCAACGTCCCCGCTCCGACGTAGCCCATCCCTGAGCGAAGCCCGCCGATCAGCTGCGACATCGTCTCCGAAAGCTGGCCTTTGAACGGCACCCGGCCTTCCACGCCTTCCGGCGCAATCGAAGCGCCCGATTCTTTGAGCTGCATATACCGGTCGGAGGAGCCCTGCTTCATCGCCCCGATCGACCCCATGCCGCGATAGACCTTATAGGCCCGATTGCGGTAGATCTCGATCTCGCCCGGGCTCTCCTCGCATCCGGCGAACATATTGCCCAGCATCACGCTGCTCGCGCCTGCGGCAAGACATTTCACGACGTCGCCCGAGGAACGGACCCCGCCGTCGGCGATCGTCGGAATCCCGAGCTTGTTGGCTTCTTCGGCACATTCCATGACCGCCGTGAATTGCGGCACGCCGACGCCGGCCACGATCCGCGTCGTGCAGATCGAACCGGCCCCGATCCCCACCCGGAGCGCATCGGCGCCCAGCGCGTGAAGGTCGCGAACCGCTTCCTTGGTCGCCACGTTTCCGGCGACGACTTTGAGATCAGGCAGCTTCTCTTTCAGCATTTTGAGACAGCTCATGACCCCTTTGCTGTGGCCGTGGGCAGCATCGATCACGATGAAATCGACCCCCGCCTCAAAGAGCGCCTTGGCCCGTTCGTAGGGCTGGCGAAGCGCCCCAATCGCCGCGCCGACCACCAGCCGGCCCCGGGCGTCCTTGGTCGCGTTCGGGTGCTGCTTGATCTTGAGGATGTCTTTGATCGTGATGAGCCCCTGGAGCCGACCCTCTCCGTCCACGATCGGCAGCTTTTCGATCCGATGCTCGGCGAGCATTTGCTCGGCCTGTTCGAGGTTCGTTCCGACCGGCGCGGTCACCAGATTTTCGCTGGTCATGCGTTCGGCGATGCGTTTCGTGAAATCGGTCTCGAAGCGAATGTCGCGGTTTGTGAGGATGCCCACCAGCTTGCCCTGCTCGTCGACGATGGGCACGCCGCTGATGTGGAAGCGCTCCATCAGCTTCAGGGCATCGTCCAGCGTTTTGTCAGGGTCGAGCTTAATCGGGTGGGTGATGACGCCGTGCTCGCTGCGCTTCACGCGGTCTACGTGTTCGGCCTGCGCCTCGATATCCATGTTCCGATGGATTACCCCGACGCCGCCTTCGCGCGCGATGGCGATGGCCAGCCTCGCGTCGGTGACGGTATCCATCGGGGCCGAGACGAGCGGCACTTTGAGGGTGATGCCCTCAAGGAAAGGGGTGGAGAGATCGGCCTCGGTGGGGAGGATTTCGGTGCGCTTCGGGACGAGGAGAACGTCGTCGAAGCTGAGGCCTTCGCGGAACTGCGCCATGGATGATTATGGCAGAAAGCGCTAGCCCACCGCCGGGACGGGCTCAACTTTTGGCTTTCCCCCGCCGAACGCCAAGAACGCTTCGAACAGCATCATCAGCGCCAGACCGATCAGCACCGCGCCAACCCAGGGCACCGGGCTCGCCGCATCCGTCCGAAAGCCCTTGAGCACCATCGTCGAGAGCGCCCACACGCTCATCGCATACATCCACAGGGTCGGCAGCCCCACCACCGGGACCACCCATCGAGCCCTCTGGGTGCGCCAAAGCCAGACCGTCACGCCGAGCAGGGTCAGCGCGGCCAAGAGTTGGTTGCTCGCGCCGAATAGGCCCCAGAAGGTCTGCCAGACCGGTTGCGGCTTGCCATCGACGATCTTCGGCGGCATCAGCACGAATACCGCCGGGGCTCCCGCCGTGATCACAGTCGCGATCCATGCCCCTTTCTTATCTTTCCAGCCGGTGAGCTCTTGGATGATGTAGCGGCCTAATCGGGTGCAAACGTCAAGCGTGTCGAAGACGAACGTGGTGAACGCCATCAGTCCAAACGCGATGACCAGCGCGCCGGGAAGCCCGAAGGGCGAGATCATCTGATTGATGCCGCTCGCATAGATCAGGTTCGGCTTGGGCGTGGCGAGCAGAGGCGAATTGGCGGCCAAGATCATCACGCAGCTCAGTGAAATGACGGCAACCATGCCCTCCATCACCATCGTGCCGTAGCCAAGCAACTTCGCATCGGTCTCTTTGCGGAGCTGCTTGCTGGTCGTGCCGCTGGCGATAAGCGCATGGAATCCCGAACAGGCCCCGCAGGCGATCGTGATGAAGAGGATCGGAAACAGGGTGTCGCCTTTGGCGGTTTCCCATCCTCGGAAAGCAGGATATTGGATGGTTTGGTTGGAGAACAGCACGCCAATGCCGGCGGCGGCAAGAGCCGCGTAAAGGAAATAGCCGCCCAAGTGCCCCCGGGGCTGGAGCAACAGCCACATCGGCACCACCGCGGCGATCGCGCAGTAAACCAGAAGCAGCACGTCCCAGATCCGGTGGGTGGTCGGTCCGTCGGTGCCCAGCAGCGCGCCCAGATCGAACGGAATGTGCTGCCCGCCCCAGATCGCCAGCCCCACCAGAGGGAGGAAGGTCACCGTCGCCCAACCTATATTGAGCTTGGTGAACTTGAGGAGCAGCCCCATGAGCATGGGCAGCGCCAGGTAGATCAGCGATGAGGTGGCGATGCCGCCACCCTTCACCACCGAGCCGTCTTCGAGGGTCTGGTTGCCGATGAAGCTAGCCGCTGTGATATCGGTGAAGGCGACGACGATGTAGACCAGGGCAAACCAAAT
>CAYONY010000130.1:0-9717 GCA_964405415.1 uncultured Fimbriimonadaceae bacterium | reverse complement strand
CCACGACGTCAAGCTGATTCGGACCGTGCACGGCGTTGGCTATACGCTTCGGGCAGATGGGGGGACGAGCTAGTGTTCGGAAGCGTGCGCGCGCGGCTCATGGTGTGGAATGTCGCGATCGTCGCCCTTCTGACGATCGTTCTCGGCCTTGCCGTTTCGTGGCGGACTCGCGGCGAACTGATGGCCGGCATCGATCGTGACCTGCGCGACCGCGCGGCCCGGAATATGGGGTTGCCCGGTTGGGGGCCCGGCCAAGTGCCTGGGCCACCGCCATTCGGCGGTGGCCCAGGAGGTGGTTTTCAGCGCCGCAATGCGGGCGTAAGTCCGCCGCCCGGAGCCCAGCCCCGCACCCCCGGAGGCCCCCCGGCCGATTCGGGGCCGGGCGCTTCAGGCAACGGACCGGAGCCCGGTTATCCCATTCGGACGTTCGATCCCAACCTCGTTTTCGTCGCCCAGGGCGCCTTTCGTCCCCGTGTTTTCGATTTGCGGGGCCAATCGATTACCCAGTTTGCGGAGGATTCGCCTTGGGATCAGTCGGCCTTGGCCAAAGCGGCCATCACCGACGCTCCGGTTCTGACCGATGCGATCTGGCAGGGCGAAGAGCATCGGGTGCTCACCCATCGACGGCGTCGCGAACAAGGCGAATTCCTGGTGCAATACGCCACGCCCCTTGCCGAAACCAAGCGGGCCATCGCCGGGATCAACCAGATTCTGATCGCGATGCTTCCGCTTGCCCTTTTCGTGGCGGGGCTCGGCGGGTATTGGCTGACCGAACGAGCCCTTCGACCCGTTGGCCGGATTGCTGCGCTTGCCGAGCGAATCAGTGGCGAAAACCTGGCCGAACGGCTTCCCGTTTCCGGCCGCGATGAATTCGCCCAACTGGCCTCGACGATCAATCTCTCGTTGGATCGATTGGAAGTCGCTTTTCGAGCCCTCTCGGAGGCGATGGAGCGCCAGAAGCGCTTCACCGCTGATGCCTCTCACGAACTTAAAACCCCCTTGACCGCCATCAAGGCGCAAACCAGCCTGGCCCTCAGCACCGATCGCGGCGCCGCCGACTATCGCGACGCCTTGGCGGCAGTCGATCGCTCTGCGGATCGCATGAGCAACCTTATCGACGATCTTCTGTTTCTGGCTCGCGGGGAAGCCGCTAAACCATGCCCCGAGTCGACAGAACTTGGGCCCTTGGTCCTCGAAGTGGCGGCGGAAGCCATTCCCGCCGCGGGTCCTCAAGTGACGCTAGCCCTTGATCCAAAAGCCAAGGCCGTCCGAGCCACGCCGACCGCGCTTCGACGCATCTTGCTCAATCTCCTCAGCAACGCGACCCGACATTCGCCGACCGACGGATCGATCGTCGTGGCCAGCCAAAGGGTTGGCGAGGAAACGTGGATTGAGATCCGCGATTCCGGCGAAGGGATCGCCGCTGAACATCTGCCTCATCTTGGGGAACGCTTTTATCGCGTGGACTCGGCTCGGTCGCGCGCAGCCGGTGGCGTGGGGCTCGGTCTCTCAATCTGCCGAAGCCTTATCGAAGCTGAAGGTGGCCGATTGGAGATCGAAAGTGAAGTCGGCCGTGGCACAACGGTGCGTCTGAGATTTCCAAATCCAAGCCACCCTTAACCAGTGGCGCTGCACGTTGCGGGCGGCGAGACGTTCCCGGCCGCATCAACCGCGACAACCGCATAGCTGTAGGCCACCCCGGGAACGGCCGACGCATCGAGGTAAGCGACCCCAACAACTTTCGCGGCGACCACGGCCCAGGGCCCCGCCGCGCCAACCCGACGACGAATCGCATAGCTCGTCGCGCCCGGCGCGGCGGTCCAGGAAAGTTGGACGCCCTTGGGCGTGGTTTGTCCCGCGAGCCCGGTGGGGGCGGCGGTGGAAAGCTTTTTGAGGGTCACCGTTAGCTCCGCAGACGGCGGCGATTTCAACGCTCCGGCCACCCCCAATACGGAATAGCGAAGGGGGGCGCCCAAGGCTCGGCCCGCATCGATGGCCGTAAGGAGGCCGTTGGCCGCTTCGGAGGCCGCGACCGTTTTGACGACTTGGCCGTTAAGGAGGACTTGGTAGCTCGTCACCGATTGGTCGACGGGGAGCGTCTCAAACCGGATCTCGACGGACCCTTCCGAGGGGCCGGGCCGCACGGAAAGCAGGTTCACGGGTTCGGGGCTTACCGTCGAGGGAACGGAAACGGCAAATGTGGCGGCCGGCCCCCGAACGTTCCATCGCGTCACCGGCGTGACTTCGTAATCGTAGGTTCGGGAGCGGCTCCGCGGGACGGGGTCCACAAATTTGGCCTGGTTTGGCGCCGAAATGCCCACATCGGCAAACCGCTCGCTTCCCAGCTTTCGACGCACGAGATAGCGTACGTCTTTCAGGTTCGGAAAGCCCGTCCACGTGAGTTCGACGCTGCCCCCATGATCCTTGGCGGGGAGGGCAAGCTTGAGCGGCTTTCGCGGCGCAAAGGTGAGTCCGGCAAAGGTGCGGCCAAGCGATTTGGCAGCCGCGGCCCTGGGCGCCGCCTTGTCGGCCTTGATGCGCGGCCCGACGTAAGCGGTCCGGCTGAGCTTGGTGGGCGCAATTTTGAACGCGAGGGGGCGCGGAGGCGCCGGTTTGAAGAGTCCGGCTCCACCGGTGACGGCAGGCGGCGGCGTGCGATCGGGGATGCCGACGATTCCGGCGGCGGCTTCTTCGGATTCAAGGCCGTTCATCACATAAAGCGCGACGATGCTGTAGGCAAAACGGTGATCCTTGCCGGCCCCCGCATCTTCAAATTTGCGAACGCCGGACGCGGCCAATCGGGCTCTAAGGGCCTTCACTAAAGCATCGACTTTCGCGGAGGCTTTTGCGATGTTTTTGGCCCGGTTCGGCCCCGGCGGGGCGGATTCGGCCGCGATGAGGTCGGCCTGGAGCTTGGCCAAATAGTCGGGACCGAGCAGGTCCGTGACCGCGGACTCGAATTCGGCAGGCGTTTGAAGGGGGACCGATGTGCCGTCGATCGGGTTGGCGGTGATCCGGACGGGGGCGGCCGCCGCTTGATCCAAATCGGTTCGGTAAATGTGGTACTTGATCGGAAGTTTGCGCGCATCGGTTGGCGGAACCCACACGACGGTCGGCGTCAGGCCGGCGGTTGGCTCGATACGCCCGCCGGATTTCACCCGGCCGGGAATCTGGAAGCGCCGAACGAGAGAACCCAACGAAGCTCCTGCCAACGGGGGAGGATCGGGGCGACGCCAATCGACGGCGGTAAAAGACAGCGGCGTTCGCGCGCTTTCCCGGCCGAACCCATCGACGAGCGACACTTGATACGTATGGGTTCCGGGAACCTCGAGCTTATCGACGAAGAACGCGACCGGCTCAAGGTCGCCATCCAACGCCATGATCACCAACGGTTTGGACGTGCGAAGGGTCGGCGCGGACTTGCCGGGGTCAAGCCGGTAAATGCGAAACGAGGCATGAAGCAGCGAGGCCTCGGTAGCCGCCGGGATACGGTCCCATCGCAGCGAGACTTCTTCATCGTCTTGGAATGCGGCCAGGCCGGTGGGGGCGGGAGGCGGCGCATCTTGGCCGACCGCGAAATTGGACAGGGTTGCCACGGGCTGGGCCGATTCGACCTTCGCGGCGGTCAAGCCATGCAAGGTGTAGGTGACGACTTCGCCGGATTTCGCATCCCGATCCGTGGCCCCAAGGCCCACCACTTCGGCCGCCGCCGGATTGACGAAGGCGGCCAAATGAAGCTCGCCCCGCGCGGCCAAGGGCGTGAGCCCCGAGGGCGCGGCCGGCGGCGCCGGGCGGGCGCCGCCGCGACCAAACGTGGCATTCAATTGGGAAAGCTGCTGAGATTTCTGCGCCTTAGGGACGGCCGGGCCGGGCTTGGCCATCAACCCACCGAGGAGGGTCTTTCGCTGCTGGAAGAGCGCGGCGGCGGAAGCCGGGCGTACGGGCTGGAAGCTCAGCGTGGGCTCAGTTGGGGCAACCGTTTTGGCGAGGCTCCAAAGCCCGCGGCCTTTGCCCGTCTTCGCGTAGAGCGCGTCGATCGCGGCATCCGATACAGGTTTCGATTCAAAAACGAGCTTTTTTGCGCCACCGACCGCGCGATAGAGGCGGAAGCCGCCCGCCGGGAGCCAGCCTCGCGCGATGGTCCACCGCAGTCGTACTTCGGGCTTGCCGGCAACGGTGGCGGTTGCGGCGCGAAGGGAGATGTTAGCCTGCCCGAGCGCAACCGTCGACGCGAAGCCAAAGCCAAGCGCAATGAGCAGTCGCTTCATGCGCGCACCGGGATCGTGAGGCGGACGAGCGCCGAGCCTTCAAAGGGTCCGGCTTTGCCGCGGACGCGGCCCGAAAAGTAGAGTTCGTTGGCGTGGCCCGCCGTATTGAACTCCGCATCGAGCCGTCCTTCACCCTCGGCTTCAACTAGGCCGAAATCGGCCCGCCCGGAGATCTCTACGCTGCCGGATGCACGGAATTTCGATCCGCCAATGCCCTCCACGTTCAGGCGTCCTTTAATCTTCGCTTCAATCTCAAAATCGGCAAGCTCGATCTCCGCTTTGGCCTTAACATACAACTTGGCCGAGGGATTGGCTTTGAACAGCACCTCCAGCCCGGCCTCGGCTTCGATATCCGCCACGTTGCGGATGGCCTTTGCCAACCTCACTTTCAGCGGCTTCTGGCCGGCATCTTTCCACCCAATGCGGATGTAGCTCTCCTGGGGCGAGACCTTCAGCTCTGCCTCGCCCGAGGCATCGATAACGCTGGCGGATCGGGTCGGAAACGTCAAGTCCGCATCGCCACCGATGGTGAGAGACGGCTTGGAGAAATCGACGTTCAAAAAGATCCGCGCGATCCGGTCTCGCTCTTCCCATTCATCGACATCGATGAACTCGACCGCTTGAGGATCGAGGAACGACGCGCGTGCGGTGAGATCGACCGTGATCGGATTCAGGGTGAGGGTCAACGACGCATCCGCCCACCAAATATGGCCCGGCGCACCGGGAACCTGGTCGGCAAGCAGAAGACCGGCCTGAAGCATCGCATTTCCGAGGTCGTAGACCAATTGGTCCTTCGGCATCGAAATGCGGCCTTCCCCGGGGCGTTTGGGAGCCACATTCAATCCAAATCCACCACTGAATCCCATGATGTGGAACAGCGGAATGGGGGCGCCGGAAGGGGTGGGCAGTTGGACGAGGATTTGAAACCCTTCGACAAATCCGCCCACGAAGAACGCCGTCTTTTCCGGAGCCAAGAGGAAGTCCAGCCCGATCCCGATCGGCATGTTTCCGAGGCAAGTCAGCTTTAGCTCACAATCGCCATAAAGGGTGTCGCCGAATCCGGGCAGCGTTTCCCGGTAGAGGCTTCCTTCGACCCGGCCAATGCCCAGGACTTCGGCGGCGACCCCGATCCCGCCAAGGCTGAATTCGATCCGGCTGCCATCCTTCTCGATCGTGAACCCCTCAAAATCGAGTTCGCCGCCGATCGGGAGGTCGGGAATCGCGCCGTTGAGCTTGGCGCCTCCGCTAAACGAGATCGAATCCACCCGATTGTTTTCCGTCGTAAATCCGAAGCGACGGATCTCGACCGAGATAACGCCCAGATCGATCGGCTGAGGGTTGGGAAACGTGATCCAACCTTCCTCCGGCAAGTAGAGCTTGCCGGTGTTATCGACCTTCAGATCGGTGATCGAGATGTTAAATTGACGTAGCGCCGCCGGCAAGTCGACGATGGTCTTCGAGGGGTCGATGCTCATCTTGCCGCTCAAGCAAAGGAACCGCCCATCGAAGCGGCACTTCAACTCTTGAACTTTCATCCCAACGGAGTCGAGTGGCAAGGTCTCGCCCGGCTTGATGCGAAAGCCAAACTTGCCATCCAAGCTAAAGGAAACGGCCGCGTCGAGATTCCCCAAACCGCCCAGGTCAAGCGCCCCTTCCAAATCGGCCGCTCGAAGCAGGCTCCGGTCGAATTCGAGCCTGCCCTTCACGCCTTTGAGCGAGAAGCCAGCCAGCTTCAGCTCGGGCAGCGGCGTCGTCAGCTCGACCTTGCCAAATAGACCGGTGGGGCCCAAGAGGAAGTTTTGGGCGTTCAGCTCGATCCGGTCCGCCCCGAAATCGAACCGTAGCTTCCCATTGGATACGAAGAGGCCCATCCAGGCGGGGCCGCCGGCGCCCGGCGGCGTTCCGGGCAGCGCCGGCCCATTGGAAAAATCGACCAGAGATTCGCCAAGGCTGCTGAGGGTGACGTTTTGAAACTTGAAGCTGAAGGGGTTCTTGACCTTCCCCGTAAAGCCGTCCAGGACGTTGATGTCTTCAATTTGGATGGGCTTTGTGGGGTCCTGATTGACGAATCCAGGTGGAAGTTTGACGCTGAACGCAAGGTCGGAGACCGCGGGAGTTCCGTTCGAATAAGCGAGCTTTCCGCGCAGCACCGCAAGCTCAAATCCGGCGGCTTCAAGAAGTGAGATGGGCTTGCCCACCGTGAGCGTCGCATCCTGGAATTTCACGGTTCCAGCCTGGTTCACCTCAAGCCCGGTGACCCGGGCCTCGAGCGGCAATTCGGGCTGGGTGGGAAGCCCGGGTATGCCACAGGCCACGTCGATGCTCGGCGCGTTCAGGTTCCACTGCAGGGGGGTGGTTGGCGACCACGTCATCGCCAGGTTCAGCGGGGCCGCCTTGATCTGAATACCCGGAAACTTGAGCCCCGAGGCGGCGGCGTCGCCTTTGAGGGTGATCCCTTCGAGGGTGAGGCTGGTCGAGCCGTTGGCCAAGGCTTGACCCTTGAGCGTCTGGACGGCGCATTCGATCGGGTTGCCGGCGGGCGTGCGGAAGGGCAGCTTCAGCGTTCCCGCGGCGGAAACCGCCAGTTTGTCGGGGGCGACGAAGGAAATCTGGCCGGATGGAATGGTGAGGTTCGCTCCTGTGCCTAAGAAGTTGGCCGCTTCAAAAGGGGAATCCAGCATGACGGCGATACCGGTGACCTTTCCCGCGGCATCGGAGAGTAGGTTCGTAAAGCGAACTCCCGGCTTGGTATAGGGGGGTTGCGACTTGACCGTGACCACCAGTTCGCCGGTGCCAGCGGCGGGTTTGGTGAGGTCAGGCAAGGTGCCTTCGGCATATTGGACGTTGCGGATCTCGACGGAACCCGGGAGCAGCTTCAGATGGGCGGGCCGAGGCCCTTGCGCCAGTGCGGCGGGCGCCAAAACCAGAGCCCCGATCGCCATGGCGATGGACAGGAGCCGGGGGCTGATTTGTCGCGGCTGGTGCATGGCTTGAGTCCGACGATCGGAATGGGATACGGATTCGTCGAAGCGGGCCACATTCCCTTTTCAAAGTGAACGGAACTTGGGCGCAGCAGAGGAGTAAGCTCCGTCAAGTCGGCCATGAACGTTTTGATTCCGTTCCTTCTGCTCCTCGACCCGGCGCGCGAAGCTCCTTTGGCCGATCGGCTCTTGATCGTCGCCCCAACCCGGCTTCACCAAGCCCTTGGCCCTTTTGTGGCCCACAAGCGGCGCCAATTGAACGTTGAGCTCGCATCGCTCGAATCGATTCTCCAATCCAAACGCTCCGGAGACCCCCCTGAAAAGCTCAAGCGGTTTGCCTTTGAAGGGTGGAAGAGCCGGAAGGTCCGCTACTTGCTATTAGTGGGCGATGCAGACACGATCCCCGTTCGCTATATGGTGCTCGACCGCATCACGGCCCCGGCGTTTGACTACGCCTTCTATCCCAGCGACCTTTACTACGGCGACGTGGCCAAAGCGGATGGCGCGTTTGAGGATTGGAACGGACGCAAGGATGGTTTTCATCGCGACTATTACGGCGAAGTGCGCGGCGAAAAGAACAAAGACGGGCCGATCAACTTTGACGCGATCGACTACCGGCCCGAGGTCGGAGTCGGGCGATGGCCGGTTTCAAACGAGGAACAGTTAAGGGCGGTCGCCGCCAAAACGATCGCCTATGAAACCGCGGTCCTGGAGGGCCGTTCCAAGGGGCTTCGTCGGGCCGCGATGATCGGCGTGGATGGCTGGGTCGACTGTCGTCCGATGATGAACCGCTTGGCCCTGGCTCTACCTGCCGGCTGGAGGGCGGAACGCCGCTACGGGCCCGATATCGCTTCGAGCACTCCCCAACCGACCGCGGCCGAAGTGGTTTCGCTCTTGAACCACGGCCTTAGCCTGATCCTGCACACCGGGCACGGCTGGGACGACGGCTGGGATCGGAGCTTCAGCGTTCGGGATCTCCCGAAACTGACGAACGCCGAAGGGTTGCCCGTTATGTTTTCCGCTGGCTGCTCGACCGGGCGATTCGCGACCTTGCCGCCTTATGAGGCGTATGTCGATATCGCGGGGGTCCCCCACAGGGGCACCAACGCGGGAGAAGTCTTCGAGGCGCCGCCGCCCCCGCCTCATTGGTATGCAAGCGGAGAATACAACCGGACCGGGCTCGGCGAGCGGGTCGTTCTCCTTCCGAGCGGCGGAGCCGTCGCCTATATCGGCTGCAATACCGGAAGCCAGCCCGCGGCGTTGACGCTGATGGAAGGGTTCGTGGAGGCCCTCCGGGTCGAAAAGTCGCCGCGGCTGGGGGACCTCTGGCGACGCGCAGTCACCACGTTCTATCAAAAAGAGTATTTGAGCGATCTGGCACCGACCGAAAGCTGGTATCCGGCCAGCATCTTCTTCCAGGCAATGAAATTCATGGTCTACGGGGATCCTTCGCTTGTCTTACCGGAACCCGCAAGAGCTTATAAACTAGACCCTCAGGGGAAATGGTAGAAAGAAATGGTAGAATGACTTTGTGGGGCTGAACATCAAGAACCCGGAGGTCGAGCGGCTAGCGGCGGAAGTCGCGGCGCTGACCGGTGAAAGCAAGACCGAGGCGATCCGGGTATCTCTCGTCGAGCGCCGCGAGCGGATGGCTAAGAAAGGTCGGCAACAGCGGATTCATGAGCTGAAGAAATTTTTAGAAACGGAAGTCTGGCCTAGCCTCCCTGCTGATGTTCGCGGAGTGGGAATCCGTCAGGAAGATCAAGACGCGATTCTTGGGTATGGCCCAGGCGGGTACAGCGAATGATCCTCGATACCTCCGCGATTATCGCGATTTTGACGAAAGAACCTGGACATTCCGGATTCGAAGAAAAGCTGGCCTCTGCTTCTCGGATATACATTTCGGCCGCCACCGTCCTCGAAGCGTCGATGGTCGCCATCGGGCGCTTAGGCTCGTTGGGTGAAAAGGCGGTCGCACGAATTCTCGACACTTACCAGGTCACGGTCGTTCCCGTAGGTGAGGATCAGGTGGCAGCCGCCATTCGAGGCTTTGCTCGGTTTGGAAAAGGACGGAATTCGGCCAAACTGAACTTTGGGGACGGCTTCGTCTACGGCCTCAGCAAAACTTTGTCACAACCCGTGCTCGGCAAAGGCGACGAGTTCGGCAAAACGGATATCTCCCTTGCTTGGACTCCCGACCGGTAAACTCGGCCCCTCCATGGACCCTTCGGACCAACTGGCCCAGCTTCGCCGCGGCACAACCGAGATTATCAGCGAAGCCGACCTCGTCGCCAAGCTCAAGAAGGGCGCCCCGCTGCGCGTCAAGCTCGGCGTGGACCCGACCGTCGCCCACGTGACGCTCGGCTGGGCGGTGGTTCTGCGCAAGCTCCGCGACTTTCAGCGCCTCGGCCACACGGCCTGCCTGATCATCGGCGACTTCACCGCTCAAATCGGCGACCCCAGCGGCA
>CAYONY010000129.1:0-9719 GCA_964405415.1 uncultured Fimbriimonadaceae bacterium | reverse complement strand
GATCAGGCGGTTGTGGGTGCGCAGTTCGAAGTGCTCCATCGACTCCTTGTCGATGTGGGGCCCGCGGATGACGCAGAACTTGCGGATATTGGTGGGAAGGGGGATAGGGCCGACCACTTTGGCGCCGGTGCGCTTGGCGGTATCGGTGATCTTTTCGGCGCTGGCGTCGATCACGCGGTGGTCATAGGCCCGCAGGCGAATGCGTACTTTCATGCTTTGATAAACTCCTTGACGGGCTAGGCCCGTGAACCTGGGCGTCGGCCAAAGCCGCGCTCCACTCCCGTGAATTCCAACCCGTCGCATGACCGTCGGGCCCAACCTCTCGGGAAGGCGGAGTATACCCGCGCCGAAACTTTGCGCAAAAAAGCTCCAAAATGGCCCTATCGGGAGATCAGAGGCAGGTTCGAATCGTATACACTAGCGAAGGGTATCCACGCGCGTGCAAGGAAGCAGGGCAAGCGTGGAACGGGAAATCGGCGGAACCGATCTCTCGAAAGCCGGCGAAGAGGCTGCGGCAAACGCATCCGAAACGCCAATATGAAGGTAGGGAAACCATGCGAGTGGGCTGGAAAGCTTTGATCGGAGGGATGCTGGGCGCGCTTCCGGGCGGCGTCTTGGCGCAAACTCCGTTCAACACGTCCGCAAACGGTGCGGCCACGAACGTCGGCGGCACCCCCACCATTGACCTGATCTCCATCCGGTCCGAAACGCCCAGCTTCCCGCTTCGCAACGGCGGCGTCATTCAAGGGTCCGAGCGCGTCCAGCTCGACGGGCGCAACCTCGTCCGCGGCGTCGATTACCAACTCGACCTTGTTTCCGGCGTCGTCTACCTCATGCGGGTTCCTCAGCCTGGGCAATCGCTGGTCGTCACCTACCGTTTCGAACCTACCCGCGCCAAAGTGGGCGGAAGCCAGTTTGCCGGTCTTCCCGCCTTCCGTTTCGATCTGGCCCCGGGCGGCTTCGGCATGGGCCGCATGATCGCCGGTTTTGGGCTGACCGAGCGGCGAGCCGACGGCAATGTGCTCCAGACCAATGTTTACGGCTGGAACAACATGATGAACATCGGCGGCGTTCGGATGAACGGCCTGATGATGGTCGGCCAAAAGCAGCAGGTCGATGTCAAGTCCGGATTCGAGTTCGAGCAGCCCGGCACCCCGGGCGACTTGGGCAATTCCCGCTTTATGGTCCAGAGCCTCGGCGCCGATGTCCTCGGCGGCAAGGTCGAAGCCAACTACCAGGACATCAGCAAGAATTTTGGCGGGTTCGGAGCGGCGCAGGATGCCGGATTCGACGCCAAGGCGATCGAGCAGTTTTCCAAAGAGCGCGGCCTCAAGCGCTTTGCGCTGGGCATCAAAGACGTCAGCCTCGGCGGGCTCAAGTTCTCCAACGGCATCCGTCAAATTGAAGACGCCAACGGCGAAATCGAGTGGAAAAACTTCGGCTTTGCTTCCGGAGGGTTCAACCTGGCTTGGAACAGCCGCCACGTCGACCAGGGCTTCCAACGCTTCGGCGACATCGCCGAGGCCGAGCGGGAGCAGCTTCGCCGCGAAGCCGGCATGACCCGCGAGGGCTTCTCCGCCGCCTTCGCCAACAAGACGACGAAGATGTCGCTCAATGTGGCGGAGATCCTCGATCCGCAAAGCCATGGCATCAAGCGCAGCGAGATGCAGATCGACGCCCAGAAGTTCCGCTTCACCTTCGGCGAGCAAGAGGTTCCCAAGGATTTCACCCGGATGGGCAGCCTGCTCGATCAAGAAAAGGCGCAATGGGGCCGCGAACTGGGCATCAGCCGCCAATGGTCCGCCTTGGAAGCTTCGCTTATCAAAGGCTCGGGGCCGATCAAGTTCGCCCAAAGCATCCTCAAAATGGGCGACGACTATTTCCGCACCACCGACGTCGAAATGGCGGTCTCCGGATGGAGCCTTCAGCACATCGGGCGCGAGGCCAGCGGGACGTTCAATTCCTTCGGCGCGATGCAGGATGGCGAGCGCAACAACCACATTGCCGCGATCACCAAAATGTACGACCCGAAGGGCTTTGGCTTCGGCGGCGGCGATCCGGGCTGGTTTATGCGGGGCGCCGGGATCGGCCGTGAAATGGACCGCGTTTCCGGGGTGCCCTTCAAAGGCTGGAACCTCACGTTCGATTCCCTGCGCCTCACCGGCCACGAAGACGGCGGCCAAGTCGACAGCCTCAGCTTGGCCTCCAAGGGCTTCGACCTGAAATGGAAGGGCGTCAACCTCGGCGATCGCTTTACCGACGTCGCCAACTTGATGGACTTTGAACGCGCCCGTCTCGGCGCGATCCCCGGCCTCGAGCAGGAAGATTTCGGGATGAACCTGGCCCTCGGCAAAGGCAAGCTCTCGATCGGCATGTTCTCTGCCGAAACGCCGACCGGCGGCGCGTCGCGCCAGAGCCTGAGCTACCAAGGCAAAGATATCAGCGCCACCGTCAACGTTCGCGAAGTGGATCCGGCGATGGCCGACGTCGCACGATTGGCCGATCCGGAGCGCGACCTCTTGACCGCCCTGCGCGGGTTCCGCGAGCGCGACATCAAGGCCAGTTGGGCCATCACCCCCACCCTCAAGCTCGATTTCTTCGATTTCAGCGCCGATGCGATCGATCTGGATGAGTCGAAGCGCATCTCGAACCAGCGGCTCACCTGGACGCCCGACAAGAAAACCCAGTTCTCGGCCCTTCGGATCGAGCAGAAAAACGACGATCCGCTCAAAGTGCTCTTTGCCAACATGACCGAGCAGATGCAGCTCTCGCGGGATCTGGACAAATTCGGCAAGCTGCGGTATATGAGCCTGACCCGGGATTATGACGGGACGATGTCGTCGATGCCCGATTCGGAAAAGCGGTACTTCTCCTACGAAACCCGGCTCGACCCCAAAACGCTCGTCAAAGCCGAGCAGACCGATACCCAATTCCAAGACGGCAACCACGAGAACATTCGCGCCAACTCGGTCAGCACCGAGATCACGAACCGCGCCGGCGTAAGCGTCACCGACGTCAAGGTCGACCGCAAGGGCACCGACCACGACGAGAACAATCGAAACTACGGGGTCTGGTACGACTTCGGCAACGGCATTCGGGTCAGCGTTGGCAAAGCCCGCAACCTTGGCAATGGGCTGGCCTCGCCCGCCGCGCCCAACATGATCGGCGCGACCGAAGCCGGATTGGCCCAAATGGCGTCCGGCGTTAGCCCCGAACAACTGTGGGCCGATCAGGACAACGAGGCCAACACCTACCAGATCAACACCGCCAAGCCGCTGCGTTTTGCGATGCTGAAGGACATGCAGTTCAAAGCCGGCTACGATGGCGGCAAAGACCGTAGCCGTTGGATTCGCGAAAATCGCAACGTCAATTGGTCGGCCAAGCTTTGGGGCACCTTCCTAGCTTACGACTTCAAGGGTCAAATGGCCCCCAACGGCAAGCGTGCCACCGACAAGTCGTTTACGATCACCACCGACCAATCGGACACCAAGCCCTTCCGCGCAAGCATCTTCTACAAAGTGCGGAAGTTGCCTGACGGCAATCCGATCATGATCCGCAATTTCAGCATCGCCGCCAAGCCGGCCAAGAACGTGGAGATCACCCACCAGCTTCTCACGAATCCGGAAGTGGCCCGGGGCGATGTCATCCTCGGCTCGATCACCCAAGCCAACCAGCTCAACCGTTGGAAGCTCGACGTCAAGCAAAACAAAGACGTCACGATCGGCGGCTCGTTCGAAGAAATCATGGATCAGAGCCGGCCGCTCGCCCGCGTTGGCGGCCTCAACATCACCCTGAACCAGTCCTCCGGTTCGCCGGTCAAGATCTTCTACGGCGTGGAGCAGGCGGATCGAAGCGGCAACCGCTACACCACCTATCGGTACCACCTTCAATTCGACCAAAAGCCCGGGCCGAACCAGCTCTTCAGCATCTTCATGGGCAACGTGAGCTACCAACACACGCTCGCCAATGGCCAGAAACGCGACAATTGGACGCTGCGCGCCGATTACCAGATCAAGTTCTGATTCCGCTTCGTCGGCACCACCTTCGCCCTCGCGTACGTATCTATTAGGTGAAACCCGCAGCGCGTGCCTTCACGTCCCGTTTCGTCGTTTCAATCGTCTGAAGGGGCATACTGGAAACGCGCCCACCCGCGGCCGTTCATGGAGGATCGTTTGAATCGTTTCGTGCTTGCCTTGCTTCTTGGCGGAGTCGCCATGGCCTCGGCCCAGACGCCGCCGGACCCCAATCCGGTCGTCCTTTCCGTCAATGGCGATGTCATTCGGAACAACGAATACGTGCGGCGGATGGAGTACCTTCCCGGCGTTTCGCGACGGATCGGAAGCACCGCGCTCAACTACCCGCCCGGATTCCTCACCCTCGAGGCCTTCATCACCGAGCGGCTCGTGTTCCAATTGGCCAAGCAAAAGGGCATCATGCCGACGGAGCCCGAGATTCAGGCCGAATTGGCCTCGATGCTCACCGAAAATCCCAAGCTGTTGACCGACGCCGCGCTGGCTGGGCTCACCAAAGCCGACATCGACTATCAAGTCAAGTACAGCTTGACCCAGTTCAAATTGGCAACCTTTGGCATCAACATCACCGACCAGGAGATCGACGCCTACTACCGAACGAACCTCAAAGAGGTCTTCACTATCGCCAAGCGCTTCAAGCTGAGCGTGATCGCGGTCACCGATGAGGGCAGCAAGTCCAAAATCGACTCGGAACTGGCCGCCAAGAAGCCGTTCGCCGAAGTCGCCAAAGCCTACAGCGAAGACGTGACTCGCGGCGTCGGAGGAGAATTTGGCACCGTGCCGCTGAGCGCGCTGCCCGAACCGGCTCGCCTGGCGATCAGCGCCACCAAGATTGGGGAGACCACCGCGTGGATCGCGCTGGTCAAGTCGCCGATCCAAATGAAGTTCCTCCTTCATGATGTGGTTGCGGAAGAGATCATCCCGCTCGATGCCAAACTTCGGAAGCAGATCCGTCGTCAGCTTATGCTTGCCAAAGGGGCCCTGAAAAACGACATGATGAAGGAGCTCAACGAGCTGCGAACCAAGTCCAAAATCGATATCACCAATAAGGTTTTCGCCGAAACCTACAAAAAATACATCGGCGAATACAACGAGAAGTTTCCGACACGCGGGACCCCGCCCCCGGGCGGCTAGCCGATGCGCCTGGTCCGATGGCCTGCCGAGGGGACGCTGCCGGATGCGCAGATCGAGGCGTTGCGGCAGGCTCGATGCGTGGTTCACGTCGATCCCGCCGATGTCTCGTTTGGGGCATTGGCGGCCCTGGGCGTGCCCGTGCGGCCGGCGGGTGACGAGATTCCCACCGATACGGATTTTCTCGTGGTCCCTAACTCGCGGTCCACGGTCGCAGGGGCGCCGGAATCCCAACGAAACGCGGCCATGGAGCGCCTCGTCGCGGTTGTCGACCGCCTCTTGGGCCCGGGGGGCTGTCCTTGGGACCAAGAACAAACCCATGAAAGCCTGAAGCGGCACCTCTTGGAGGAGGCCTACGAGGTGCTCGATGCGATCGACTCCGGTTCCCAGGAGAAACTCGTCGAGGAACTCGGCGACCTGCTCCTCCAGCCGATCATGCATGCCCAAATGGCCGCGCTCGCCGGAACATTCGACCTTGCCGCAGTTGCCGACTCGATCACCGATAAGCTCGTCCGCCGGCACCCCCACGTTTTCGGAACGCTGGCGGCCGCCGACTCGGACGCCGTCTTGGCCAATTGGGACCGGATCAAAGCCGCGGAGCGAGGAAAGGTCGACGACTCCATCCTCGATGGGGTGCCATCCGGATCGGCAAGCCTCCTTCGCGCGTATGAAATCAGCCGAAAGGCCGCCAAATCCGGGTTCGAATGGCCCGACCTCGCGTCCGTCTTCGAAAAGCTCCACGAAGAGGAGGGCGAGCTGCGCGAAGCGATCGCCTCCGGCAATCTCGAGCGCATCGAATCGGAAGTGGGCGATCTGCTCTTTACCGTCGTCAATGTGGCCCGCTGGGCCGGAGTGGAGCCGGAGACGGCATTGCGCAAGATGGTGAACCGCTTCCTTCGGCGATTCCAGGCCATGGAGCGCGCGGCGGGCGCGCCGTTATCCGAACTCAGCCCCGAAGCCTGGGACGCCCTCTGGGAAGCCGCCAAAGCCGAAACCCGGTAGCCTACGCCCATGCGCCACGAAAGCGCGCGTGCCAAACTGGACGAACCATGCCCGCCAAGGCCGCTCGCACCGCACCACTCGCCGCCGCTTCCGCCGATGGGGCGCTCTCGCCCGCCGATCTGGCCCGCTTCCAAAAAGCCTTCGAAGCGAAGCCGCGACATCGCCTCTCGATGAACGCCGTGACCGCTTCCCCGTTGGCCAAGGTCGCCCTGGACCGCGGACGCGCCAGCCGCATCGATCATAGCTTCAGCCTGCACCTTGCCGAAAACAAGGCCACCGCTCAGAACTCGAGCGGCCGGTGCTGGTTGTTTGCCGCGCTCAATACCTTCCGCGTAAAGGCGATTGAATCCATGAAGCTCGGCGACGACTTCGAACTGAGCCAAAACTACGTTTGCTTCTGGGACAAGCTCGAGAAGTCCAACTATTTCCTGGAAAACATCCTCGCGACCCTCGAAGAGCCGGTCGGAAGCCGAATTCTCGACTATCTCCTTCGCGATCCGATCCAGGATGGCGGCCAATGGCATATGTTCCTAAACCTCGTGCGCAAGTACGGGGTCGTTCCTAAGTCCGCGATGCCGGAGACCGATTCCAGCTCGAATACCGGCGCGATGAACCACCAAATCACCAGCCGATTGCGGGACTTCGCCAAGACGCTTCGCGACGCCGCCGGATCGAAGAACGGCAAAAGCGGCGAACCGAAGCTCCGCAAGCTCAAAGTTGAGATGATGGCGGAGATCTATCGGATGCTCTGCATCCACTTGGGAACTCCTCCAGCTGAGTTCGATTGGCAGTGGCGGGACAAAGACAAGAAGTTCCACCGCGCGGGGCGGCTCACCCCGGCTGCCTTCTACGAGAAGTACGTCGGCATCGACCTGAGCGATTTGGTCTGCCTGATCCACGACCCGCGCCCGATGCACCGGTTCGATGAGGTGTACACCGTCCAGTTCCTCGGCAACGTGGTGGGCGGCGAGCCGATTGCGTACCTCAATGTGGACCTTGAAACGATGAAGAAGGCGTCGATTGCCCAAATCGAAGCGGGGGAGCCCGTTTGGTTCGGCTGCGATGTCGGCAAGTTTCTCGACCGCGACCTTGGCGTGATGGACACCGCGCTTTTCGATTTCGACCTGGTCTATGGCCGCGACGATTCAACCTCGCTGGACAAGGCGGGCCGCTTGATGTACGGCCAATCGTTGATGACCCATGCGATGGTCTTCACCGGCGTCGACCTCGACGAGAAAAAGCGGCCCCGGAAGTGGCGCGTCGAAAATTCGTGGAGCGACAAACCGGGCGACAAGGGCTTTTTCCAGATGAGCGATCCGTGGTTCGACGAGTACAACTTCGAAGTCGTTGTCCGACGCGGATACGTTCCCAAAATATCGCTCGAAGCCCTGAAACGCGATCCCGTCGTGTTGCCACCGTGGGATCCGATGGGGAGCTTGGCGTAGGTCCTTTCGATTCGGCCGCTGGGTAGACTCGCCGCGAATAGCGGGGAGGTCAGATATGACCCGGTTTGAGGTTCGTCCCTTAGTCGTTTTGATGTCTGTGGTGGCCCTTGGAGGGCTCTTCCTGGCCCTGGATCGGGCGGATGCCCAAACGGTGTCTCGGCCCAAGGCGCTCAAGCCGCCGGCCTTGGTAAAGCCTCAAGATGTCCAGCCCGGTCCGCGGCGCGTCTACCCGTATCAGCCAATGCAAGCCTTCATCTGCGATAACACCGCCAGCAAGGACAACTTCTCAGACCCATATGAGAATTACGTCTTTGTCGCATTGAGCCCGGAAAACAAGCCCCTTTTTGGCGCCGGTTCCACTTTGCGTATTGCGGCTGTCGATGGCACCAATTCAACGGCGTACAACCCATTGCCTGAAGATCCTCAACATTGGAAATCCGGCATTCAGGCGCCCTATGGCGAGTTCAAGTGGAGCTACGACTCCAAGTTTCAGGTCTTTAAGTTGCGTCGAGTCGGCGGCTACAATCGCGACGTTTTGACCCTGTTCTTGGAGGTCATCGATCCGGAAAACCAGATCACGTACTTCGCCAATGTCGTCGTGGCCGCCGACCTGTACAAGCGCGGATAGTCTAGCGGGCAAACCGAAACCGCGGCTTGATCGCAATGACCGTCACCCTTCGCATGCCGTTTTGCGGGGTTCCGTCCGCGCGCAGATCTTTGACCGTGAAATCCAACCTGGCCAAGGCTCGGCGCGTGGGATCAGTTAGGTCCAGCGAGCCCATCTTGAGTCCTTCGTGGGCGATTTCCAGGGTCTCGATCGCGACTTCGTTGCCGGCCGCTTTCAGGTCCGGCCCGGTCGCCTTCACCGGCCACTTGGAGAATTCGGCTTCGGGCACTTGGCATCGGATTTTCAAGAACTCGAGATCCGTCTGGTTGTGCTGGTAAACGTGGCCCTGCTTGACCGTAAACGCATCCACCTTTGAAACGCGAGCGGTCGGAAGGTTCCCCAATTCCAGTCGGAAATTGCAGCAAAGCCAGGTCTTCTGGCGCGCGTTGGGGTCGCGGTGGATCGTGGCCAGACCCTCGGGGTTTCCCGGCTTGGTCCTTTCCGGTGTGATCGTAACCGTCAAATAGCCACGTTCGCTCGAAGCGGAATCGAGGGCCGGAAAGCCAATCTCGGTGATCAACGCATTGGAGAACTCGCGACGCGCCATCACATTGCCCGCAGGGTCGGAGGTCTGAACGGCTCCGCTGACCGGAACGCCCTTTCCCATAAAGTAGTCTTCGATCCACTTGTTGAACTCAGGCGCGCTCAGCAGGCCAACGCGAAACGACGTTCCGGCAGTGCTGCCGGGAATGCGGCGGATGCCATTGTTCAGGCCACCTTCTTTGTATTCGACGACTTCCGTCTCGGACGAAAGCCCGCCGACCAACTTGAAGAAACCGATGCTGGTGGTCGGCGCTGCCGGGCGCGGGGCGCGCAGCCGCTGTTCCCCCGGGCGAATTTGAGATGAGGTGAACGAACCGGCCAAAACTCCGGCCAAAAGGACTGTGTGAACCATGGAACCGCCTCCGTCTGCAGCAATCATGACGTGTCGACGGCTTTTGAGTGACGACGAAGTCTTTGCTCCGCCCACTATCCCTCCAACTCCGCCAACTGCGAAGCCGTCAACACAAACTCCAGCGCCAACGTGTTCTCGGCAAATTCCGCCACCGTCCCGCACCCGATGAGCGGCATCGGCCGCATCGGCTGGCTCAAAACCCACGCCAGCGCGATCTGCGCCGCCGTAAAGCCCAGGGTTTCACCGAGCTTGGCCGCCCGATCAAACCGAGCGAAGTTCGCCTCGTGGCCGTAGCATTCCACGCATAGCTTGTCGAGATAGCTCTCGAAGCCATTCAAGTTGTCCCGACGAAACCGCCCCGAGAAGATCCCTCCTCCCAAGCTCGACCACGGCATGAGCTGGACGTCGGCATCGGCATACCATCGTCGCGCCTCTTCCCCATCGGGCCCGCCGATCGTCACGCACCCCTCCCAAACCTCCTTCTGGGGCCAGGCCAAGCCGAATTGGGGGCTGCTGGCCACAAAGGGGGTGCGCCCATAGGTTGCGGC
>CAYONY010000128.1:0-9732 GCA_964405415.1 uncultured Fimbriimonadaceae bacterium | reverse complement strand
GGGGGTATAGCTCAGTGGGAGAGCGCCTGCTTTGCAAGCAGGATGTCGGGGGTTCGAATCCCCCTACCTCCACCAGACCCTTTTTCCATCTCGCCACGAAAGTACAATCGTCGCCATGACACTTGCCGAAGCCATGAAAGAGCTTGAAGCTCTGGGCACCGAGGCGATGCGGGCGTACAACCGAAAGGGCGGCGTCGACGACAACCAGTTCGGCCTCAAGATGGGCGACATTCGGGTCGTAGCCAAGAAAGCCAAGTCGGACCACGCGTTGGCGCTTCAGCTTTGGAAGACCGAGAATCTGGACGCGCGGTTTTTGGCGACTTTGGTGATCAAACCCAAGGAGCTTTCGACGGAGGAACTGGATGCGATGGTCCGTTCGGTCAAGTATGCGCACTTGGCGGATTGGCTGAACTCCTATGTGGTGAAGCAGCACCCCGAGAAAGAGGCGATGCGTGAGAGATGGATGGCCGACGCCGACCCGATGGCGAGCCGCGCGGGATGGAGCCTGACCACCGAGCGCGTCGGCAAGAGTCCGGAAGGCCTGGACTTGAAGGGCTTATTGGATCGCATCGATGCCGAGATGGGTACCGCGCCGGAGGCGGCGCGGTGGACGATGAACTTTTGTCTGATCGAGATCGGGGTCAAGTTTCCCGAGTACCGCGAACGTGCGATCGCGATCGGCGAAACGCATGGCGCGTATCGCGACTATCCGACCTCGAAGGGCTGCATTTCGCCTTTCGCTCCGATCGCGATCACGGAACTGGCCAAGCGAGAGGCTTAGCGTTTTCCCCGGCCGCCCGACCCGGGGTCGAGCCGACGGAAGTTCACATCGAGCGCGGTAAGCCGGTCCAAGTGGAAGGGCAGCCGGCCCATGAAGGCATCGAAGTTCTTCACCGATTGAGGGCTCCACAACACCTCGGCCATGGCGCACGCGCGCGGGTAGGCCATGTATTCCACGTGTTTGGCGTGGGGAAAGTACTCGGACCACAGTTGGAATTGGGCGCCGAGCACGTGTTTGGCGGCGTCGCCCTCCAGCGCTTTCGGAACCGGTTCATACCCGTAGACCTCGGCCAGGTCGGTGAATCCGCCAATGGCGTGGGGCTCTTTCGGTCCGCGCGCCTGGTAGTGGTCAAAGTAGGTTTGGTTGTTGGGAGCCATCACGACGTCGTGGCCGGCTTTGGCGGCCGCGATGCCGCCCTCTTCGCCGCGCCAGCTCATGACGGTGGCGCCGGGGGCGAGCCCGCCTTCCAAGATCTCGTCCCACCCGATCAGGCGGCGCCCCTTGGCGGTGAGATACGAATCCATCTGCTTGATGAACCAACTTTGCAGTTCGTGCTCATCTTTTAGGCCAAGGGCTTTGATCCGGGCTTGAGCTTTGGGGCTGGCTTTCCATTCGTCCTTGGGGCATTCGTCGCCCCCGATGTGGATGAATTGGCTCGGAAAGATGGCCAAAACCTCATCCAGCACGTTTTGAAGGAAGGTGATCGTTTCCGGCTCGGTGTTGAAGACGTGGGGGATGACGCCCCATCGGGTGCCGACCTCAAGTTTGACTTCGGGGTTGTTCCCCAATTCGGGATAGGCGGCGATGGCGGCCTGGCTGTGGCCGGGCATCTCGATTTCGGGCACGACGGTGACGAAGCGCTCCGCCGCATAGGCCACAACTTCGCGAAGATCGTCCTGGGTGTAGAAGCCGCCGTGGGGCTTGCCGGAATAGGTCGGCGGATTATAGGTGAGCATCGTATCCTTTCGCCACGCCCCGACCTCGGTGAGCTTGGGATACCGTTTGATTTCGATTCGCCAGCCTTGGTCTTCGGTGAGGTGAAGATGGAAGACGTTGAGCTTGTGAAGCGCGAGCAGGTCGACGAATTTGAGTAAGAACTCCTTGGGGACGAAGTGGCGGCCGACGTCCAAGTGGCCGCCTCGCCAAACGAAGCGAGGCTGATCCTCGATTTTTCCTTGGGGCGCACTCCATTCGACGCCTTCGACCTTTGAGCGTCGAAAAATCGGAGCGGGGAACATCTGGCGAAGGGTCTGGACGCCATAGAACACGCCGGCTCTTTCAGGCGCGGAGATCTCGATTCGGTCTGCCTTTACGACCACCCGATAGCCTTCGCGGCCGAGCCGAGCTAGTCCCCGATCGAGCTTGAGGTGGATCGCGTTGGCGCCTCCGCGCGCGGCAACCGGAAGGGGCAGCCCGGTGGCGGGGGCCAAGGCGCCGCGGAGAAGCTGGCCGATCGCCGCGAGCTCACCGGAGGCGACGATGGCGGTGCGGGCATCCAGCGTGAAAACGCCCGTACCGGGGGTCCAGGATTGGGGGACAGGGACGAAGGAGGGCGCGGCAGATTGAGAGATCGACATGGCGGTCATGAGAAGGGGAGCGGCAAAGCTCATCACGCTCGCATTTTGACTCAACAGGGGTAGTATCGCCCCGATATTCGAAGGTGAATCGAACATGAAGCGCGCGACATTGCTTTCCCTTTTCGTCGTTTGGGCGGCCCTTGGCTGCAATTCGGGAGGCTCCGAAGGCGGGTCTGCCGGCAAAGGCATCGGCTCCGATTCCCCGGCCAAGCTGGCGGGAAATCTGGAAGTCCAATCGTTTGAAGGCGGCTATGGGATCGACTATTTCCAGAAGTGCGCGGACGAGTTTTCGAAGCTGAATCCGGAGCTCAAGATCAAGGTGGGGGGCGATCCGCGCGTGTGGGAGCGGCTTCGGCCGCGGTTCGCGGGCGGAAGCCCGCCCGATTTGGCGTTTCCCGGCTGGGGCATGGACCACTGGACGCTTGCCAAAGAAGGCAAGCTGGAGGCGCTGGACGAGGCGCTTAAGGGCAAGCCCTTTGAAGGCGAGGGGACGTGGGGCGACACGTTCGACCCGGAGAGTCTCAAGCTGGGCCAGGACGACGGCAAGCAGTGGATGCTGCCCTATTACGTAATGATTTACGGCTGGTGGTACGACGCCAACGTGTTTGCCAAGAACGGTTGGACGCCGCCGAAGACGTTTGAAGAACTGCTCGTTCTCGGGGAGAAGATCAAAGCGGCGGGCATGGCCCCGCTCACGTTTCAGGGCCAATACCCCTACTACATGACCACCATGATGCTGTTTCCGTGGGCGCAGAGCGCAGGGGGGATCGAGGCGGTGCGCGACGCGCAGAATCTGGTGCCCGGGGCTTGGAAATCGCCGGCCTTTTTGAAGGCGGCCCAAATGATCGACGAGCTGAACAAGAAGGGCTTCTTCCAAAAAGGCGCGGTGGGCATGAGCCACACCGAGGCCCAGCAGGAGTTTGTTCAGGGCCGGGCCGCGATGGTGCCGTGCGGCAGCTGGATCGAACCGGAGATGCGCAAAGTGCTGCCGGCGGGGGTGAAGCTCCAATACTTCATGCCGCCGGTATTGGCGGAGGGCAAAGGCGACCCGACCGCGCTGGTGATCGGGATCGAGCCGTGGATGGTGCCGGTGGACGCCAAGAACAAAGACGGGGCGATCGGGCTTTTCAAATACATGACGTCGCTAACCAACGCCAAGCGTTTCGTGACGGAAAAGGGCACGCTGATGGCGATCAAGGGGGCGAACGACGTCGAGCTTCCGGACATTTTGAAGGAGCCGGCACGGGCTTATGGAGCGGCAAAAACGAAGTACGCGATGCGCTACCGCGAGTGGTATCCGGCGTTTCATAAGGAATTGGAAAACGCCACCACCGCGCTATTGAACGGGCAGGTGACTCCGGAGGGCTTTTGCGATCGGGTGGAAGCCGAAGCGGAGAAGACGCGCAACGACAAGAACATCAAGAAGCGGAAGATGGAGTAGCGGTTATCTGCCTAGCAACTTGATCTCCACATTCCGGAACGCTACCGGGTGGCTTTCCGATTGGAGCGAGATGTAGCCGCTCTCGATCAGCTTCTTGCCTCCCACGATGAGCGCACGCGCCAGGGCGTCACCCTCGTCGAGCTGGGGCTGCTCGTATTCGAGCACGGTTTCACCGTTGATCCGGTGGATGATTTTGCCGCCGCCGTGGACCTCGGCTTCAAACCGCACCCATTGGTCGCCGTGGAACGTTTTGGATCGAGAGTCGGTGCAGTGGGCGGTGATGAGCTTGCCGTTCATGACCGTCACGGTTCCGGGAGTGCATACGTTGCCGGTGTGGCGTTCGTCCTTGCCATTCCCACCCAGGAATTGGGCTTCGAGGCAGACCGGAAAGTCCTGGTCCTTGCCCATCGTCTCGGGCGCCTGGCAATGAAGCATGGCGCCGCTATTGCGAAAGGCCCAACCGGGTCCATCGGGGAGCTGTTCACCGGAGAAGCGGTACTCGCAGCGGAAGATATAGTTCGAAAACGGGGTTTTGTAGAACAGATGTCCGAAGCGGTTGGCGAACTTGCCGCCGTAGCCCTCGTAGCCCACCTCGATCGTCCCATCCTTGACCCGGAACGTGTTGCCGAAGTTCTCGCCGAGCGGATAGCCCTTGATTTTGGGCGTCCATCCGGCTAGCGATTTGCCATCGAACATTTGAATCCATTCGGACCGTTTCGCATGCCGATCGCCGGTGAAGATTTCGATCGGATCTTGGAGAGCGACGGCGACGGCGAGCAGGGCAAGGGCGGACATGACTTTCAGAGTCTACCGGCCCGGTCCGGCTTGGGATTCGCAGTAGTATCGGCGCATGAGTTCCTCGAAGAGGCGCATGGTTCGTTGTGCGGTGACCGGCGAGGAAGTGCCCATCCAGCACGCCATTCCGGTCGGAGAGCTTCGCGGCTCGGTGCGGGCGTTGGCCGAGCGCCAGGTCCCCAACCTATCGGAAACCGATTACGTGAGCACCGACGCCGCGAACCGCTTGCGATTGGAGCGGATTCAGCAGATGCTGGTGGAAGACCGTCGGGAAGTGACGGGGATCGAAAAGGAAGTACTCCAAAGCATCGAAGACCGGCGGATCTTTGCCCATGATCCCTTGGAAGACGCGGACGAGGGGCTCACTTTTGGGCAGCGTTTGGCGGATCGGGTGGCCACGTTTGGCGGAAGCTGGAGCTTCATCATCGCCTTTTTTCTGGTGTTGGCGGGCTGGATCGGGCTGAATGCGAGCCAACTCCTGGCCAAGCCGTTCGACCCGTTTCCGTTCATTCTTTTGAACCTGATCCTTTCGTGTTTGGCGGCGATTCAGGCTCCGGTGATCATGATGAGCCAGAATCGGCAGGAGGCGAAGGACCGCCTGCGAAGTATGCACGACTACCAAGTGAATCTCAAAGCCGAACTGGAGATTCGGGCGCTTCATGAAAAGCTCGATCGGCTCATCGGCCACCAGTGGTCGCAGCTCTTGGAGATTCAGCAGATGCAGATGGACATGATCGAAGAAATCCGGGCTAAGTCTTCTTGATCACTGTAAATTCGTGGGGCCGTTTTTCGATCCGGAACACAAACCCGAATTCTTTGGCAAAGGCTTCGAGGAGGGCCTTTCCTTCGAGCCCTGGCACTCGCTTCCACGTGAAGCTGTAACGCTTCGTGTGCTTCGTCTCGTCGACGACCGGCATTTTCACCCCGCTTTCGAGGCTGTAGACGAGACTTCCGAGCAGCGCGGCTTTGAACTCGGTCTGTTCGACGCTCGAACGAACATAGCTTTCTGAGGATTCGTCGGGGACCAGTTTCGCGGTGGGCTTCACTTCGGCCAAGACGACCGTATCGACGATCCGCTTTTCACGGGTGATCGTAAGGCCCCAGATTTCGCAAACCGCTTTGGCGATGATCTCCCGGGTGATTTCGGGCTTGATCGTGTAGCACGTGAAGTCGATATCCACCTTCGAATCCGGAAGCTCATCGAGCCCCTCGGTGAGCACGGGACGAAATCGAAGCAGCGAAGCAAGGGTGTGGACGAGGGGGTAGTTCCGGAACTTGGCTTCGTTTGCGCTCATGGTTTGGGTGGCCCCATCACCGCTTCCCTTCTTGATGACGAGCTTGAAGAGCGGAGTTTCGTCCGGCTCTTGAGGCGAACCCGAGGCGACGAACGATCCCGAAAGGGCGGCCATCGCCAAAGCGATGAAGGTGAGCGCGGCAGCCATGTCTGACCTTACCGTTCTGGCTGCGAACCGCGTTCCCGCGTCCTCCGGTAACCTCGCCCCATGTCATTCGTCCATTGCAGGAGGTTCTCAATATGATTGTTCGATTTGGAATGGCCAGCTTGGCCGCTTTTGCCGTCGCTGCATCGGCCGCCGCCCAAACCACGGCCCGAGCCACGCCAACGGTTCAGTTTGTTGCGGTACGCGCCAAGCCCACGGTCCACAAGTTCGTCCCGCCCAAGTTCATCGTGAACAATAAGCCCGACGTCGATCTTCGGCCGAAGATTGCGCAGAACAATTTGCAAGTGAAACATCAGGGCAATCGCAATACCTGTTCGGTCTTTGCGATCACGTTCTGTTTGGAGTTTCTCTTCGCCACGCAGAAGGGGTTTGGCATCGCGACCGACTTCAGCGAGGAGTACTTGAACACGATGAAGAACGTCGCCTGCAACATCAAGAAGGACGGCGGCTTCTTCAGCCAAATCGCGCAGGGTTACGCGATGTACGGTATTTACATGACGGGCTTGGTTCCCTACAAAGCGGCTTACGATCCGAACTACAAAGTGCCGAATGAATACGTGGCCGTGGCGATGAAATGGGACCGGGCGAAATCGCACTTTATCAAAGAGTGGAATCCGAACAATGGGGCCAGCCAGATTCAGATCGACCAAGCGTGCGCCTATCTCTCGCAAAACATTCCGGTTGCGGGAGGATTCCTCTGGCCGAACAACCTTCAATTCGAGACGATTGCCGGTCTCCAGGTGATGAAAACTCCAGCCAGTAAGTCGCAGGTCTTTGACGGGCATTCGGTCGCGCTTGTTGGGTTCAAGAAGTCGAACTTCTTCCCCGGCGGCGGCTATTTCATTCTTCGCAACAGCTGGGGCAAAGGTTGGGGTGAGGACGGCTACGCCTATATGAGCTTTGACTATGTGAAGAAGTACGCCAACGATCTTTTCGCGTATAAGTTCTGATCCCCGCAGCCGCCGAAGCGAAACAGAGTCGCCGCGCCCCAAACGGGCCGCGGCGACTTCTAACGTTCCCCGTGCCACGGCGTCAGGGCTGAATCGTGAATACCGGATCGAAGATCGCGGTGAAGGCGGTCGAGCGCGGCTGGCCGTCCGGGCCGGGACCGTAGTTCGAAGGCTGGACGCCGCGGACCCGGTTCAATTTAAAGGCGAGCGTCGCGAGGACGGTCGACTTGTCGGTCGCGAGGAACTCGATCTTCCCCGGCACTGGAGCGCCCGGTTGATTGACCATTGCCTGCCAGGCCGGGGCATCCCCCGAGTTCAGGTGGTAGTTGATCCCCATCGGCCCGCCGCGTTTGAACGTGAGGGCGTCGATCTTACTGATCCGGGTGCAGGGAAGATTCCCAATCGAGACTCGAAAATTGCTGACGTGCCATGCCTTGGCCTTGTTTTCGGCCGGGGCCGCGTAACGGGGTCCACGAACTTTGCGCGGAAACGTTCGATCCGCCCGAACCCTGAGGTTGACGAATCCGGCCATGTTCAACTGCGCGTCCATCGAGGGGAATTGCACTTCTTCGATCAAGGCGTTGAAGAAATCCAGCCGGCCCGTCGCTTCGTAGTTGAAGTTGCACGCGACGATCGCGCCGTTCTTGCGCGCTTCCTGGCCCGAGAGCACGCCCTGAATCCAGTCGAGCAAAGGCCCGGATTCGGAGATGCCGAGCTGCAAGTTGAACGGCTGAGGTGAGATCGAGGGCGCGGCGCCGTTGGGATTGGTGGTGGCGCCGGGCTGGAAATTTCGGAGCCAGCCGGCCATTTGGCCGCCGATCTCCAGCGCGAAGCCTTTTGGGGCTGGCGCAGCCGGGACTTTGAGTTTGCCTTGAACCGTGCCTTGTAAGGCCATCGCGGCGGTAACGCCGCCAACGGCGCCCGCCATCCAGAAAAACTTCGAAACAACCATGGAATCCTCCCCGAGGCTCGCGGCCCCGTCTTGAGCTTGACGAATCGGAATGGAATTCGGAACGCCGAATGGGATGTCCTGCGGCGGATGGCTCGTGAGCGGCTAGCGGCGTCGCGCGAGGCCGGGAACCTTGCGCCGCCCAACTCCCAGTTTTCCGTCGCTCGTGCCCAGAAACTTTCTCAGGGCCTGGATTTCATCGCGCACTTTGGCCGCCGACTCGAATTCCATCGCGCGGGCATGGTCCTTCATCTTCTTTTCGAGGTCGTCGATCAGAAGGGGAAGGTCTTCGAGTTTGAGCGAATTTGAAGCCAGCCTTTGGGCCAGGTCAGCCGCCATCGGATCGTCGCCGTATTTTGCGAGCGATTCGGCGACGGCCTCGTACGAACGCACAGTTTCGTGGACGGCTTTTTTGACGGTCTGCGGTTCGACGCCGTGCGTCTTGTTATAAGCGGCCTGAACTTCGCGGCGACGGTTGGTCTCGGCGATCGCCCGCTCCATTGATCCGGTCACCATGTCCGCATAGAGTAAGACTTTGCCGCCGACGTTGCGGGCGGCGCGGCCGATCGTCTGGACCAGCGACGTTTCCGATCGAAGAAAGCCTTCCTTATCGGCGTCGAGGATGGCCACGAGGGTGACTTCGGGCAGGTCTAAACCTTCTCGAAGGAGGTTCACCCCGACGACGACGTCGTAGACGCCCAAACGCAGGTCGCGAAGGATCTCCGGCCGTTCGAGGGAGTGCACGTTCGAGTGGATGTACTGGACCTTGATGTTGAGATCTTGCAGGTAGGTCGTCAGGTCCTCGGCCATGCGTTTGGTGAGGGTGGTCACCAAGGTGCGTTCGCCGCGCGCGACCCGCTCTTGGATCTCGTGCATCAAGTTGTCGATTTGGCGGTGGGTGGGCCGAATCTCGACTTCGGGGTCGACGATGTAAGTGGGGCGGATGACCTGCTGAACCCGCTGGCTCTCGTTCTCCGATTCGAAGGGCCCGGGGGTGGCGCTGACGAAAACGACCTGGGGGACGCGTTGGAGGAATTCCTCGAATTGCAATGGGCGGTTATCGAGGGCGCTGGGCAAGCGAAATCCATAGTCGACGAGGACGGATTTGCGTTGCCGGTCGCCGTTGTACATCGCCCGAATTTGGGGCAATGTCGCGTGGCTTTCATCGATGAAGACAATCGCGTCCTTGGGAAGAAAGTCGAGGAGGGTGAAGGGCGCGGTGCCGGGTTCGCGGCCATCAAAGTACCGCGAGTAATTCTCGATTCCGTTGCAGTAGCCGAGTTCGCGCAACATCTCGATGTCGAAATCGACCCGTTGCCGGATGCGTTGGGCTTCGATGAGCTTGTCCTGGCTCTTGAAAAGGGCGACCTGGGCTTCGGTTTCCTCTTCGATCTTCTCGATGACCTCGTCCATCCGCTCCCACGGCGTGACGTAGTGGGTGGCCGGGAATACCGAGCAGCGCGTCGGCTCATCGAGGACATCTTGAGTCAGCGGATCGAAGAGACGGATGCGCTCGATGGTGTCGCCGAAGAACTCGACGCGCGTGACGATCTCCTCATCCTTGGGTTGGATTTCCAAGGTGTCGCCCCGAACGCGAAACGTCCCGCGATCCAAAACAAGGTCGTTGCGAACGAACTGCATGTGGATCAGCTTGCGGAGGGCTTCGTCGAGATCGATCGTGGCGCCGACCTCGAACGTGACGACGGATTCGGCGTAGATGTCCGGTGAACCCAGGCCATAGATGCACGACACCGAGGCGACGATGACGACATCGCGCCG
>CAYONY010000127.1:0-9826 GCA_964405415.1 uncultured Fimbriimonadaceae bacterium | reverse complement strand
GCGCTATTACCGCACGCTGTTCTATATGCCGGCGATCGTGCCGACCGTCGCCAGTTCGGTGCTCTGGATCTGGGTGCTAGCCAGCGATGCAAGCCGCGGCCTCATCAACGCCGCCTGGGCCTCGACCGTTTCGACTTGGTTCGGCGCGGCTCCGCCGGGGTGGCTCAATTCGGAAGCGTGGTCCAAACCGGCCCTCATCATGATGGGGCTGTGGGGCGCGGGGAGCGGCATGATCTTGTGGCTCGCCGGGCTCAAAGGGGTCCCGATCCAACTTTACGAAGCCTCCCGAATCGATGGGGCCTCCAACTGGCGGCAGTTCTGGGCCGTCACGTTGCCGATGCTCAGCCCAATTGTCTTTTTCAACGCCGTCATGGGCTTCATCGGGTCGCTCCAGGAGTTCGATCGGGTTTACGTGATGAAGCCGACCGACGGAGTTGCCGGTCCGGCCGATTCGCTCCTCGTTCCGGTCTACCACCTCTTCCAAAATGGCTTTTGGTACTTCAAAGTCGGCTATGCGAGCGCGTTGGCGTGGATCATTTTTTTGGTGATCTTGGTGTTGACCCTCATCCAGTTCAAGCTCGCGCCCCGGTGGGTGCATTACGAGGCCGACCGTTGAGCCGGCCCCGAATCGAGGTAGCTCTTGAGGATGGGGCGGAGCTCCCCGGCTACCAAACAGATGGTGCGGCGGGACTCGATTTGCGGAGCATCGAAGACGTCGAGCTTCGACCGATGGAGCGCAAGCTGATCCGCACCGGCTTGCGCGTCGCCATCCCGCCCGGTTACGAGGGCCAAGTACGGCCTCGCAGCGGCCTTGCGCTGAGACACGGCATTTCGATGGTGAATACCCCCGGGACGATCGACTCGGACTATCGGGGCGAAGTTGCGGTGATTGCGATCAATTTTGGCGAAAGCGTCGTCAAACTCGAACGAGGCGAGCGGATTGCCCAATTGGTGATCTGCCCGGTCGCCCGGGCGGAACTCGTGGCCGTCGACGCGCTCAACGACACCTCGCGAGGAGAGGGCGGATTTGGAAGCACAGGAAAGAAGTAAGCCGATTCTGCTTTGTCAGAAGTGTTTCTCCTTGATCCCGAACGGAGAGGATTACTGCCCGGAATGCGGGGCGCCGGTCGTTGACGACCTCACCGAAGGAAGCGACACCGCGGTCTATCCGGAATTGGCGCGGGCCAATCTTTGGCGGATGCGCGGGGAATACAAGCAGGCCGAAGACATCTGCCTTGCCGTGCTTCGGCGGCATCCCAACAGTGCGACCGCCAACACGCTGCTCGGAGATATCTGTGCCGAACGCGGCGATCTCAAACAGGCCGCCGAATGGTACGAAATGGCCCTCGACATCACGCCGGATTCGGTTTCCGATCGTCAAAAACTCGAGTCGGTCCGTTCGCGAATCCGCGATCATGAGACCGCGCAAACCGCCAAGACTCTCGGCCTGCCGGAATCGCGACCCAAAATTGGCCTGTGGGTCGGCGGGGCGGTCGGGTTCATTGCCCTCATCGCCGTGGTCGCCTTTCTTCTGGGCGAGCGAACGAACGCAAGAAAGTCCACCGGCAGCGCCGAGGTTCTCGCCCCGGTGACCATCCCACTCGACAGTTCGCGCGATTCAGCCGCCAACGCCGATCCGGAGCCCTCGGCAAACCCCGATCCGGCGGCGCCCGATCTTTGGTCGCGGCTTCGAATCGCAACCGGCGCCGACGGCGCCCGGCTGGTTTCGGCGGGGCGATTGGCCGAGGGGTCGGAACTGGTGATGGTCTTCACCGTCTCCGGGACCGAGGATCCGCGCGGGTACGCGGCCGAATTGGGGCGCCTTGGCCTGGGCGAAGTGACCGATGCGCCGGCCGCGATGCTGATCGGCCTTCGAAATGGAAAAATGGCCTATTCGGGAACGATGTCGCGGAGTCGTCTGGAAGCGGCAAGCACGGCTGAATGGAAGTCGGCCAATGGGGACGACGCAAAGGCGTTTCAGAATGCGACGCTTGAGAATGAGTGGCCCGCCGCGGCGCCCGCCGAACCCCCTCCCGCGACGCCTTCGGGCGAAGGCGGTCCCTAATTCGCTCCGGACCGCGCATCATGCTCGGCCACGACGATCGACCCGATCCCTCCCCGAACGGCAAATCGTCCGGTGACCCGCATCCAGCGGGGGCGGCAGGCTGAGCTGAGATCGTCGAGGATCCGGTTAACCACCGCTTCGTAGAAGATGCCTTGGTCACGGAAGCTGAAGTAATAGAGTTTCAACGCTTTTAGCTCGAGACAGAGCTGGTCGGGGATGTAGTCGAGTTCGATCGTGGCAAAGTCGGGCTGCCCGGTCTTTGGGCAGACGCTGGTGAACTCGGGGCAGACGTGAGTGATCGTGTAGTCGCGTTCCGGTTTGGGGTTGGGGAAGGTCTCAAGCGTGGCCATGCCACCGGGTTGTACCCGTCCTTGAGAAACGTTGGCCAAGTGAAGGCCCTCTAATGAAAGAGGGCTTGTCAGTTGCCGACGAACACGGAGTACGTATACGTCAGGGTCTTTTTCTCACCGGCCTTAAGGTCGACCTTCCAATCCACCCGCTGCCGCGGGTTCACCGCGCGAAGCCCTTTAGCCAAACTCGTCGTCTTGGGGGCGCCTTCGGCCGCGATCACTTCGCCGGTCAGCGTCTTTGAGATCTCGAGAGACACCCCCTCCGACTTGCGATTGGCGATCTGGAGTGTGCCCTTCAACGTCACCTTATCGTAGTGGCCGCTACGGATCTTCAGGAACTCGCGCTCGCGGCTGACTTCCTCCTCATCGCTGTCGGCGGCCACGTCGAGCGCTTTCGTAATCCGCACGGTGGCCTCGGCGCCCACGCTTGTGTAGCTCATCATGTCTTGACCCAGGATTTCGCCGTCTTTGAACACGGTGGCGGCGGCGGTCGTGAAGGGCTGGGCGCTGGTGTTTTTGAATTTGAGGCTGTGCCAAACATCGTCCGGTTGGTCGCGACGGCCCACGTAAGTCGTATCCTGCACGGTGTCGCCAATCTCCCATTCGTAAACGTGGCGATAGTCAGCTTGAGCGGAGAACAGGACGTAATAGCCGCGTTCGCCCGGCTTGAGTTTCACGTTGGGCTGGCGATAAAAGAACAAGTCTTCCGCCGTCATGCCGGGAATCGGCGAGGTCGAAAACGCGTCGCTGAAGTCGCGCTCGGCCATCCGGTTTTGGGCCATCGGGCCGCCCCCGCCAAAGCCCGCGCCCCGGCGCAGGTCAGCCGGCGTCCCCATGCCCATCAGCGCATTGACAAAATCGTTCAGCGACTGCCCGCTCGTGAACGGATCGACCCAACGCATGAAGGGGATGTTGGGAAAGCCGGTGACGAGCCGCACTTCGATCCCATCGATATCGAGGGTGTCGTTGATCAACGTCGCCTTCGACACGAGCTTGAGCGCTTTGGGATCCGAGATATCGACTGAATAACCGGGCGCCCAGCTGGCCCCGCGTTCGAGCGTCACCAGGTAGATCGATCCGCTCCCCGTTGTCTCCGCCGAAAAGCGAAGGACGCGCCGTGTGGCCTTCTCCTTGACCGTGAAAACGAGTTCGCCGTCCGATTCGATTTCGGTGATGTAAGCCTTTGGCACCGCCCACTGCTGTTTGATTCCGTTGGCATTCT
The DNA here is from genome assembly GCA_964405415.1 of uncultured Fimbriimonadaceae bacterium. Lineage (GTDB taxonomy): Bacteria > Armatimonadota > Fimbriimonadia > Fimbriimonadales > Fimbriimonadaceae > CAYONY01. The sequence goes on along the minus strand of CAYONY010000127.1, from coordinate 6,189 downwards.
CACGCTGAATGATGCAAACCGCGTGCTGCACCGCGAGCAACGTTCCCACCTCCGTCCGATTGCCGACGAGGCGAAAAGTGAGTCGTCTCCCCACATTTGCGCTAAGGATCTCCTCAACGCTCCCCAATGGGCGAACCTGGGTGAACTCTTCGTTGCCGACCACTACCTCTTTGAGCTTGACGCCGGGGCTAGCGGTGATCCAGAACGTGCCCAAGACGGCGGTCGGCATTGTCTCGATCGTGTATTGGCCGGTTCCCGTCAGATTCGCTTTCCGGACCACGGTGGCAAATCCGTTTTTGAACATCGAAACGGCCGTGGGCTTAACCTCGAGGGGCAGCGGCGCGGGCAGACTGACGGCAAGCACCGCAAGACAGGTGTGAAGCATCGGTTTTTCTCCTTCCCAGGTTTGGACGAACGAGGTGCGCCCGAGTATTACCGGCTTCTTGGAGATGGATTGGCGTGAAATCCGGCGAGGGGTTTTCTCGCGATGTCGCAAAGGCGATCGTCCAGGTGGAAGGTACGTTGAGCCGCTAGCCTTCGTAATGCCGGCTGACCGCCCGGTGCTTGGCCACATGGGCTTCAATCTCGGCGACCGTCGGAACATCGGTGGTCGCCCCCAGCGCACGGCATTTCAGGCTGCCCGCTGCCGAAGCGAAGCGAAGGCAGGCCGATAAGTCCCAATTCAGGTTGAGGCCGTAAAGCATGCCGGCCCGGAACATGTCTCCCGCCCCGGTGGAGTCGACCAATTTTGGACAGGGATAGGGTGGATAGGCGCGAACCTCATACTCCGGCGATCCGGCGACCAAGCCGTTCGGCCCATCGCTCAGCACCGTGAAACAGCCATGTCGGTCCACGTGACGCTGGACCCATTCGACGTTTTTTTGGGTATTGCCTCGGATGCCCACCCAATCCGTGCTGCTCTGCCAGAACGTTGCCGGCGGAAAGGCATCCTCCTCGGCGATGAAGTCCATCAAATACAGGCGCATTCCGGCTTGCGCGGCGTGGGCGGCCGCGTCGCGGGCCAAGCGGCCCAAGTTCGGATCGGCGGTGAACCATTCGCCCGGCCCGCCAGCGATCGTGGCGGGCTCCACCGTTTGACCCTGTTCGCCAAACCCGAGGCCAAACATCGTCCGCTCCCCATCCGGCGTAACATAGACGTGGCAAACCGGAGTGGGCGCGACGCCATGCCGAAGGTGGTCGGTGGGCAACTGGTGCTCGACAAGCAGCCTCAAGAGCGTGTGGGAATCCTCGCCCTGCCCCAGCTGATTGCCCACCAAAGAAATCGAAACTCCCCACAGGTGAAGCGCATTCGCCGTGTTCGCCGCCTCGCCGCCGAGGAAGACCTCCTCCCCCTCGATGGCCGAATAACCTCCCGGAACGGGAAGCGACCGGATGCGATAGACCCGGTCGATGCAGATTGTTCCAAAAACGTAGACCCTCGTTTTCAGGGTAGAGAGCGGCCGTCTGTCCATGGCTCGACATTCACTTTCTTAACAGCTTCCTTTATCTTTTGACAAGGCATCTTACGGTTGAGCTTGCGACTTCTCCTCGCAAGAAAGCCGGCCTAAAGATTCTTCAGGTGCACCCATAAGAAAACTCGGTAGCACCCCGTTCACGAGCCGTGTCAAAGCTCCACCCATTCGGCCGACGATCTCCCCTCATGTAAAATCTACCCGTGGTTGCCGTCTGGCTGAGCGCCTCATTTGCAGTTTGGCTTTTGGCCGGCTGGGCGATCTGGCGAAGGTTGCCCCAATGGCGCGTGCGGCTCGAGGGCCAGAGCCGATTGCTTCGCGCCGCTGCGGGCGTTGGCCTCTTGCTCGTCAGCGCGGTGATCCTTTTGGGTGGACTGGCCCTGGCTTCGGCCCGGGCGCCCCGTTTTGAGGATCTCGGAGCCGGCGGAATGGCCGCGGCCACCGCGGGCGGCCTCGTCTTTGTCGTCCTGCAAACGCTGACCGCCTTGATCTTGATCTCCCTTTCCGTGCCGAGCGTAACGAACACCACCGCCAAGCCGTCCAAATTGGGGAGTCCCGAGGGAATCGATCCATGAAGAGCTTTATTCGCGTCTTTTTCGCGGCGTTCTTGGGCGCCTGCGTCGCCGTTGCCTTGACGAGCCAACTTAGCACGGAGAAGGCGAACAAGAGCTACGAACTGCTCACCAAAGCCCGCCAACTCGACCTTTTGAACCACATGGTTCCGCTCGTCATGACCAAAGAGCAGATCAACAAGATGCTCGTCGTCGTCGAAAAAGCCCGGGCCAACGTTGAAAAGATCAAGCTCATGGAGGCCAACGAACTGATCCAGTACGAGACAAAGATCAACGATGCGATTTCAAAGGGCGTCAACAAAGACCAGGTTCCGGCGAAAAACCTCATGGTCGAGATCAACCGGCTCTTCAATGCCTTCAGCGTTCGACGCACCGTCGCCGCCGGAGAAAATGCCGATCTCGTTTATGAGGTGCTCAAGAAGGAGTTTAACGCCGGCCAATTCAAGGCAGCGGCCAACTCGATCGATATGAAGGCCTACGAGAAGGACATCGACGTCACCAAGCTCACCGACGAAGCCAAAGTCAAGTTCTTTATTAAGGACATCTTCCTCGATCCGGCCTGTTACGACTTGCTGCTCAAAATGACCAAAACGTCGGGCTGATCGGCGATCAACCCGCTTCGGGAAGGTCATCCGGAGCGTCGATCGGCCGTTCGTTCATCAGCACGGCCGGCTGTTCGCGGGGCCCAATCGCCTTCATCAGCGGCGTAAAGAAGAACGCGCAAGCCAAGACGCCGACGGCGCATAGGGCCGTCGCGGCCCCCAAGGCAAATCCGGGGCGAGCGGTTTCCGATCCTTCGTCCTCCGAGACAAAAGCGGCGAGCGCGATGCCCAAATAGTAGTAGACGCTGATCACGGAATTCACCGCGAGAACGATTGCGAGGGGAATCAATCCGGCGGAAACCGCATCGCTGAAGATGAGAAACTTGCCCACGAAACCGGCGGTGGGCGGCACGCCGATGAGAGAGGCCATAAACACAACTAGAGCCACCGCCATGGCGGGCGAGCGCCTCCAAAGGCCGTGGAAGTCGTTCAAGGTCGTGCCTTCTTTTCCACCCCGAGCCGCGAGGGTGACGATGGCAAAGGCGCCTACCGTCATCAGGCCGTAGGCGAGCAAATAGTAAGCGGTGGTGCCAAATCCTAAGCTCTCCGGCTTCTCGGCATGGGCCAACAACGCCACCAGAAGATAGCCCGCATGGGCCACGCTCGAATAGGCGAGGATCCGCTTCACATCGCGCTGGACCAAGGCCACCAAGTTGCCCACGGTCATGGTGAGGATGGCGATCCAGAAGAGCGCCGGCGCCCAGAACTCTTTTAACGGTTGGGCCGCATCGAGCAAGCGGAACAAGGTGGCGATCGCGGCGATCTTCGACCCCGCCGCCATGAAGGCAGTGACGTTGGTGGGGGCGCCCTGGTAGACGTCGGGCGTCCATTGATGAAACGGGACAAAGGCGGCCTTGAACCCAAAGCCCACGAGCATGAGGCCCACGCCAAACAGAAGCAAGCCACGCTGGGTGGGCAGTTCGAGCGCGGTGGAAAACGCGTTGAGGTCGAGCGAGCCGGTGGCCCCGTAAAAGAATGCGATCCCAAACAAGAGGAAGCCGCTGGCAAACGCGCCAAGGAGGAAATACTTGAGCGCGGACTCCTCGGATTGGCTCTCCTTTCGGGAAAGGCCGGCCAGCACATAGAGGGCGATCGAGAGCACTTCGAGCCCGACGAAAATCATCAGCAAGTTCCGCGTCGTGGCCATGATCATCCCCCCGGCGGTCGACCATAGCAAGAGCGGATAGAACTCCCCAAAGGAGATCCGCTTTTCCCTCAGATAGCCTTCGCTCAGCAAGATCGCCAAAAAGGCCGAACCTACCAAAAGAAGCTGCATCGTCAGCCCAAACGCGTCGCGCTGAATCATCCCGGCGAAAGTGTCGGCGTCCGCGAGGCCGTACTGGTTGGCGGTGAAATAGCCGGCCACGAGCAGTCCAACGAGCGACACTCCAACGATGAGGTTGTTGTTTCGCTTGGGCTGGATGAGCTCAAGAACCAGCGTCACGATCCCGGTGGCGACGACGGCCAGGATGGGCAGGATGATCGCCCAATCGATCGTCGGCGGTGGAAACAGCGCGCTAAAGTTGGACTGCAACGCGATCGCCCTCCTGCCATCCCTTCAATTCGGCGAAATCTTCATCGCTGCCAACTTCGTTCGTACAAAGCCGGCCGCTTCGCAGCTTGCGCATTTCCTCAAGTGAAAACCCAGTCGCCCGGGCATCCCAGGCAAAGACATTGGCGGGAAGGTCGCTCACAAAATCCAAATAGGCGCCCTCTCCCGCTCGAACCCACAGCCAGGATTCGCCCTTGGCGAGGGCAGTTTCCAAGAGCGCCCGGTCTCGTTCCAAATAGAATCCTCCGTATTGCATCGGGGTAGCGCGCGTCGGCTCCGGTCCTTCCAGCAGATAAAGCAACGGAGGCTTCGCCGCTTCAATTTGGATCCGAATGGACTCCATTGCCCGGTCGAGGGTTAACGTGGCGGTTTCCGGATCGGAATCCAGCCGATCATGGACGGAAGCGGTCTGAAGAAAGAGGCCTTCGATCACGGTCATCGGCCTCCCTCCGAGCTTTGAATGGCCGCTTCGAGTGTTTCCTTCGTCGGATTCGTCGGAACGAGCTGTGCGTGATCCTCGCCCTCCGTGACTTCTTGCTTCACGTAGGGAAAGTGCATATTCGCTTTGGCGACCAATTCAAGGAAACGCGGCCGCAAATCCAAGCTCTCTCGCGTGCGCTCGCCAACTCGGGCAAGATTGCCCTCGTAATCCATTTCCAGGGTCAGATCGTCCCAACGAGGGCGCTGGCCGGGAGGATTGAGGGCCATCATTCGCGTCGCGTTCAGGCTTGCTTCCATCGGCTCGAGGAAAATGTTGGGGGTAAGGCCGCCCATGAAGATGAAGAAGAGAAAGGGAAGGCAGAGGGCGATCTCCCAGCGTTTGAGGTCCTTCAGCCGTCGATTCTCGGGGTTCGAAACCGGTCCGTAGAACATTTTCTGGAACATCCAGAGCAGGTACACGGCAGCCAGGATCACGCCCGCCCCCGCCAGCACCGCAAAGGCGACGTTCAGGCCGAACATCCCGGCCCAGCTTGCTTCGAAGGCGCCCATCAACGCCAGGAATTCACCGATAAAGCCATTGGTACCGGGCAGACCGACGCTGCTGAGCATCACGATCAGAAAGATTGCCGAGTAGATCGGCATCTGCCGCTTCAGGCCGCCGTAATCGGAAAACTGCCGCGTATGGCGTCGCTCATAGATCAACCCAACGAGAAGGAACAGCGCCCCGGTGCTGATGCCGTGGTTGATCTGCTGCATCGAGCCGCCCATGATGCCGCTATGCGTGAGAGAAAAGATGCCCAACAGCACAAAGCCCATGTGGGCCACCGAGGAGTAAGCGATGAGCTTCTTTACGTCCGTCTGCATGGCGGACACGATCGCGCCATAAAGGATGCCGATGACGGCAAGCACCATCAGCGTCGGCACCTGGTCGCGAATCGTATCGGGGAAGAAGGGAAGGCAAAAGCGAAGGAACCCATAGGTCCCCATCTTCAATAGCACGCCGGCCAAGATCACCGAGCCGGCGGTCGGCGCCTCGACGTGGGCGTCGGGCAGCCACGTATGGAACGGGAAAGCCGGACATTTGATGAGGAACGAGACGGCGAACGCCCAGAAGAGCCATGGTTGGAGGTGGAGCGCGCTCCTCCAGAGCTCACCGCTGGCCACGCTGGCTTGGATATCGACGATGCTGAAGCTGAGCGTGCCGGTCGCCTCCTTGTTCAGCATTGCCAGCCAGATCATGCCGATGAGCATGAAGATCGAGCCGGCAAAGGTGAACAGGAAAAACTTGAGGCCGGCATAGAGGCGCCGCTCGCCGCCCCAGATGCTGATGAGCATCCACATCGGGATCAGGGTCGCTTCAAAGAAGGTGTAAAAGAGGATCAGGTCGCCGGCCGCGAAAACGCCGAGCATGGCGGTTTCCAAAATCAGCATCGCCACCATGTAGGCCTTGACCCGATGGCCGACATAGAAGCTAAAGGCGATGCTGATGACACTGAGCAGGGTGGTCAGCAAATAAAGCCAGATGCTCACGCCATCCAAGCCCATTCGGT
>CAYONY010000126.1:7577-9838 GCA_964405415.1 uncultured Fimbriimonadaceae bacterium | reverse complement strand
CCCAGATCGCGGGTGACCTTGGCGATGATGGCCTGCGTGATCGAGTTGGTGTCGATCCCCGCCATCGAAAGGTTGCCGATCGCCGTCTTCACCGCCGTATGGATGCGGCTGCGGACGAGGTTCGCGGTGGAATCCGAGAAGCCATCTTCCTCCCAGAAAACGGAAACGACGCCGACCGCCCAGCCCGCTTCCGTCCGCGGCACCGAAGCGGCAAAGGTCTGGGTGCTGAAGTTGTAGTTGTTGACTTCGTCGGCCCAGTTGTCGCCGCTGCGGCCCAGATTGTTGTGGACCGGTGTCCCGATGTTATGCGTCGTCAGCGTGCCTGGCGCGATCGTGGCTTTGCCGCCGCTGAGCTGGATTTTGGCCCGAAAGCCGATGTTGACCAGATAGGGCTCATCGTTGCTGATCGGGTCGTCCTCATCCTGAATCCGAATCTGGTTGAACCGGATGATAATGCTCTTGTTCGGGGGGCCGGCCTGAGGCGCCGCCGCCGCCACCTTCTCCATCAGTTCGGGACGAACGATGAGCGTTTTTCCGGGGTCGCCTTGGCCGGCGGAAGCCGATGCGCTCAGTACAAACGGTAGGGAAGCCGCGCCGGCAAGGCCCACCAGGGCGATTGCTGTACGGCCATTGAATTTTGCTTTCATAGAACCTCCACAAAGTCGATTCGCGGCCGGCCGCCCCGAGGAAACGGCCGCATCGCCTTACGATTCGCCGGACGAACCGGGGCTCCTCTATCGAGGACATTCGCAAGGCGAGGATCGCGGTCCGCCGGATTCGATCTTCGAGAATCTGAGACGCCTGGGCCCGCGGGAGGTATCGGTGTTTTTGCCGGCGGTTCAACCGGCGGGCGTGGGTAGGTTGGGCAAGAGGTTTTGGACGAGCCACTGCACCACCGCTTCCGCCGCAAAAAGCCCCTCCCCCCGGGGCGGATCATGATCGAAGTAGCGCGGCATTTCCCATTTGTGGGCCAAATCGCCGGGCACGTGGCTGTCGAAGGGAATGCCCAAAAGCGTAAGCGTGGCGGCCGCCCACATCCGCGGCACCGTCGAGAGGTTATAGCCACCTCCGCCCACCGCAACGAGCGGCAAGCCGAGCGACTGCACGCGCAGGAAGGCCCCCAGCCAGTCTTGCGCCGAAACCATCAAATGCCCCAGCGGATCTTCGAAGTGGGCGTCGGCCCCCATTTGAAGCACGACCGCTTCGGGTTGAAAGGCGTGAAGCGCGGGCAATGCCGTGTTTTCGAAGGCCCAAAGCCAGACGTCGCCGGTGGTCCCCGGCTCGAGCGGCACGTTCATGCTGGTCCAAACCGCGCCGACCTCCTCGACGAAACCGGTGCCCGGATAGAACGCTCGGGGATGCTGATGGATGCTGTAGGTGAGCACGCGCGGATCGTCCAGCCACAACGCCTGAACCCCGTCGCCGTGGTGGAGGTCGATATCGATGTAGGCGACCCGGTGGAACTTCTCTAAAAGCACGTCCAGCGCAATGGCCGGATCGTCGAACATGCAAAAGCCGCTGGCGTGGCTGCGCTGAGCATGATGGAGGCCCCCGGCGAGATTGATCGCCAATGGCGCGCCGTCGCGGACCGCTTCCGCGGCGCGGACCGTTCCGCCCAAGTAGGCCAGCGACGCCTCGTACATCCCGGCGAACGGCGGGTTGTCGATGCTGCCAAAGCCGAAATCCCAGCCCTGCCGGCGGTATTCGTTTTTTTCGATCTCGGTCGGATGGTCGGAAACTTGGGCGGAAAGCCGCTTCACCGCCTCCAAGTAAGTCTCGTTGTGACGACGGAGGACGTCCGCATCGCTGGCCAAGCCGGGATCGATCGGCTCAAGGCCGTAACGGGAGAGGAGTTCGATCGTGCGGCGCAGGCGTTCGGGCTTCAGCGGGTGGCGCGACCCGAAGTCGTAAGCGAGCATGCGTGGGTGGTAATAGAACGGCGCCACCGGACGAGCTTACTTTGGAGGGCGGGACGGAGTCTTTGGAGTGCGCGACGAAGTCGCGCTTTTCAGTCTCCGGAGCTGGGATTTCGAACCTCGACGAAGTCGCGCTTTTCAATCTCCGGAGTTGGGATTTCGAACCTCGACGAAGTCGCGCTTTTCAGTCTCCGGAGCTGGGATTTCGAACCTCGACGAAGTCGCGCTTTTCAATCTCCGGAGTTGGGATTTCGAACCTCGACGAAGTCGCGCTTTTCAGTCTCCGGAGCTGGGATTTCGAACCTCGACGAAGTCGCGCTTTTCAATCTCCGGAGTTGGGATTTC
>CAYONY010000126.1:0-7477 GCA_964405415.1 uncultured Fimbriimonadaceae bacterium | reverse complement strand
AAGTCGCGCTTTTCAGTCTCCGGAGCTGGGATTTCGAACCTCGACGAAGTCGCGCCCATCAACCTCGGTCATGTCAACATCGCCACCGTCACGCCCGCGCCGCCATTGGCGGGATCGGCGTCGGAAAACTTGCCCACGTGAGGATGTTTGCGCAGCATCTGATGGGTCAGCGCGCGCAAAATGCCCTCGCCCTTGCCGTGGACGATCCGGACCGATTGCAGCCCGGCCAGCACCGCATCGTCCAAGAACCTTTCCAAATCGCGCTCGGCATCTTCGGCCCGCATCGTCCGAAGGTGAATCTCGCTTCGCGCGTGGATGGCCCGCTCTAAACGCAGGTTCGGCGACGCCTTCTTCGTCTCCACCGTCGGTTTGACCGCGCGGACCGCCGATTCGTCGACCGTGAGCTTCAGCGGCCCGAGCTGGACCTTGACTTTGCCATCCTTGGGATCTTCGAGCGCGGTGCCGGTCTGAGTGTAACCCTCGACCCGGATCGCCGCGCCTTTGCGAACCTGGCCTTCCGAAGGCTCAGCCGGGGCTTCGATCCGGAACTCATCCGCCGCCTCGTGCCCCACCTCTTGCAGCGCCTTCAAGTCCTTCCGAATGCGCTGGAGCGTCGTGGGATCGACGGCGTTCTTCAGCTCGTCGAACAGCCGCTCCGCCTCCTGGCGGATGTCGCGAAGGGCCTCTTCGATCCGGGCATTGGCCTTGGCGAAAGCGGTCCGCCGGACCTCGTCCGCCTCGGCGAGCTTGCGTTGGGCGACCTCTTCGGCATGGCGCATCTCGGCAGCGCGGCGGTCGGCTTCGCCTTGGGCGGTCCGGGCCTGCTTTTGGGCCACTTCGAGCTGCTCCAGCATCCGCGTCACGTCTTGGGCCGCTTCGCCGAGCTCGCCCTTGGCGGTTTCGATCAGGCGGGGCGGAATGCCGTAGCGCTCGGCGACTTTGAGCGCGTGGCTGGCCCCGGGCGCGCCCATGATGAGGCGGTAGGTGGGGCGCAGCGATTTGGCATCGAACTCCATCGCCGCATTGGCAAATCCCGGCGTGTTGTAGGCAAAAGCCTTGAGCTCGCCGTAGTGGGTGCTGGCCACGATTGCGGCGCCTTTGGCCTGCAAGTCGAGCAGGATCGCCTTGGCGAGTGCGGCGCCTTCGGCCGGGTCAGTCCCGGCGCCGATCTCATCGAAAAGCGCGAGCGCCCCTTCGCGGCAATCCTTGATCGCGGCGGCGATGTTCTTGATATGTCCGCTGAAGGTGGAGAGCGACTGCTGGAGGCTCTGCTCGTCGCCGATATCGGCCCAAACTTGGGTAAAGGGCGAGAGGAAAACCCGTTGGGCCGGGGGCATCATGCCCGATTGGGCCATCAGCACGAACAGCCCGACGGTTTTGATCGCGACGGTTTTGCCGCCGGTGTTGGGGCCGGTGATCAGCAGGCCGTCGCCTTCGACCCCTACGCTGAGGCTCAAGGGAATCGCGATCGTCGCATCGAGCAGCGGATGCCGGCCCTCTTTAATCTCGATGCCTCTCCTGTTTCGTTTCAGTTTTTCAGGCAGCGTGCCGCCGGTGGCTCCCCCCAGCCGAGCCCGAGCCAGGATGAGGTCGAGCGCCGCCGCGTCCTCGATCGACGCGATCGCAGCCAGAGCGACGGTGGAAAGCAGCGCGCTCAACTCAGCCAGGACCTTCTGGACCTCTTCGCGCTCTTCGGCCTCGGCTTGGCGGAGGGCGTTGCCGAGCTGGAGCACGTCCTCGGGTTCGACGTAAACGGTCTGTCCAGAAGAGCTCTTGTCGTGGACGATGCCGCGGATCTTGCTTTGATGCTCCACCTTGACCGGCACCACGTAGCGCCCGTCACGCGTGGTGTAGAGCGGGTCGGAGAGGTAGTCGCGAGTCCGTCCGGAGACGTAGCTTTGAATCCGCTCGGTGATCTTTCCCGCCGCCGCGAGGCGTTTGCGGCGGATCGCGGCTAGCGCCGGGCTGGCCGCGTCGCGCACCGTGCCGTCGCCATCCACCGATTCGAGTATCCGCGCTTCGACCTTGGGGGCGTCGGGGAAGTTGAGCGTCTTCTCGAACAGCCGTCTCAGATCCCTCTGGAATGGGGTCAAGGCGGTTTTCATCTGGCGCAGGGCCTGAAGGCACCAGGCGCATTCGGCCAGTTCCGAGGCGCCCAGCGTGCCGCCTTTATCGGCGCGGTTGAACGCGGGGCGAAGGTCCGTGACCGCGCCCAGGGAAGGAGCCGAGACCTTGCCCAGGAAATCGAGGGCCTCTTCGGTCTCCGCCAGAAGCTCCCAGACGTCGTTGGGGTCGAAGGCGGGTTCGATTTCGCGGGCGAGCGACGCGCCAAGCGACGTCTGGCATTGCTGGGCCAGAAGCTCCCGGACGGCATCGAACTCGAGTACGTCGTGGGCGTGGGACATCTCTACAGGAGATTATGAGGGGGGTCAAACCTCAAAATCGGGGACATTGTGGACCAGTCGAAGCGTTACACAATAGGAATCATGCTTTCGCTCGCGATTTCCGCCCTCGTTTTGAGCCCCTTAAGGGCCACCGTCGAGATCACCCCGACCGACGACGTTTGGGCTTATCCTCACGCCTCCGACCAAGTCGAGGATCAATTTCTTCGCGTCTGGGGGTTCGAAGGGCAGAGCGTGGCCAAGTCGGCTGAAGAAAGCGAATCGCTGGGCTACAGCTTTCTCAAGTTCGACCTCGCCGGCCTCCCCGAGAAGGCGCTCAAAGGGGCCGAAATGGTCCTGACCCACTCGGCCAAGCCCTCCTTCACCTTTGAGATTGCGAAAAAGGCGCCGCTCGAAGTCCGCCCCGCCAAGGATGGCTTCAATGAAAAGACTTGGACCTACGGCGATCTCGCGAAATTTATGCCGCCCGCCGCAAAGGAGTCCATTTATGGCGCCGGCTCGCCGGAATCGGTGCCGGAAGACAAGGAATTCCCGATCCGAATCGACCTCGCCAAAGGTCCGGGGGAATTTCTCAAGGCCTTCGAATCGGCGCGTAAGAGTGGCGTCATCGCCCTATCGCTCACCACCACCATGAGCCCGGCGGAATCCGAGACGCGGTCGACCTACAAACTCTATTCGCGCAACGGTCCGAAGGAGTTCCGTCCGGTGCTGCGGCTCACGTTTGAGGATTGATCCAGGCCCCTCCCTAGTTTTTGGCGTGAGCCGAAAATGAGGGAGGGGTTGGGGAGGGAGATCCGGATTCCCCCCTCCTCCTCCTTAGTCGCAAAATGACGAGGGGTGGCCTCCTCCTCTTAACTCCGTCCATCACCGGGGCTGGAGGAAGGGGAATAATCCCCTCGTATGACCGCCGAAATCGTTTCCGTCGGCACCGAGCTTCTCCTGGGCCAGATCGTCGACACCGACGCCCCCTACCTGGCGGCGGTCTTGCCCGAATACGGCGTCGCCTGCCGGCGTCGGCAAACCGTCGGCGACAATCTGGACCGCCTCACCGAAACCCTCCAGATCGCCTTGCAACGGTCCGACCTCGTTTTCACGATCGGCGGCCTCGGCCCCACCGAAGACGATCTCACCCGCGAAGGCATCGCCGCCGCACTCGGGCTCCCCTTCGTCGAGGATGACGCCCTGGCCGAGCGGCTGAGAAAGTTCTTTGCCTATCGAAAAATCCCGTGGACCGAAGCCCAGCTTCGCCAATGCCGCTACCCGGAAGGCGCGGCCCCGATCGAGAACCCCAACGGCACCGCGCCCGGGCTCATCTGCCCAAAGGGCAAAAAAACGATCATCGCCCTCCCCGGGCCGCGCGGCGAATTCGTTCCGATGGTGGAGGGGCCGGTCCGCGAGTATCTCTCCGGGCTCGACACCGGAGAGGTCCTGGTCTCCCGCCTCGTCAAAACCTGCGGCATTGGCGAAAGCTTGGTCGAGCACAAGCTGCTGCACCTCATCCGCGGCGAAAATCCCACCGTCGCCCCCTATGCCCATCCTGGCGAAGTCACCCTGCGCATCACCGCGCGCGGACCGAACCGCGAATCGGCCCTGTTCCACATCGCCCCCGTCCAACGGGAAATCGAATCGATTCTGGGCGAGGCGATCTATGGCTACGACGGCGAGACCTTGGAATCCGCCGTGCTTGAGACGCTGCGCACCCGAGGCCAAACTTTGGCGGTCGCGGAAAGCTGCACCGGCGGCGGCCTCGGGGAGCGGATCACTTCCGTCCCCGGATCCTCCGACGTCTTTGTCGGCGGCGTGATCAGCTATGCGAATGCGGTGAAGCAGGGGCTCCTTGGAGTCAAAGAGGTGACGCTCAAAGCCTACGGTGCGGTTTCCGCCGAATGCGCCTGCGAAATGGCGGAGGGCGCCCGCCATGTGTTCGGCTCGGATTGGGCGGTGAGCATCACCGGGGTGGCCGGACCCGAGGGCGGGACGCCCGAGAAACCGGTGGGGCTCGTGTTTATCGGGATCGCCGGACCCGACGGCGTGGCCGCCGAGGAACATCGTTTTCGTGGCAATCGGGAGAACGTCCGTCAGCGAGCGGGACAGTTCGCGCTCATTCAGCTGAGGGGCCGGATCCCGGTTTAAGTCCCAAGACTTGGGACAGCAAGTCATCGACTTGACCCATGGTCCTCGGTTCCAATTGTCCGATGTATCCGTCGAGGCGTCCTTTGCTGATGGTCACAATCTGTTCCGTTTTGACGATCCCAGGCTTACTCAGACCATTGAGACTTGAGGGTTGGATGGGAATGTGAAGCTTTGTTGCGGAAACGGCGGCGGTCGAAATTGCGACGATGATCGTTAGATCGTAAGAATCAAGTTCGTTGCCAGCATTGGATTGGACAACCAGCGAGGGTCTCCGGCCGGCCTGTTCCGAACCTCGGTGAGGATTCCAATCGACCCACCAGATTTGCCCCCTACGGACCGGTTTACTCGGGGTCGGCAAGGACAACCTCCGCTTGGGCCGCCATGGCCCATTCGATGTCCTGATCCTCTTTGGCGATCGCCTCAAACGCGACTCGAAGTTCCCTCTTTTCCGCTTCGATGGCGGCATTTTGAAGCAACAATAGCAGGTAGCGGTTCAGGCTCAGCTTCTTCGACTTGGCGAGACCTTTGGCTTTGGACAAGAGATCGACAGGAATTCGAACGCTCAGTGATTGAACGGATGGTTCGACCATAGTTCAGAAAACAATACCACAAAACAGTATCAAAAACCCATACCATTCTCGCTCATCCAAAGCTTCACGCACGCATTCAGCACGTTCGTCAGATTCACATCCGTCGCCAGATTCACGCTCACGTAGGCCGAATACGGCCCGTCGAGCTGTCGCACGATCGCCGCTCGAAATCCCGCCGCCGTCGCTCCGGTGTGGGTGACGAACGTGCCTCGCGCGGTTTTCAGGAGGCTCCAACCAAATCCATAGTTCGAGACCTTCCCATCGTTGAGAGGGGTCGGCGACCACATCGCCGCCTTCGACGCGTTCTTCAAAATCGTCTCCTCGCGAAGCGCGGCATCCCATTTCGCCATGTCGAGGGCGTGGGTCAGGATCGCTCCGGAAGGCGCGGCGAGCTTGGCCCGCTCGATTCTCCCCGGCTTTTTTTCGCCGTTCAAAAGGCCATAGCCCACCGCCGCGGCTTCCGGCCAGGGCCCGGGCTGGATGAAACGCGTGGCCTCCATGCCAAGTTTTTTGAAGATCCGTTCGGCAACAAAATCTTCGTAAGGGCTCCCCGAAACACGGTGGATCAAAACCCCAAGCAGACAATAGCCAATGTTGGAGTAGGCGTACTTCTCGCCAGGCGCGCCCGCCAATTTGGTCTTGCCCAGCGCCGCCAAGAAGTCGGCTTCCGACATCTGCCCGTGAAAATCGAATCCCGGCACCGAGCCGTAGTCCCCGAGCCCCGACGTATGGCTCAATACGTGACGAATCCGAATCCCCTCGAAAGCTTCGGGCAGCTCTGGAAGATGCTTGCGAACGGAGTCCTCAACGGTGACTTTGCCCGCCTGGGCCAAGAGCAGGACCGCCGCCGAGGTGAACTGCTTGGTCACCGACCCGATGTTGAACAAGGTCTTTTCGTCGACCGGCCGCCCCCGCTCGATACCGGTGGAACCGTAGCCCTTCGTTTTCACCGCTTTCCCATCGTTGTAAATGCCGATTTGAAGTCCCGGAATCCCCCGGTCGGCAATCAGCTTCAAAAGATAATCGTCGACCTTGTCGGCCCGGGCGCCCGCCGTCAGCAGGCCCCCCAAAATGAGGATCAAAGGGAAGCGGGTTCGATTCATCGGTTTCTCACGTCGCGCTTGCGCTCGCCGATCTATACGCATCCCAAGCCGCCAGGATGCGATTCTCTTTGTCTTCGCCAAGCCCGTTACGCCAAACGTAAGCGCCGCCACGGCTCATCGCAAAGGCCAACGTGTCGCGTGCGGTTTCCTCCAAACTTCGAAAACGAAGACCGGCGGCGACCGCCTTCGAGACGTCGCACCGCATCAGCGCATCGCTGCCGTCGCCATGCGAGAGCGGCAGCTCCGTCCAAAACGCGGCCCCCTGCTCGGTAAGCAGCGGAATCGGAACCGGCGTGAGATCCGCCGGACCCTCCACCGCCGCCCGGACCCGTTCCAAGACCTGGCCCAAGAGAAAGGGCTCAGAGGGCCCGGTCGCATTGAAGGTCCCCTTGACCCCGCTTTCCAAAGCATCGAGCGTCCAATGCGCCAGGTCGCGCGCATCGATGATCTGCACCGCCTGCTCCGGCCGATCCGGCACCACCGCGCGTCCGGGGCGGCTTAACCGCCAGGGCCAATAGGTGAAGCGGTCGCTCGAATCGTAGGGCCCGACAATCAAACCGGGCCGAATGATCAGGGCGTGCGCATCGAAGACCTCGCGGACGACGTCTTCGCAAAGCGCTTTGAGTCCGCCGTAAGTCGCCCCGTCGACGACCTCGGCCGCCGGATCCTCCAGCTTGGAAACCGGGCTGTCCTCGACGATCGGAAGCTCGCCTTCACCGGAAAATACCGAAATGCTCGAAACAAACGCGTAGGTCTTGGCGCGACCCCTCAGCAATTGAGCCGACTGCCGAACCACCCGAGGCACATAGCCGCAAGTATCGAGCACCGCGTCCCATTCGCCCGATTCAAGGGGGGCCAAACCGCCGTCTCGGTCGCCGGTGAGCCGGGTCGCGGCGGGGAAGCGGTCGGCATTGTGGAGCCCGCGCGTGAAAAGGGTGACCTCGTGGCCCCGTCGCAGGGCTTCTTCGGTGACGTGTCGGCCGTAGAAAAGGGTCCCGCCGAGGATGAGAAGACGCATGGGGAGAGTTTACAGGCTCCATTCCGCTGGTTGTTCTTGGGCCTGGGCGAGACGCCCTCGGCCGCAAGCGGGTTGAAGCCCGCGTTCCCTTGTGACCGCCCTCTGCCCCCTGCTTTCGGCTTGGGGGCCTTTGCCGGGCTGAAGCCCGGGGGCCGAGGCGCCGGCTAAAGCCCGCGCTCTTTCTCGACCGCCCCTTCGTTCGCCCCTCGCCACTCGTCATTCGTCACGCCT
>CAYONY010000125.1:0-9854 GCA_964405415.1 uncultured Fimbriimonadaceae bacterium | reverse complement strand
CGATTCGGCAAAAAACCACGAGAGCTGGTTGTGGAAGATGTTGCCCAGGTCCAGGTCCACTTCGTCTTCCAAGTCTGGAGGCGTCTTGACCTCGATACAGGGCGAACCGTCGGCCGCCACCGCCAAACAATCGGCAAACGGTTCGGCGCAAATCCGGTCGAGCCCCGCCAAATAGAGCGCCTTCACCCGGGCCTTGCGAGCCTCGCGGTCTTCGGTGAACAGCCGATACGGCAAATCGAGCCCAAACAGCGTTAACGTCTGATAACCTTCATTTTGTAATTCAGGGGATAGAATGCTGGCATCGGTGAGTGTATGGCAGTAGATCTCGCCCGGAGCCGGATTTGGAAGCTCGCCTCGCGCGGCGGCCTCGTAAGAGGCGATCATCTGCCCATACCCCTCGTCGATGTGGAACGAACCGGCGAAGGCCTCTTCGCTTGAAACTCCTTCAGCCCGAACCTTGGGGAGCCGCCGAAGCAGCATGTTGATCTTCACGACGGAGCCTTCGTCGCCTTCTCGAGGGGCCCATTCCCTTCCCAGCAAACGGTCAAAGGTGCGAGGACCCGCGTTCACGAAAACGTCCTTGGCCTCCACGGCCCGCGGCGCCCCATCGAACTCGAAGTGGATCGTTCGACGTTCCATCCCCGCCTCCACCCGCGTGGCCGGCGCTTCGGCAAGGTAGGTGACGCCAAGCGCCTTGCCGCATTCCACAAGGGCATCAACCAGCGCCCGCATCCCCCCCACGGGAACGCGCCATTCGCCGTCGCCCCCGCCGATCACATGGTAAAGGAAGCACCGGTTCTGGAGGAGGCTGGGGTCGTGGGGATGCGTAAAGACGCCAATTTTCCCGTCCGTCATCAAAAGCCCCCGGAGCGCGTCGTGATCGGCGTATTGCTCGATCGCCCGGCCCAGGGGCTCCTCCACAAACGCCCGCCAGGCGTCCTTCTCGAGCGGCGTCGCCATCATCGCCTCAAGTTCGACCCGGCTGCGCAAGGGTTCCAGCAACGTCGGCCAGACGCGCTGCGCAATCGCCGCTTCGAGTTCGAGCAGCCTCTGATAATTGGCCCAGGCCGCATCGCCCGCCATCGCCTGAAGCGACGCGCGAGATCGGCTCTCATCCACGTTGGAAAGCACGAGCCCTTTGGCGTTGTCGGCATAGGGGGTAAACGAAGCGGTGGTCCGGCGTCGCGTTTCGAATGTCAGCCCGAGGTCTCGGACGATCTGCTCGGGAAAAAGCGAAACGAGATAGGAGTAGCGCGAAAGATAGGCTTCGTAGTCGGGGAACACTTTTTGCGAGGCGGTGGCGCCTCCCAAGGTCGCGTTCTTCTCTAAAACCAGCACCGATCGCCCGGCCCGGGCAAGATAGGCGGCGGCGACCAGGCCGTTATGGCCCGAACCGATGACGACGGCATCGTAGGAAGCCGAAAGAGAGGGGGCGCTCACGACTCTGAGTTTAGATCAGCGAGGGGCGGGCTTCGCGGGCACCAAGTCAACATAGCCGGCGCCAGTGCCCGGCTGCTTGAACTCCGTTTGGATGCGACGCCCATCCTTGGAAAGGGTCATCCGCGGCGGCGGGTTTGGCGAACTTGGCACCGAAACGCGAACCTCGTTCCCCTTGAGCGACCATGTCCCCTTGATCGTCCTGTCGAACTTGGGCGAGCGCGCGGCAAACGTCTTATCGGCCCCAAACGTGATCTCCATCGTTTTGACTATGCCCCGCAAGCCTTCCATGAGGATAGCGAGAGTGCGTTTGACCTCGGATGGACTCTTCTCGGCTTCCAAGCGTTTTTTGTGCGCGGGGTCGAGCACCATCCTCAGCGAGTTGGTGTCGTACCTCCAAACCCCGACGACGCGTTTCTCCAGACCCTTGCTCTGAAACCCAAACAGCGCCACCAGAGCGACGAAAAAGAGAACGCGTTTCATGGCTCCTTCGTATCCGGTTCGAGAGCAGGAGAAGCCTCTCCCGCCATCCTTTCGCGCAACACATCGACCATCACCAGAAGAACGCATAGCACCATTGGCCCGGCCATGATCCCCACCGGGCCGAGCAGAAACACCCCACCCAACAGGCTGAAAAACACCGCCATGGGGTGCATCACCACCCGCGCGCCGATGATAAATGGCCGCAGGACGTTGTCGATATTGCTGACCACCAAAAAGCCGACCGCAAGCAGCGCAATCGCTTCCGTGTATTTGCCTTGGCTGACGAGCAAAAGCGCCAACGGCACGTAGAGGATGGGCGCTCCCAGAAGCGGAATTGTGCAAAGAACGATCGTCGCAACGCCCCAAAGTAGCGCTTGCGGAATGCCGACCGCCCAATAGGCCACCCCGGCAACCGTTCCCTGAACGATCGCGACCAGGACGATGCCGACAAACACGGCTCGAATGGTCTCGGCTAGGCGGGCCAGCAAACGCTCGCCTTGCCGCCGTGGAAGTGGGATCAGTTCGAGAGCCGGCGCCTTGAGCTTCTCGCCATCGCGAAGCATGAAGAACATCGTCAGAAACGCGACGACCAAGGTGAACACCGTATAGCCGATCGAAAACGCAACCTTGCCGGCGGGGGCGGTGATCGACTGCAGCAGACTTTGTCGGTGTTCGTTGAACCAGGCGGTCAGACTAAACTCCGGCGAAATCCCTTGAATCAAGGGCTTGAGCGTCGATTCGAGCTGCGTGACGAGGTTGTCGATCGAAAACCCGCTCTGGCCACTCGGGGCCGAATTCTTTACGACCTGAACAAATTCGTTGACCTGGAAAAAGAGTGCCGCGCCCACCAACAGCATCGGTAGCCCGACGATCGCCAAGGCGAGCAACGTGGTGAGCAGCGCGGCGAGGTTGTCGTTCTTGCCTTCGACGATCCGCCGATGCCAGGGCTTCATCAGCACTGCGAGCACCGAGGCCCAGAGAATGGCCGGATAAAACGGCTGGAGCATCACCAAGGCGATCAGCACTAGCGTGCCAAGTACTACCGCAAAGACGATCGTGCGATATTGGGCGAGAAAACCGGATTCCGGGAGGGCCATGCCAGTCCTTTTCTTGCGAACGGTTACGCGGTGGAGTTCGTTCCGGTTGCTTTTTTGGTGAGCCGGCTGGGACTCGAACCCAGGACCCACGCCTTAAAAGGGCGTTGCTCTACCGACTGAGCTACCGGCTCGCCAAGCCGACATACTACCCCGGCTCGACCTTCAGGGGGACCTCGGAACCGGGACCAAACGGTCCGCGGCGGCATCGAGCGAAAGAGGTCCCTCCACAAGGCCGCCCCGGATGACGTAAAGGCCCCGTGGGCGCTTCTGGAGGTCGGGCCGAACGGCGCCAATCGCAGGCGCAATGAGGCGGGTCGGCGCGCGCCGGAAAAGGGCGGCCGACGCCAAGATCGCGTCCGTTCCGACCGCCACCGCGTGCGCATCGTCCTCAATGAGCCGACAAGAGTTGAAGTAGGAGGCTCCCAGAAGGCCGAATTCTCGTGAAAGGGCCGAGTATTGCGCCGACGTCGATGCCGCGGCTTGGCACAGCGAAAGCGCCACGTTCTCGCGATCGGCGCCTTGGGGATCGACGTTGCGAAGCAATCGCCCATACGCGTGGCAAAGCCGAATGGCTTGAGAAGTGCACGATTCGCGCGTAAAGTCAAGCACTTCGGGCACATTCAGATCGGGCGGCTCAAGGGGGTCGCCCGAGGTGAGAGCCAGGTTCCAAACTCCGGCCGCATCCGTTGCAAAAAGAAAGCGGGCTCGGCGCAACACCCGAAGCCCGGATTCCAGAACGTCCGGGCGCCCAAATGCCAAAAAGTGCTGAAGACTCGCATCGGCATAGGCGAGGTAATCGCCCAGATACGGCCGGTCGGGAATGTCCGGGTCCAGTGTGTGTTTAACGTCGTCGCCCACCGCAAACCAGGTGACCCGATCAAAAAGCGAGGCGGCTTTCTGAAGCCGATCGGGATCGCCCAACACGCGCGCCGTTTCAAGCATCCGGGCAACGACGAGTCCATGAACATCCAGTTGCCGCATCCCGGCGAACTCAAATTCGCCCGTGCGCGATCCGCGAAGCTTGGCCAAAATGCGCGCACATTCCGGCTCGCCAAGGGTTGCACCCGGCTTGGAGATCCAAACCGACATCACCGGATTCGTTTCAACGCGAAGGCCCAGTCGATCACGGGCATACGCGCGCTCTTCTTCATTGAGCACTTCGCGAAGGCGCAAAGGCGAAAAGCTCTGCTGGGCCGAGCGGTTTCGCGCGCGCTCATCGCCGATTCGGCTGCCCGCCACGAATCCATGCCGCACCGCATCGCCGGCAAGCCAGTCGAAGGCTTGACGCGCAACTTGGCGATAGAGTGGATCGTCTAACCGCATGCCGGCTTTGGCCAGAACGGCCATCATCTCCGCATTGGCGGGCGTGCTTTTGTCAAATTCGGTCACCAGGGGAAGCGAAAAGGTGATCGAGCGGTAAAAGCCGCCATCAAGCCAATCGACCGCCGGTGACCCGACAAACCCATCGGCCAAGCGCCGAAAGTCATGGTCATAGCCGCTGTTCAAAAGATAGCGGAATACGTTTGGAAACAACCCGATGCGGCCAAAGCGGGGGAATCCTCCCCACTCGGGCCGCGCCGAAGCCCGCAACTCGCTCTCGAATTCTCGATAGGCGACGGGCGCCGGCATCGCGGGATCGGTTAGAGCCTCGCGATCGGCCGCTTGCTCGGCGCCGGGAACCGGAGCCGTGGGCGACCCCTCGCGAATCTCGCGTAAGCGGTCGCGGGCCGCCAAGAGGGCCGCAATAACGGCAGGAGAAGAAATGGGCGCCGACGTGCCAATCTCTCCGCCTTCATCATAGAGCCGCCCTTCCGGCGTAAGAAACCACAACTGAAAGCCGGTGAGCATCGGCAGCTTGGCTCGGCGGAGCGGTAGGAACGCACTCAACCATCGGGGATCGGATTGCCCGTCGATCCGAACGCAGATCATGTATCGATTGAGAAAGCTCACGACCTCACGGTCGGAAAAAACCTGGGCGTCGCCCTCGCGCGCTGCCTTGCCGTGGGGTAGCCCAATCAGCACCAGGATCGGTTTCCCCGTGCGACGGGCCTCGGCAAAGGTGGAGGGGTCGTAGGTCCGCCAATCGACGTCCGAAGTGCGGGCCTGGGCCAAAAAAGCGCTCTTTTCAAACCGGAGCCGGTTTTCTTTGGCCGGGGGAATCCGGGGCCGAAGCCGCTCCATCATGAATCCGAACAGCGCCAGCACGACCAACGCGAACGCGACGACGCTGAAGCTGGGTTTCAGGCCCATGGCTTACCTCGATTCGCCATCTCTTCCATTATGGGTTGCCGTGCTAATATGTCCCCATGTCCATCTCCCTCGACGAGGTCCGCCACGTCGCAAAACTTGCCCGTTTGCAACTTGACGAGGCGGAGATCTTTGCGCTACAAGGGGAGTTGAACGCACTGCTTGGGCACTTTGCCGATATTCAAGGGCTCGATTTGGCCGCCTTGCGCAGAGGACCCTCGGCCGCCCCGCCCGTCAACGTCTGGGCGGAAGATCAAGTTGGCCTTTCGATGCCGCGGGAAGAAGCGATGCGGAACCCGGCGGCCAGCAAAGCCGGGCTCTTCGTGGTGCCCGCCATCATCGAGGACTAAGTCCTTGATCACGACGTGGAGCGCGACTGAACTCGCCCGACGCCTTCGGGACCGCAAAGTCTCCTGCCTCGAAGCCGTCCAAGCCCACCTTGACCGGATCGCCCAATTCGATTCGGCCCTTGGCGGTTTTCTCACCCTCGATCCCGACGGCGCCCTTGCCGCCGCCCGATCGGCGCAAGACCGCATCGACCGAGGGGAAGCGGCCCCGCTCGCCGGCGTGCCGATCGCGCTGAAAGACAATCTCTCGACGCGGGGATTGCGCACCACCTGCGCTTCGCGAATTCTTGAGAACTACGTGCCGCCCTTCGACGCGACCGTCGTGGCAAAACTCCGCGCGGCGGGGGCCGTGATCCTAGGCAAAACCAACCTCGACGAGTTCGCGATGGGCACGAGCACCGAAAACAGCGCCTTCGGCCCGACTCGAAACCCGTGGGACCGCGAACGCTCGCCCGGCGGCAGCTCGGGCGGCTCGGCCGCGGCGGTCTCGGCCGGGTTCGCCCCGCTGGCGCTCGGCTCGGACACGGGCGGCTCGGTCCGCCAGCCGGCTTCGCTGTGCGGGGTCGTCGGCTTCAAGCCAACCTACGGCCGCATCAGCCGATACGGCCTCGTTGCCTTCTCAAGCAGCCTCGACCAGATCGGACCCTTCGCCCGGTCTGTTGAAGATGCCGCCTTGCTGGCGCAAACGATTTCGGGACACGATCGGCTTGATTCAACCTCGCTCGACTTGCCCCCCATCGAGGCCTCGCAATTGAGCTCCGGCTCGCTCAAGGGCGTTCGCCTGGCGATGCCTGACGAGCTTTGGGGCGAGCGCAACCATCCGGAGGTTCAAGCCCAATGCGAAGCCGCGCTAAAGGTCCTCGAAGCCGCCGGCGCGAGCGTTGAAACGATTTCCCTGCCCAGCATTGCGTACGGGGTGACGACCTACTACATCATCGCCCCCGCCGAAGCCAGCAGCAACCTCGCCCGCTTCGATGGCATCCGGTTCGGTCCGCAAGAAGGAGGCTCTGGCCATATCGAACGGGTGGAGGCCACCCGAGGCGCCCGCTTCGGCCACGAGGTGAAAGCTCGCATCATGATCGGCACCTACGCCCTCTCAGCGGGCTACTACGACGCCTACTACGTGCGAGCCCAGCAGGTTCGCGAACTTATGGCCGCAGAGTTTGAAAGCGCTTTCGAGCGGTTCGATGCGATCGTATCGCCCACCAGCCCCGTGCCCGCGTTTCGATTGGGCGAGCTCTCTCAGGACCCAATGGCCCTGAAGCTCTTGGACTACTGCACCATTCCCGCCAACCTCGGCGGCTTTCCCGCCATCTCCCTGCCGTGCGGACTGGCCGAGGGGCTCCCCGTCGGGTTCCAATTCGTGGGGCCGCGAGGGGCCGATGAAACGCTCCTGCAAACCGCATGGGCCGCGGAGCAGGCCTTGGGCGAACCCCCAAAGCCCCCGATATCGTAGAGTGTTAGCAATGGACGACGTCCGAAGACAGGATCGCCGCCTCTTCGTTCGGGAACTTTGGAACCCGGCGCGGATCTTCGTGACGGTCGTCGCCCTGCTCACGCTTCTCGGGCCGTTCGGCGCGCTCACCGGTTGGGCCTGGGGCTGGAATTGGTATCTCGCCATGCTCGGGCTGATCGGCATCGTCCATGCCGGCTCGGCCTACAACGCCAGCTTGGGCAAACGGTTCACCCAGAAACGGTACGAGGCGCTTTGGAACGGGTGTTTGGAGCGGCTCAAGCTCTTCGACGAAGTGCTCGCGAAAATGCAGCGCGACCGGGTCGCCGACCTGCAGGAGATGCCCAAAACCATCCGGCGGGTCAGCACCCAGCTCTATACCGCCCTCCGGCGGGCCGACATGATCAGCCACGAAGTCCAGCTCACCGAGCGCGGCCTCTACCACCAACCGCCCGCGTGGACGGCGCCCACCCACGATGCCCAGGCCACCGAGCTTTATCGCTTGGCCGACAAGAACATTGCCGAGTACCGCATGCAGTTCGCCGGCGTGATGGCGGGCGTCCAGCGGACCGAAGGCCAATGCGCGGTCTTCATGACGACAGTCGATTCGCTCCGGATGAAGATGATCGGCTACCGGCTGGTGGGGCGTCAGCCCGAGCTTTCGAGCCACGACTTCTTGGAAGCGTTGGCCGAAGCGCGGCTGCAGCTTTCCGCGATCGACCAAGCGCTCGACGAACTGGATTTGGGGGTGTATCCGAAGACGATTTCCGTGGTTCCGCCTCCCATCTCCCAATACCCAATTCCCAACACCGAACACCCTGCCTTCGAGTCCGTCCTCGATTCGGTTAACGACATCCCCGACTTCGAATTGCTCGCTCGCCGCGAGATCGCGTCCGACGGCGACCCCGACCCTGGGTCATCGGAAGTCGTCCTTAATTCCGATCCTCCGAAATCCGAAATCCGCAATCCGAAATCCGATGTCCCTCCCCCGCCTCCCGGTCCACCGCCGCTACCGGAAGCCTTTCCAAAGAGATTCCCTCTTCAGTAACTCATCGCTCCGAAGCTGCGGACCAGATGGTTAATGCAAAGGCAACCGCAGTCCCAGGTGCTGTCGAATGAGTTCAATCGCCCGCCTGCCACAATCATCTTTACTAAGGAGGTTCACGTCTACTAGACGTAACACCTCCAATGCTTCTCGCTTACAGAACACGCTCTTGCATTTCTTTGTAGCCTTTTCCAAACATGTTACTAGCTCTGCGCGACTGCAAGTGCATATTGGTCTTCTCGGCAGAACACTGGAATCGAACCCCTTACCGAACTTACTCTGAAGTGCGCCGACATCAACCATTAACCACGCTTCCATTGCCTGAATCATTAGTAATGCGCGATCATCTTTAATACTATTCGGTCGATTCCAGCCATCTCTTGCTCTTAAGTGGCTCCACGTTGGAAACCTTTCTCCTTCATTCTGTACCATAACCGCATCCTCAGCATCAACGAGCAACAGATTAACCCGATCCGGCGACACTCTGATTGCAGTAAGAAACTTATCAAATGCTTGCGCACGCCCCCCTGCAGCAACGATATCTAACACACTGCCTATCATCCTCGCTTCCTCCTGAATTGGACGCAATAGCTCTACAAAGGCCGTCCTGCATGCCGAAAGGCCAGATGCGAAATCACCTCCGCCTTCTACGTAGATTCGCACATGTCTACTCACGCACTCCACCTATTTCCCCGCTCAACCACAGCTCGCCTAAGCTATATTTCTCGAGCCAAGGGTTTAGTTGTTTGGCGTCCAATCGGTCGATCTCTGTTCCTTGAAACCCCCGTCTACAAACCAACACACTTTCGGGATACTGTGAGACAGCACTCACGAGGACTTCGCTGTGGGTAGTTATGAACAACTGGCATCTGCTGGAGGCTTCAATCAGCATCTTGCCAACTAACCTTATCATATCAGGATGCAACCCGATTTCTGGCTCTTCAATAGCAATTACGGGAGGAGGACTTGGATGCAGAAGCAACGCCACAAGTGACAAAAACCGAATAGTTCCGTCAGAGAGCCTGGTTGCCGGAATGGTCTGAATAAGATCCTTTTCTTCAACAAATAGGCTCACCCTGTTTCCGCTTAGACCAACAATGAGCCTTATCGCATTTGGATAGAATTCCTGAAGTTTTCGATTCATCTTTGACATTACCGGCGTATCGTGCTGAAATGCTGCGAAAACATTCGCCAAATTGCTTGAGTCTTCAAAAAGCACGGACTGATCAAGATCGGCCTTTTGTGACTTGCGAGGCTCAGCATTGCGTCCAAAACTCTGGCTCCCATAGACTGCGAATTTGTTGTATATGCGCTCTAATTGACCAAGAAATGGTATCGACGAAAAGTCCTTGTGGATGATCGTATCCCATTTTCTTTCAGGCCGATCAAATGCTTCGAATCTATATTCACTCGTTCTCTTTCCATTAGATTCAACTTCAATTTTCTTAGCAGCCAGTAGTCCGCTGTCAGTCTTTTGGAAAAGCTTTAGGTCCGATTTCCCCTTACGGTTAATGACTTCGTTTTCACAATAGAAACCTTCAGCTAGATCGGAGGCCAATTCAAAACTATGGTCGAAGTAGCCTTCGACAGGGCTCGTCACTCGGCAAGATATTTTGGCTCGTGAAACATCTTCCGCACCCTTCCATAGGTAGTCTTCCGGGAGACTGCCAGTTTCAAGAAAGGAATCGACGCCATTGGGCATGCTGTGTAGCAACCTTATCGCTTCTAAAAAGTTGGATTTCCCC
>CAYONY010000124.1:2134-9932 GCA_964405415.1 uncultured Fimbriimonadaceae bacterium | reverse complement strand
GGGGTGCGGGAGTTATTGGGGCGATGGCGCACCAGGGGTGGCGCCCAGAGGCGCAACCCCTGGCTAATTTCTCGAGAACCCCTCCGGGGTGGGGGAACGAGTTCGCCCGGAGTTTGCGGTTTATGGCGGAGGAGCCCAACGGAGGGGGGGCAAGGAAGCACACCGGTTTCGAGGAGGATGGGGAGGGGCGATCGATTCTGGCGCCCCTCCGGGGTGCGGGGAGTTGGGCGATGGCGCACCAGGGGTGGCGCCCAGAGGCGCAACCCCTGGCTAATCTCTCAACGACCCCTCCGGGGTGAAAAAGGTTGCCGGGCATTCCAGTCCCATGGGAATTGCGTCCTATTGCCTAGAGTTGGAATCACAATGGAGTCGTGGATGGACCGACCCGATTCGACCGGGCGCTCATTGGTGTAGGCGGGACCGCCCTGGCCATCGCCTACTTCCCACCCCTGATCATTTGGTGGTACGTTCTTCGCGGCGCATGGATCGACCCCTACGCTGTCTCCCTTACGCTAGGCGCCTATAGCTCGATGCTCATGTGCTTTGCCGTGGTGGCGATCGGGTCGTGGCTCTTGCTCCGTGACTTTCGGAAGGTGGGTATTGTGTTTATCGCGGCGAGCGTCGTTTGCATGTTTCTCTACGTTCTCGGACGGTTCTTGATCAAGGTGACTCCGGATGGCTGATATTCTCGAATCCACTTCCCAACCTTTTTGGGGGCGAGGAATCGTCGCTGTCCGCCTTTCAGGGCACGAAGATTCGTGAGACCCAACCCGGAGGGGTTCACTGGAGATTAGCCAGGGGTTGCGAGGCACGAGCCACCCCTGGACCGCGATCCACCCAACCTCCCGCACCCCGGAGGGGTGCCAGAGAGTTGCGCGGAACCCCAACGCGCGTCGGGAGTACGTCGTCTACAAGGTCGTCCCGGGCACCGACCCATTCTGCCGATCCTTATCGAGCCCTATCCAACCGTTAGGTTTGAGGAATCCGAAAAGTAAGCCAGAGCCCATTGCAGCAACGATCCACCAATCCGGAGGAACGCGATCCCAGCCAACTTTCGGCCCAAATGCGTTCAGCCAATTCGATGCCGGAAAATAGCCCAATAGCATTGGCAGAGAGCAGAAACCGGCGGGCAAGAATGCCTTCCAAGGACTGAAAGGTGGTCGCATAATTGCCGTAACCGTAAGGATCGAACCGACAGATAGGGCAAACACATAGAAAAGCAACAAGCCAAACGTCCATGCGCCGGTTGCGCCTATTCCTGGGGCCGACACTACACCGCCAAAAATGCACCCGAAGACGACCAAGATCGTGTAGGCGAGGCGTACCACCTATTTATTCTACATTCAATTGAGCATCGGGCCGAAACGCTGATCTCCCGTGCCTGACACAACCCATTCCGGGTTGTATTCGTTGCGTCCGCCATCCAGGGTTGGCTGCCGGACCAGCCAACCCTTCGCTTCGATCCAGAATCCCGTTGGGATTTGGGCCTACTCATACCCATACTTCCCATTCTCCGCGTCCTCGATGTACCGCCTGAGCAGCTCCACCGAGGCATCCACGTCGTCCTCATGCACCGTCTCGTTCACCGTATGCACGTAGCGTGTCGGGATCGACAGCGTAAACGCGGGAATCCCCCCGTGCAGCCGCTGGACGCCGCCCGCATCGGTCCCTCCGAACGGCAAGACCTCCATCTGGTGCTTGATCTTATGCTTCTCCGCCAGCGCGCGGAAGTGGGCGACCACCTTCGGGTGGCAGATCAGTGAGGAATCCATGATCTTGATCGCGGTGCCTTCGCCGAGCTTGGTGATGTGGTCGGGCTCCGGGATGCCCGGAATGTCGTTGGCGAGCGTGATGTCGATCGCCACGCAGATATCGGGCTGGATCGCCCAGCCGCTCGCCGCTGCGCCGCGCAGGCCGATCTCCTCCTGCACCGTCGCGACGCCGTAAACGTCTACTGCATGCTTCTTGGCCGCCTTCATTGCCTCGATCATCACGTACACCGCGACCCGGTCGTCCATGCATTTGCAGGTCGCAAGTTTGCCCATGCGCTGGAGCGTCCGGTTCATGGTGACCATGTCGCCCGGCTCGACCTGCTTCTTGGCGTCCTTGCCGCTTAGCCCGACGTCGACGAAATAGCTGTCGGTGGTGACCGGCTTGTTCATCTCCTCCGGCGTGAGCAGGTGCTTGGGCTTCTGCCCCGCCATGAGCACGCCGTTCAGCGCGCCGTGCTTTCGGGTGTGGACGAAGACGCGCTGACTCGCCATCTGGCGGGGGTCCCAGCCGCCGAGGGGCTGGATGCGAAGGAAGCCCTGGTCGTCGATGAACTTGACGATGAAGCCGATCTCGTCCATGTGGGCCGCGAGCATGAGCTTTTTGGAACCCCCTCCTCCTTTCAAGGAGGAGGGGGCAGGGGGTGGAGGTGAGGTCGCCTTCTTCAGGCAAATCAGGTTCCCCATCGTGTCCACCGAGAACTCGCAGATCCCCTTGAGCTCTTCGCGGACGATCTCGCGAATCGCGTCTTCCTGCCCCGGGACTCCGTGAGCTTCTGTCAATTTTTTCAACAACGGTTCGTTCATGGGGCGGTTTTACCTTTGGAGTGCGCGACAACGTTGCGCTTCCATGTCGTTGGGAATGAGATTGCATTGCGCAATTTCATCGCCCTTCTCGAAGCGCGGAAAATCAAAGCGCGACTTCGTCGCGCACTCCAAAGACTCCGCTTTTCCATCGCAAACCGACTAATTTCCTGGTCCTTTGCCCCCCAAAATCGCCCCAGACGCGGGCTTCAAGCGATAGTCAAGATGTACGCGGAGGAACCGCACCATGACACCCGACGGGGAACCCACTGAAGGCCGGCTCGAACGGCTCGAATCGACCCTATCCGACCTGCAGCACCGACTGAACCGGATTGAAACCCGGCTCGGCATGGCGCCGCGTCCGACGCCGCCCCGCTTTGAGTTCCAAACGGTGTCGCCCGTTCCGCCCACCGAGCCCCCGCGGCCCGCCCCGGCGGCGCCCCCGCCGCCCAAGCCGAGCGCGCCGGCGGTCCCGGACGCGGAAGTTCAGTTCGGCAGCATCGTCTTGCCCCGGGTGGGCGCGGGCATCGTCCTTTTGGGCATCGCGTACCTCGTCGGCCTCAGCATCGCGCGAGGGTGGATCACGCCGTGGCACCAGTTCTATGGCGCGTTGGCGCTTTGCATGGGCTTCATCGGGGTGGGTTGGTGGAAGCGGCAAGAGGGCTTCGAGTTCGGCCCGCTTCTCATCGGCATCGGCTCGTGCGGCCTCTACCTCTCATGCGCGGTCGGCCACGCTTTCCATCAACTCTTTTCGGGGGAAATGCTGGTCGCCCAATTCCTCGTCATCAGCTTTGCCAATCTTTTGTACGGCGCAATGGCTCCCTCGCGGACCTTTGCCGGGATCGGATTGGCGGGTGGGCTCGTCGCGGCGCTGCTTCCCATGCGGGAAGAGCACGTGATGGTTTCCTTGGGATTGAACCTCGCAATCCTCATCCCCGCCGCCGCGATCGTCGCTTGGCATCGGTGGCGGGAGATGGCGGTCGGGCTCTGGCTGGCCGGCATGGTCGCCGTCAGCGTCCCCGCGTTTTTCGCTTCCGGACCCTGGCCTACCCAGGTTTTTGCACTCTACGCGGCCAGCGTGGCCGGACTCCTCGCCTATTCCCGGGCTCACGAAGGTTGGGACTTCGACCCCCAAGCCGCGCTGATTCCGTTTGCCGCCGTGGCCACTGCCGCCTTTGGCTTGGCCCGGTTCCACGCGCCCGCCTCGGGCTGGCACGAGCTCGGGCTCGCGGCCATCTTTGGGCTCGCATCGTTCCTCTTCGTCCGTCCGGAGGTGCGCAACGCGTGGCGCATGGGCGGCTTGCTCGTGGCGGTTGTTTTCGCCCCGATGGCCCAGCCCGGAACAACGCCGATCTGGCTCTACTTGAGCCTTGGCCTCGCGGCCGGCCTCTTCTCGTTCCGCTTCGAGCCGAAAGCCGCCTCCGTCTTTTCCGGAATCGGCCTGCTTTTCGGCCTGGGCTTTTACGCATCGCAGATCATCAACGCGGATTCACTACCTTTGGGCGAGGAGCTCGGCATCCTGACTTTGGCGCTGGCGGGTGTCGTCGTTCTCGCCATGTCGGCCGGACGGCGGTTGGACCAATCGGAAGCCGCCACGTTCTTGGCGATGGCGGTGGGAGCGCCCTTGGCCACGCAGATGGCGGGACTCCTTTTGGGTCGCCCGGAGTTTGGTTTTTCGTGGGCTCAGGCGGCGCTTCTTTGCTTATTGGGGCTCTCCACGGCCGGGGGCATCCTCGCCGTACGCCGCGGCTGGAAGTTGCTTGCCGCCTATGCTTGGCTTGCCTTTGGGGTGGCGGGGCTTGGCTATTACTTGATGGCGGCCTTGGGCGGGCTCGACCTTGGTTTCGAGATGACAGTTCTTGCCTTGATGCTGGCGGTCGCTAGCCTCAGCGGGTACGCCATCGAAAGGTCGAGCCGGAGCGACGGCGGCCTCGTGCTCGCCGCGTTCGTCGGCTGGGGACTCGTCTCCCGCATGGTCCACTTGGCCACGACGCAGCCCAGCGTCGGGATGTCCGATAACGCGGCGTTGACGTTGGGTTGGACGGTCTACGCGCTGGCGCTCATCGCGGCCGGCTTTCTTTTCGATCGAAAAGAGCTTCGGATCTCCAGTCTGGTGATCTTTGGCGGCACAGTGGGCAAGGTGCTGCTGGTCGATCTCGCGGCGGTCGACCAAGCGGTCCGGGTGGGGCTGCTGCTATTGCTCGGCGGCGGCCTCATCGCCGGAGGGTACGCCTACATTCGGCGTTCCAAGTCGGTGGGGGGCCCTCCGGCGGGGGCGGCGGCGTAGCCCCCTCGCTAAACTTCCCCCTCTTCCTTTCAAGGAGGAGGGGGTAAGGGGGTGGAGGTCTGGTCAGTTCCGAGGCCCCGTCGTCCCCTACGACCCATCGGACCCATCCCCCCAAAGCAGGATTCGCCTTCTGTGTTCCCGAAACTCCCCCCATGTCCCAAAAGCTCTCTCGCCGGGAGTTCGCGGCGCGCGCGGCCGCCGTCGGGAGCGCGGCCGCTCTTGCCGCTTCCGGACTCGGCCAAGACGCCAAACTTGACAAAAAGCCGAAGGCCGATCCGCCCGACCCCGATTTCGCCGCGCTCGAACGACAGCTTGAAAAGCCGCTCCCCGACCGGTTGCGCACGCCCGCGAAAGCGGCGCTCAAAACCATCCGCAACAACGCCAAGGAGCGTCAAAAATTCAAGCTTCCCGAGGGGAGCGAACCCTGCACGACGTTCATTCCGTTGCCCCCAAGGAGCGAGGGCTAGATGGCGGCATCTCCTTTCTCCTCGATCAAGGAACTGGGCGCGGCGCTTCGAAAAGGTGACGTTTCGAGCCTTGAACTCACCGACATGTACTTGGCGCGCCTGAAGAAGCTCGGCAAAGAACACCGGGCGGTCGCCGAACTTACCGAAGCTCTGGCCAAACGGCAGGCCAAGGAGGCGGACGCTCGGTTCGCCGCCAAACGTCCGCGCGGTCCGCTCGACGGCATCCCGTTCGCGGTGAAGGATCTTTTGGCGACCAAAGGCATCCCGACCCGGTGGGGCTCGCCGGGCCATGCCGACCAGGTCTTCAATTACGACGCCACCGCGGTGGCCCGGCTGCAGGCGGCCGGCGGGGTGCTCGTGGCCAAGCTGGCGATGATCGAGCTGGCGGGCGGCGGCAACTACAATATCCCCGGCGCTTCGGCGACCGGAGCGTGTCTGAGTGCCTTTGACAAGAAACGATGGGCGGGCGGCAGTTCGGCGGGCTCGGGTCCGGCGGCGATGTTGGGTTTGGCGGGCTACACGCTGGGGAGCGAAACGAGTGGCAGCATCACCTGCCCCGCCGCGTTCAACGGAGCCACCGGATTTCGAGGAACTTACGGGCGGGTCAGCCGCTACGGCGCGATGCCGCTTTGCTGGACGCTGGACAAGATCGGCCCGATCGGCCGGTCCGCCGAGGACTGCGGCGCGGTGATGGAGGCGATCGCCGGGTTCGATCCGCGCGATCCGACGACGCTCCGGACCAACCTGGACCTGCCGCTCGAGGGGCCGCCCCTTCGGATCGGGATTCTCAAAGAGGAATTCGACAAGAACAAGGCGCCGGCGATGAAGAAAGCCTATTGGGAGGCGATCGGGATCTTCCGAAAGATGGGCCACCGGACGGTGGAGGTGAGCTATCCGAAGATGCCCTATGGCCTGGCGGTGGGCATCATCGTGGACGCCGAAGGCGCGAGCGCCCATGAGCACTTCATCCGGTCGTCGCGCCTGCATTCGCTGCCCGATGCGAACCAGGCGGCGGGGTTGGCGGCCTCGCTGGAGACGCGGGCGGTGGACTACCTTTGGGCGATGCGGATGCGGACCGAGGCGCTAAAGGCGAACGCGGTTTGGGAGAAATGCGACGTGATCTTCACGCCGACGTTTCTGCATGCGGCGGTCCCGGCCGATCAGCCCTTCGACAAGTCGTGGAAGATGATGGGCGGCGACGAGGGGCCTTCGAATCTGCTTGGCTGGCCGGCTATCGCGTTCCCGGTGGGGATGGAATCCTCCCCTCCCCTTGTTTCGAAGAAAGAGGGGGAGGGGGTAGGGGGTGGGGGTGTGCCCCGGACAGGCCCGAGGAACGAGGGTTTGTCCGGGTTGGGAACCGCCCCGATCGGATGCCAGCTCATCGGCCCCGCGATGCGGGAGGACTTGATTTATCGGCTGGCGGTGGCGTTCCAGCGGGAGACGGATTTTCACGAGAAAAGGCCGAAGCACGCCGGCTAGCCTTGGAGTGCGCGAAGCTTGCTTCGCGCGTTCCGTTGTCTGTGAAGCGGATCCGTAGGGAGGCGGAGCGGCTCCGCCGCCGTGCAAAGCGCGACTTCGTCGCGCACTCCAAAGTCCTCTCCGTCTCGATTTCCGCGTGGCGGGACGTCGCGAACGTGGCGTGCGATTTCAAAGCGCGACTTCCGTCGCGCACTCCAAAGCGCGGCTTTGTCATTCTGAGGAGGCACGACGAAGAATCTCCGCACGATCGCGAGCCGTGGATGCGGGGATCCTTCCCCCCAGCAAGATTCATCCGGGGTTCAGGATGACAAATCACGGTTGGGTGGCGAAAGCCCAAGCGCGACGCCTCTCGCGCACTCCAAAAGGCAGGACCCTGGTCCTTGGATCGCGAATGGTTGAGCCATGCTTGCCGCGCTCACGCTGTGTCTTTTGGCCGGGGTTCAGGTTCCGTCGGGGCCGGTGGAGTTTGGCGTCGCCGACTTGACGGCCGCCCTCGCGGAAAAAGGAATTCGCGACATCCAGGTATCCACGTTCGAGCCGAGGCTCGGACCTCGGTTCAAGGGTATGGCCCGGGGCGAGGAGAGCTACGACCTCTTGTTTGGCAAGGGGAACATTACCGTCCTATCGGAAGGGCTTAACGGAAGGATGTACGGCCTTCTCGAAGCCGCTGAGCGGATCCGCAATTCCGGCAAGGACGCCTGGAAGACCCCCACCGTCGCCGGCAAACCCTATCTCCAAGACCGGGGTTGGAACATCTTTCTCCCCCTCCCGTGGGACTACGACAAGAACTTCGTCGACAACGACCCCGCCGCGCTGACCGACCCGAAGCGCTGGTATTTCATGGACGACGACTATTGGCATACCCTCTTCGACCAAATGGCGCGATCGCGGCTTAATTGGTTGGATATCCATGGCCCTTATGACTTAGACACGACGCGCTTTCCCAACCTCTACGCCTATTTCATCCAGAGCGAGAAGTTCCCCAAGGTCGG
>CAYONY010000124.1:0-2034 GCA_964405415.1 uncultured Fimbriimonadaceae bacterium | reverse complement strand
TCCGAAGGCGCGAAGAAGATGTGGCCGGGAGTGGCTTCAGAATCGTCAGCCGTCAGCCGTAAGCCGTTAGCCGAGGGAAGTCCTTCCGAACGGCTTACGGCCAACGGCCAACGGCCAACGGTCTGGCCCAGTCAGCCCTACAAAATCGTCTGGCAGGTCCGGGCGAACGGAACCCACCGGATCTTTCCGTTCTATCAGCCGCATTGGACGCGGAGTTCGATCCTCAGCATGAAGGTCGGGACGACGAGCGGCTATACGATCGAGTCGATGGCGAGCTATTTCCCGCAGGAGCCGAGGTACTACCAGAAGGAATCGTTAGCCGTGAGCCGTGAGCCGTTGGCCGATCCGGAGGGGTCGAAGGACGAAGGTCGAGGGTCGAATCTTCTCGAATTAGCCCTTAACCGTGGGCCGTTGGCCGATCACGAATCTGAACGGCTTACGGCTAACGGCTTACGGCAAACGACTCCGGTCCGCTGGATCCACCAGCGGGACGAAATGTATATGACCTGTTGGGGGCGGTTGGGCTACGACCCGGAAGTGCCGGAGTGGAAGTTCGACCGGATGGTGATGCGGAAGTTTGGCGAGCAACTTGGCAAGGCTCTTGCCCACTCGTGGAAGCAGGCAAGCCGGGCCATTCCCACCTCTTTTATGGGCTATTCATTGGGCCCCGACCACCGCAATCACGCGCCCGAACTCGAATGGGGAGGAGACACCGAGGCGTTCATTCAGGGCGAACCATTCGATTCTCATGTCTTTCGAACGGTGCGCGAGGAGCTTGCTTACCGTGCCACCGGCGGAGCGGACGGAAGACGCCCGCCCGAAGCGCTCTTTAGCTTGGCTCCGCCTCAACTGCCCCACGGTGTCCCGTGGACTTCCTTGGAACGCACGCTCGGGGAGTATTTTTTCGCGGTTGAAGAACTGACGGCAATCGACCAGTACTACCGCGCTCGCCAAAGCGCCGCGATGGCGATGGCGGAGTGGGAAGCGGGCAAGCAGGAGTCGGGAATCCGGGCGGCGATCGCAATCGATCTTGCCGCTCAAGCCTGGAAGAGCCTCTCCGAGAGCACCGATCGGCACACCAAGCCGTTTACCGACCGCTTGCGGATGCACACGCATACGTATTCCTGGCGTGCGGAGGGTCATAAAGTCGCGGCGGAGCGAAAGCGGATCTTTGACTTGTTGGGCGTAGCCGTGCCGCCTGCTCGGCCCTTCGAACCTCGTTTCGACCGCCCCATTGCAAATCCGAAGTACTCCGTCGCATTTGACGGCACGAAAGTCACTTGCCAAGTTTCTGGGGCAAGGGTGAAGCGGTCTTGGGTTCTGGTTAAGCCTTTGCCAAGTTCCACCTTTTTTCATCGTGTCCCGATGGAGGCGGCCGAAGGCGGATGGAAGCTCGAATTTCCTCGCGAAGCCAGTGGCCACGCGGTCGCTTTCGAAATCGACGATAGCGGCTATGTCTCCCGCTTTCCACGCTGGTTTGAAGAGCAGCCCTACCTAACGGTGCCATCCCTCGAAAAACCGACGCCCTACATCTATTCCGCCGAGGAGGCGATGCGGTACCTCGACCCCAAGTCGCTGGACCCGGCCAAATACGGCTGGATGATCGTGGGGACGCGGGGCTGGATGTTCCACACCCGGTTCGACAACCCGACCAAGCGCAAAGTGCTCACCGCCGTCGAGAAGGGGATGAACCTGCTCGTGATGCAGCAGGACTACACCAGCGGTCGCTATCCCCTGGACTGGCTGCCGATCAAACCCAAACTGGTCAACCGCCCCGAGACCGTCTTCGACCCCGCCGGCGCGCTGGGGATGGAGCGGGTCGAGACGAAAGAGATCCTCTGGCAGCCGTTCGAAGCGGGGAACGGATGGGAGGTTTTCGGCAACGGGGGCGTGGCCAAGCTCAAGTACGGCAAGGGCGAGATCTGGATGGTCCAGGGGCGGTTCTTGCAGCGGATGCACATTCCGGGAGTGGCGCGGAATCTGAAGAAGCTATTGGAAGCGACAGTGGAATCGAAAAGCCCCTCCTTTGAAGGA
>CAYONY010000123.1:465-9979 GCA_964405415.1 uncultured Fimbriimonadaceae bacterium | reverse complement strand
CGTGGGCTTCGGCCAGGCGGTCAAACGTGGAGAACACGTGGTTGAGCAAACCCACCACCGCTTCCGGCGAAAGCGTCGCGGAGAGCGGCGTGAAGTCGACGATATCGGCGAACAGAACGGTAACGTCGTTGTGGCGTTCCGCCAAGGTCCCCGGCTGCCGTTTGAGCTTCTCGGCGATGGCGGGAGGCAGCATGTTGGCAAGCAAACCATCGGCTCGGGCGCGCGCTTCGTCGAGCTGCCGCTGGAGGATGAAGTCGGTTCGCAGCGAGCGCTCGAGGGTGTAGGCGGCGAGGGCCCCAAACCCGTTGACCGTCGCCAGGAAGATGGTGGCTTGGGCCAGACTGTCCCCCAGAGCGGGAATCGCCAGCCAGGCGCTTGCGAAATAGCCGGCGGTGATGGCCAGGCAGGTCGCGACCGTCACCCGGGTCCGCATCCGGGACATCGTGTACCCGACGAAGAGAATGATGATGACGAAGATCGTGGTCGCCTTGGCCGGATCCGGGTCCCACGAGCCAATCAAGATCGCGGTCATCGAAACGAAAAGCAACAGCAGGGCGCTGAGAAACTCGTAGAAGCGCGGGACGATGCGGGTGTAGCTCAGGCCAAAGATCAGCGCAACCGCCCCGATTCCCATCAAGCGAACCTCGTTCTGCTTTGCCCGCACGGTTTCGGAGGCCTGCGCATCGAGCCCGTAGAACAAGGCAAAGGCGCCAATCGCCGCCAGCATGGCGGTGCGCGCGACCCACAGCGAGCCGCGAAAGTAGACGTCGAGAAACTCACGCTCGACGGAACCGTCGAAACGCAGTCGGGCCAATTCGCGGCGATAATCGTGCACCGCGGCTATTTTGGCGGCTGGACGATCCGGCGGCGAGGGCCCCGGGAGGTTCGGAACCTTAGGTCGAGATGGCTCGGCGGGGCGAGACCCAGCCCGGCCCTGCCCGCGGGCTCCGGACGTCGCTGCGGTTGGAGTCGATTGCCGGACTTCGACCCAAGTGCGGAATAAGATGAGAGATCGCGGCTCCACTAGCCGGATCGAACGCCGCTTTCCAGAATCGGCGTCGATGTTTCTAGTACATGCCGGTGAACTTCCGGCGTCTTAGCAACGTAAAGACCATATTCGAGGAAGTTTCGAACTATGATGCGATTCTCCAGAGCCCTCATCGCTTTCGTCTTGGCCGCCTCCGCCGTCGTTGGACGCGCTCAGGACCCCGAGATTTCCGCCGAGCGCAAAGCCGAAGTGCTGACTGCCATGGGCGAGATCATCGAGAAGTCAGCCTTCGTCCCCGGCGTCGACTTCGCCAAGTGGCCGGAGTTCGTGAAGAAACACAAAGACGAGATCGACAAAGCCAAGACCGACATGGACTTTTCCGAAGCGGTCAACGGCGCGCTCAAAGAGTTCGGCTTCAGCCACATTGTGCTCGCCACCCCCCGCGCCGCACGTTCGCGAATTGACCGCAAAGTGGTCGGCATCGGCATCCAAGTCCAGCCGGAAGAAAAGGGTCTCCGGGTCATCGCCGTCTTTCCCGAAACGCCGGCTGAAGAGGTTGGGCTCGAGCCGGGCGATCTGCTCATCGAGGCCGACGGCCAAAAATATACGCCGGGCATGACGCTGGTGGGCGAAGAGGGCACTGAAGTCAC
This sequence comes from uncultured Fimbriimonadaceae bacterium, assembly GCA_964405415.1. Taxonomy (GTDB): domain Bacteria; phylum Armatimonadota; class Fimbriimonadia; order Fimbriimonadales; family Fimbriimonadaceae; genus CAYONY01. Next base: position 8,341 of record CAYONY010000123.1, on the reverse strand, counting down.
GTTCTCCGTCCTCCGCGGCGAAGCCAAAAAGACCTTCACCGTCAAGCGCCGAAAGTATTCGAACGTCCGCAAAGACACGCTGAGCTGGCCCCAAGCCGACACCGCGGTGCTCAACGTGCACACGTTCGACCTCAGCTACGACCGCGATCGGATCGATCAATTGATGGCCGAAGCCGGCAAAGCCAAAAACCTCGTGCTCGATCTGCGAAACAACGGCGGCGGGGTGGTCATCAATATGCTCCACCTCATCAGCCACTTCCTGCCCGCCCGCACCGAAATCGGCACGTTCATCAACCGGGGTTTGGTTCGGGAATTCGTCAAAGAAACCAGCGGCTCGCCGACCGACCTGAAAGCGATTGCCGAATGGGCGGAGATGGGCAAGATTCGTCCGCTTCGCAATCGCGCCGGTCAATTTGAAGGCAACGTCGTTGTGCTCGTCAACGGCGGCTCGGGAAGTGCGTCAGAGATCACCGCCGCCGCCCTCAAAGAGAGCCGCGGCGCCCCGATCATCGGTACCAAATCCGCCGGCGCCGTGCTCGTCTCGGTGATGGCCCCGTTGCCCGCTGGATGGTCGCTCCAATACCCGTTGATGGACTATGTGACCGCCAAGGGCGTTCGGCTGGAAGGCAACGGCATCGTTCCGGATGCGGAAGCGCCGACGCCCAAATTCAAGGAAGCGGATGTGGCGATCGAAAAGGCGCTCGCCCTCTTCACAAAGATGCAAAAGCCGCCTCGCGCCCAAGCCGCATAAGAATTTTTGGATACCTGGAGCCCCGTCGCGCGTTCTGATTGGAGAGGTACATTGCTTCCATGATCCGATTCGCTCTGCCTGCCCTGCTTGCCCTCGCGATAAGCGCCCCGACCCAAGAGCCGGTGGGCGAACCGGCGACCGTCGAGCTGAAGTTGGACGCCAAGAAGACCGTCAAGCCGGGGGGTACGGTAAAAGCAACGGTGATCGTGACCTTCGCGCCCGGTTGGCACGGTTATCAGAATCCGCCCATGCGGGACTACGAGATTCCGCTCAAGATCACAACCCCGACCAAAGGCTTGGGGCTCAAGGCCACTTACCCCAAAGGCAAGGAAATCGAGTCTGCCGGCGCCAAAACCTGGGCGTATGAGGGCACGGTCTCGGTGCCCATCGTCTTGACCGTCCCCAAAAAGGCCGGCGTCTTCCCCTTCAAGCTGGATGTGGCCTACCAGCAGTGCAACGACCAAACCTGCCTTCCGCCGGACCAAGCCACCCTCAGCGGCAAAGTCACCGTGAAGTAGCGGTCCCTCGACGGTCACGCATAATCCTCCCCGATGCCGTCCGACCTGCTTTGGGGCCGTCCGATCCGGCGAATCCTCGCGATCGGCCGTGAGCATATCGGCGACGTGGTCAACACCACGCCCTACCTCAAGGCGCTTCAAGCTCGATTTCCTCACGCCGAACTGACGGTGGACGTCGGCCGCGCCGCCGCTCCCGTCCTCGAGAACTATCCCGGACTTGCCGCCCTTTGGGTTCGCGAAAAGCACGAAGGCTTGGGCGGCAAACTTGCCACCATCCGCCGGTTCCGGCGCGGCCGCTTTGACTTGGCGGTCATCTTCGACGACAGCAGCCGGTTCGTCATGGAGTGTGCGCTGGCCCGCGTGCCAATCCGGGTGGGGGTGTTTCGAAAACGGTTTCCGAGGCTCTTCACGCAGAAAGTCATCTATTCTCGCGCGCGGCATGACGTCTTCGATCCGTTCAACGAGATGATGGCGATCTTGGACGCCCCCATTTCGGATCCAAGACCGAAGCTCTTTCCCAACGAGTCGGACGTCAGGGCTGCCGAGCAGGCCATGGGGGAGATAAGCGATCTTGGCCTGGCCGTCATCGGCTTGAATCCGGCCACCGTTCGACCCTACAACCGCTGGCCGATGGCCCAATGGCAAGGGCTGGCCCAGAGGCTCCTCGTCGAGGGTTTTGTACCGGTCTTGCTGGGTCCGCCTGGCGATGTCGAGACCCATCGCGCGCTGAGCCGAGACGTTGCGGGGCTTCTCGATTGGACCGGACGGTTTTCCATTCTCCAACTCGCAGAGGTCGTCCGCCGCCTCGACGGACTGGTTTCCGTCGACACCGGCACCGCCCACTTGGCGGGCGCGGCCGGGACGCCCGTTGCGGTGCTCTATGGGGTGACCGAGCCGCATCGGTTTCGCCCCTATGGCGACCGGTTTGTGGCCGTGAGGGCGCCGGAAAAAACGATGGAGGCGATTGCGTTGGATGAGGTTGTCCGGTCGCTGTTCTCTCTGCTCGAGGGCCCTCGGGAGTCCTATTGAACGGCTGCTTTGCGGCACGCCACGTTTTCTTGCGGAACTTTGCTAAAGGTTGCGGAATGTTGAGGAATCTAGCTGAAGGTTGCTAAACCTTGCGACCTTTGCGAAACGTTGCGTGGAATTTCCAGTTGGCGCGCCACGTACTTTGGCGGAACTTTGCTAAAGGTTGCGAAAAGTTGAGGAACCTAGCTGAACGTTGCGGAACGTTGCGAACTTTTCGAAACGTTGCGTGGAATTCCCAGTTCGCATGCCATGTGTCTGGACGATTGCCTAGCGAGGCCGATTCGGAATCTTGGTTTTCCCCCATGCTTCAAGCACCCCGTTCGCCATCGACATGCCTTCAACGTGGATCGCGCCGTGCAGCCCCAAATCGGCATCCAAATCCACCACCGGGTTCAGCGTCTTGAGCACCATATCGCGCACCGTCTCTTCCGCCACCAAACCATCGAAGAAGACTTTCGCATCCGCCAGCATGAGTCGGACGCCATCCGACGCCACCACCCGCGCGATCACTTCGAATTCCGTTTGAATCACCACGAATTCGCCAAATCCCTTCACCCAGATCCGGTCCCGATCCAATCGGACCTCCACCCGCTTGATCTCCCGGAACTTCTGAAGAATCCAAGCCTCCAGGTCGGCCGCCCGCAACCGGACGCGCCCCGTTCCTTCCCCACTCCGGCTCAGCCGGATCATATGCTTCTTGATCGCCAAGTCCCAGTCGAACCGGCATTCGGGAATCGTGGCTTCGAGATGGTCGACCCGAAGCCCGCCGAGCTGGAAGTCGTCGAGCTCGATCCGGAGTTCGCGAAGGCGCCCCTTGGCCGAAAAGTCGGGCTCCGTGAAGAGGGGCAGCCCCGCCGCGCGAAATCGAGACGCCCGAATCACCGCCCGGTGGAGGTCGGCCGGTCCGCCCACCTTGGTTTGAACGCGGACAGCCTTGCTTTCGCCCTCAAGCTTCGATGCGATCTCGGCCGCCGCCAGCCGTTCAAACCGCCGGACTTCGCGCCCGCCGGCGCCAAAAAGGAGCCCGATCGCCAACAGCTTCCACAGCACGTTGCCTCATTGTGGCGCTTGCTCTCGGAGTACGCTTAAGGACCATGGCGGATTCGACCCTGACCGAAGCCGATCGCGACGCCTATCGACGTCTGGTCTCGGAGGGCGCCTGGGTGCCCACCGAGCCTCCGTCCTGCCTGCTCTTTAAGGGAAACGACACCCTGGATTGGCTTCAGGGCCAAGTTTCGAACGATATGCGGGGCTTCGAAATTGGCCAGACGCGCCAAGCCTGCTTCCTCACCGCGACCGGACACCTCCTTTCGATGGCCGCCTTTGCCCGATTCACGGATTGTGTGGTCGCCACCACCCCCTCCGAATCCGCCGACTTTGTTTTGCAGCGCGTCGAAAACTCGGTCTTTATGGAAGACGTGGCGGTGGAACGTTGGGATTGCCGCTTGACGATGGTGCAGGGGCCGCGCGCCACCGAGTTGATCGCCGGCGTCGGTTTTGCCCCCGAGGGCGACACCGTTCGTTTTGAGCGCGATTGCCGGGGCTATCGGCTTTCTGGAACGATCGATTCGTGGCTGCTGTGGGATCATGGCGATTCCAAAATGATCGACGCTTTGCGGGCAACGCTCGCCCCGGCCACGGCGGCGGCGGCCCGCGCCCTCCGCCTTGAGCTTGGCATTCCGATCTGGGGGCAAGATGCCTCGGAACGCACGCTTCTTCCCGAACTCGGCCCCCACTTTGTTGCCCAGCATGTCAGCTATGCGAAAGGCTGTTACACCGGACAAGAAGTGCTCATGCGGATTCATTCGCGGGGGCATACCAACCGAACGTGGGTGGCGCTGCAGTGCGAGGCGCCCGTCGAGCCAGGTCTGGCCGTCGCTTCCGAGAATCGAGATCAGGCGGGGACGATCACTTCGGCCGCGATCTCGCCGGAGTTCGGGCCCCTGGCGGCGGCCATGCTGCACAACGACTCCGCGATGGCCGGGGCAACGGTGACCGTGCGAACCGAGCCGCCCGTGGCGGCGATCGTCCAACCGATGCCGCTTCGCGGCTAGGCGGCTTTCCCGCCCACGAAATGTCCGTAGATGAGAAGACCCAGCATGAGGATCGAAGCCAGCGCGGCGATCCCGCCCGGATAAATGTGGAACTCCTTGATCAGCTTGGGCACGAAGTTTCCGAGCAAAGCCAGGCACACGACGGCGCCAATTGCGAAGCCCACTTTTGGGTTAGAGCGGGCGATGAGCCCAGCCACGATCGCGACGACCCCGGCACCGCCGCCCGCATAGAGGGAGACCATGCTGCCTTTGGCGGCCCCCACGATGCCAAGAACCAGATTGAACACTCCGTAAGCCACGAGCCACTGCGCAAGCCCATTCATGGCCCGATGTTACCGGGTGGCGCTACCGCGGACCGGGCTCGTTCAGACCAAGATCGGTTTGCAGGACGGGCGTGATCTCCTGGTTAGGCGATCCAAAATCCGGAAGCGGCTTGCCGTGCCACTTCGACTGGGTTCCATAGCGCTGCTCCTGCCCCGCCGAAAGGAGCAGGCGGTCCTGGGTTTCGAGGGCGAGCCGGCGAGCCATCCGAACGCCTTTTGCCCATGCGCCCAGTGAAAGCTCATAGGCGAGATCCAGCTCTTTGGATTCGGTGGACGTGCCCAGAATGGCGGCGGCGCGGAACTGGTCGATGGGCGCAGTCAACTCGTTTGACCGATGCCAACCTTGGACTTGTTTGCGGGCCGACTCCAGCCAGGCGTCCCGATCGGCCGCCGGCAGTTGGTTGATGCCGTTGACCGCTTCCAAATAGAGCTGATAGAGGGGACGATGGTAAACGCCGGAATCGGTTTCCGAAGTCGAAAGCGCCACCGTCATCGGCGGATCTTTCGGTGTCGTCCGGGAGAACGCCGCCATCAGCAGCACGACCCCGGCCAGAGAAACGCAAACCACTGCGTCTTTTTTCAGCGTCATTGCAAACGGCCCTCTGCGCATAACCTTAGTCTTGCGCCCTATCCTCGCCTCAGGTCTTTCGACCTAAAAATCCTTACGCCTATTTCAACTGTAATGGTGCCAACCCGGGTGTCGTTCCCAAAAACAAGCCCTTTCCGGGAATCTTACGTGGCGGCGACCGCCGGGGACGGTTTCGGCGTAGGCGCCAACGCAAACCGCTTGGGCGCGCGCATTTCGGGTCCCGCGTCCTTGCGAAGACCCATGGCTCGCATCATGCGGCGATGGGCGCCCAGCGCCAAACGGTAGCCCGGCCCAAACCCTTTGTCCATTGCCGCCATCCCAAGGTCTCGGGCCAGCTGATTGTCGCGGGCATCCTTGGATGTGGCCAGCACCGCCGCCGCCCCGTAGTAGTCCTCCGCGGTGGCCAATTGGCTCTTTCGATAGGCTTCGAGCACACGGCGCACCAGCCCGGTCTCGGCCTTCCGCGCCGGAAGTGCGGCGAGCGGCTTGGCGTTTGGAGGCGGCGTCCTCGCCTCTCGAGGAGCGTCGGCCCAAGCGTCGAGCGTCAGGGCCCAAGCGAGCGAAACGGAAAAAACCAAAGGAACCGAACGTCGCGTCATCTGGATATACCTCATAATGAGAGATATGTCTAACTACGCATCGCACCGAAGGACGAGGTTCCAAGGCTCTTGGGTCGGGTCTTTTGGCCCATCGGGACGCGTTCGCGATTTGGTAGAAGCGGAGTTGGACGGCTTTCGTATCGACATCCTTTGGAGGTCATCAATGCAATCCATTCGTAAGAGGGCATTCACCCTCATCGAGCTCCTGGTCGTCATTGCGATCATCGCCATCTTGGCGGCGATCCTCTTCCCCGTTTTCGCGCAAGCCAAAGTCGCGGCCAAAAAGACCGCCGTCCTTTCCAACGCGAAACAGCTCGGCATGGCCCAGCTGATGTACGCCACCGATTTCGACGATTACTTCAGCCCGGTCGCCGAATACACCCCCAATTGGGAGATGCGCTCGTTCGTCGTGCTCTGTCTTCCCTACATCAAGAATGCGGGGCTCGTGCTGGACCCGTTCACTCCGGCCAAGGCCAACGATAACCCGTTCATCCTCAACAGCATCTGGGCCATGCCCTCGCGCCGCGCAGCTTCGGCCTGGTGCCCCTCCGATCCCAACGATCTGAGCGGCTGTGCGATGGGCATCTATAACCCCACGTGGCGCGCGTCGCACGGCAACGAGCGATGGGGCCGCGACGGCATCGGCGGCATCAACAAGCAGCCGGGGACGTGGATGTGGTCGGCGGTGGGCTACAAAGACACCTATCCGTCGATGTCCAACACGTCGATCGGGCGGCCTGCCGACACGATCCTCGTGACCCAAGCCGGCACGATGGATTTGATGTGGCATCAAGACTGGAATCCGGATGAGGCGTTCCGCTACTGGGCGGATCCTCCCTTCAACCTGTTCGGGAATGCGAATATGACAACCGGTCCGATGGGCCGTTCGGGCGAAACCGGGCAGAAAGCGGGCGTGTATCCCATCTCGATCGCCGAACCGACCCAGTTTCCGGAGGGCATGAACATTTCGGTCTACACCGATGGCCACGCCAAGACCATCAAGTGGGCGGCGCTACACAGCGAAACGGTCACGACGGGCACGGTGAAGTACCTCAAGTACGCATCGCCGGAGATCCCGTAATGAAGGGCCGCCCGCTCGGGATAGGTGTGGTCCTGTTGAGTTTGACGGCGGGCTGCAGCGCGCCGTCGAGCCAGGTTTCGCCTCAGGTCGACGGCCAAATCCGCGACAACCTCAGCCGCCCGCTCAATGCGGAAGAGCTGAAGCAGATGGGCGGAGGCGGCCAGAAGCCAAGCGAGCAGCAACCGGGCAGCGCCCCGGCGCCGATGCCCGCGGGCAAGGGTCCCAAGGGACCGGCCAGCAGCTAGCGACCCGGTTCGCTCCCAAAGCGGGGACGAGGCCTTCGCCTCGGCCCCGCTTTCTTTCGTTTGGGCTAACCTTTGAGGGCCCGCCGCAACGCGCGGCCGTCCGAAAACGTTAGTATAATAGAATCAAAAGACTTGAGCCTCTAGCGCTCAACTAAAGCCATGCGTTTCGACAAACTCACCCTGCGCGCCCAAGAAGCGGTCAACGCGGCCCAGCAAGCCGCCGAGCGCTTTCAGCACACCAACGTCGACGTTGAGCACATGCTCCTGGCCCTGCTCGAAGCCGACGAAGGGGTCACCCGCCCTATCCTCGAAAAGCTCAGCGCCGACTACCCTTCAGTCAAGCGCCAGCTCGAAGAGGAATTGGACCGTGCGCCCAAAGTTTCCGGTTCGGCCGCCTTCGGCGGCAGCGTGGCGGGCCGGCTGCAAAAGGTCTGGAACGATGCTTTCAAAGAAGCCGACACGATGGGCGACCAGTTCGTTTCGGCCGAGCATATGCTGCTGGCGATCGCCGAAGATTCCGGCCCCGCCGGCAAGCTTCTGCGCTCGTTCGGCGTCACCAAGGCCGCCCTGGCCGAAGCGATCGACGACATCCGGGGCGGGCGTCGCATCACCGACCAAAATCCGGAAGACAAATTCCGCGCGCTCGAGAAATATGGCGTGGACCTGACGGCGCGCGCGCGATTGGGC
>CAYONY010000123.1:0-452 GCA_964405415.1 uncultured Fimbriimonadaceae bacterium | reverse complement strand
GAGATTCGCCGTGTCATTCAGGTGCTGAGCCGACGCACCAAAAACAACCCGGTCCTGATCGGTGAGCCCGGCGTGGGCAAAACCGCGGTGGTGGAGGGGCTCGCCCAGCGCATCGTCGCCGGTGACGTTCCGGAAGGGCTGCGCGACAAGTCGGTGATCACCCTCGATATGGGCGCGCTGATCGCGGGAGCCAAATACCGCGGCGAATTCGAGGATCGGCTCAAAGCGGTGCTCGACGAAATCAAAAAGGCCGAGGGCCGGATCGTGCTGTTTATCGACGAGCTCCACACCTTGGTGGGCGCCGGCAAAGGGGAGGGCAGCCTCGACGCGGCCAACATGCTCAAGCCGATGCTCGCGCGCGGGCAGTTGCGCTGCATGGGCGCCACGACACTCGATGAGTACCGCAAACATATCGAAAAGGACCGAGCATTGGAGCGACGCTTTCAACCCAT
>CAYONY010000122.1:3022-10013 GCA_964405415.1 uncultured Fimbriimonadaceae bacterium | reverse complement strand
AGACCAGCCGAACTTGGCTGCCCGATTTGAGGTCGAGCGTCAACGGCGCCTTGGGCGCAGCAAAGGCCAAGAGGTCGCCTTGCCGCAACCGGGTGGTCAGGCTGGCCTGTCCAAGAACCTCCGCCACCGTGACCCCCAAATCTCGCGTGTTCGCCCGCCAGACTTCTTCGCCGTCGACCGTGAGGGCCAAATCGATCGCGTAAAGCCGTCCCCCCGACTCGCTCTCAACCACATCGTCCAGTTCGTCCGGCGTGGACAATGCTGGGCCGATCGCGGCCCCGACATCGAAAGCCCACGCGGGCAACGCCGACAGATCGGCCGACTTTCCCTCGTATTGATAAAAGACGGTGGCCACCGAGAGCCCCAAGACCAAACCATCGGCCTCCGACACGGGAACGACCGAGCCGCCGCCCGCGACCACCACCGCCAAACAAGGAAGGCAGCCGAGCCGATGGCCTTCACCGGGAAGCACCGAAGCGTGGGGCCCGATCACAATCCCTGGATTGAGATAGCGAAAAGCAAAGTCGGGCAGCGCCCAAAAAAGCCGAAAACTGGTCGGATGGCCCACCGGCGCGAGCAGACGCGCGTCCGACCATTCATGGACGCCCACCGGATTCGTCCCGTCCGTCTCGTAGACCTTGCCGTCATAGACGATGCCGGTTCGGGGCGTTCCGGGCGCGGAGAGGAGGTCGAACCGGCAAAGTTTCATCGCCCGCAGTTTACTGGCCCGTTGGCCGGGAAGGGCGGTGGACCCAAACCCGGTTGACTTGCCAAAGGGAATCTGGTAGCATCGCTCCACACACCGGTGAGTGGTGGGAGCAGGAATGCCCGTTAAGATCTTAGTTTGCGACGATGAGCGTCATATCGTTCGCCTGATTCAGGTGAACCTCGAGCGTCAGGGCTGGGAAGTCGTGACCGCGTTTGATGGAAAGGAAGGACTGGAAAAGATTCGCGCAGAGAAGCCGAACCTGGTCGTTCTCGACGTCATGATGCCCTACATGGACGGGTTCGAGGTCCTCAAATCCCTCCGTCGCGAGCCCGATACCGAGGCGCTCCCCGTCATCATGCTCACCGCAAAAGCCCAAGACAAGGACGTTTTCGAGGGCTACCACTACGGCGCCGACATGTACCTCACCAAGCCCTTCAACCCGATGGAGCTGGTGACGTTCGTCAAGCGCATCATTGCCAATCAGGACGGCAAGGACGGCGGTCCCAAGCGGTACGACCTGTAAAGTCGGAAGGCGTAGTACAATTTAAGGGTCTTGTGATGGTCGAGACCCACATTCCCGCACGTTTTGAACGCGTCGCCATTTTGGGCGCGCCGGTCGATTGCGTCACCATGGACGAGGCGCTCGGCGCGATCGAAGGGTTCATCGCTTCCCAATCGCCGCATCTCGTGGTCACTGCCGATTCGAGCGGACTCGTCATCGCCCAATCGGACGCCGCATTCATGTCGATCCTGCAGCGCGCCGACCTGGTGACGCCCGACAGTGCCGGCGTGCTTTGGGCGATGCGGCGTCGGGGCGCCGCCGTTCGCACTCGGGTCAGCGGGGTGGATCTCGTTGGGCGGATCTGCCAGCTGAGTGCGGATAAGGGTTACCGGCTGTACTTTCTGGGTTCGGCGCATGGGGTCGCGGATATTGCGGCGGAGAAACTGCGTCTGCTCTATCCCGGGTGCCGGATCGTGGGCACCCATCACGGCTACTTTCCGCCGGATAGCGACGCGATCGTCGCGCAAGAAGTGGCCAAGGCCAAGCCGGACGTGCTCTTTGTCGCGATGGGCATCCCCCGCCAAGAGAAGTTCATCGCGGCGACGCAGGCCATCATTCAGGCCCCGGTGGCGATGGGGGTCGGAGGTTCTTTAGATGTCTTTAGCGGACGGGCCAAGCGGGCTCCCAAACTGATTCAAAAGCTCTCCCTTGAGTGGCTTTGGCGGACTCTTTTGAATCCGAAGAAACTCTCGAAAGCGAAGACGCTGCCTCAATTCGCATGGCGGGTGCTGCGGGAACGCCGATGAAGATCTACACCAAAACCGGAGATGATGGCACGACCGGTTTGGTCGGAGGCGCGCGCATCGCCAAATGCGATCGGCGTATGCACGCGATCGGCGATGTCGATGAGCTCAACGCCGCGATCGGCTTCGTTCGACCGGCCCCGCTTTCCCATGAACTGGATTCGGAACTGCATCGCATCCAAAACGTCCTCTTCGATATTGGCGCCGAGCTCGCCAGCCCGGAGGAAGGGCGATTGGCGGTGCGCCGGCTTTCGTTTTCGGAATCGGATCGCCTTGAAACGTCCATCGATGCGATGTCCGCCCGGCTCGAACCGCTACGGCAATTCATCCTGCCGGGCGGCAGCGAAGCCGCCGCGAGACTACATCTGGCTCGCACCATTTGCCGCCGGGCCGAACGATCCGTGCGAGAATTGTGCGAAAAAGCATCCATTCGGGATGTAATTCCCGTCTATCTGAACCGTCTATCTGATTGGCTGTTCGTCGCGGCGCGCCTGGCAAACCGGGAGGCGGAGGTCGCCGATACGCCTTGGACCTCGAAGGAGAACTGATTTGCTGACACTGATTGCCGCCATCGCAACGTTTCCCGCGCTTCAAGGCGAGGCCCAGGGGCGTAGCGCCGTTCAATTGGTCGGCCGCATGCTGGCGTATTACAACGACGCCAAATCGATGACCGGCCGGATCATGCTCACCCAATCGGCGAACGGCGTTTCGGGAACGGTCGAAACCTTCCTTCAGTTTGAAACGCCGAGCAAGCTCTACATTCGCCAACAGAAGTCCGTGGGGGACCAACGGGTTTTCACCGTCATTTCGGATGGAAAGACCTTCGGCTACGATTCGCCGGTGCGGGACGGCAAGCGGCTCTACGAAAAGGTCGCCCCGGCGAAGGACTATTTTTTGAACGTTCGGCAGATTTACGCCGCGACCTCGGCCGGCCTTGCCGACCGCAGCACGCCGCTCGACATCGCGATCGGCCGAACGGAGGACCTGAGTTTCCTCAAATCGCAATTGGTGACCGTGACCTACCAAGGCACAACGAAATACGGCGAAGAGGACGTGCACGTGGTGATGGGCGATTGGCGACCCTATGGGGAAGCTGGCACGGAAGGGCAGTACCGGATGTATATCACGGAAGGCGGGGAATTGCGGCAATTCGCCTTGTCCCAGACCATCCAGCCCAAAGGGGCGCCGCAAGCGATTCAGGCGATGTCCACTTGGAACATCAAGCTCACCAAGAACGGCAAGCCCGATCCGGCGCTTTGGTCGAGCGTCAAGTAGATTTGGCTCAGCCCTTCGACTTTCGGCGCACGTACTTTCCGTCGAAGCCGGCGGTCCACGTTCCTTCCGGACCCTCGAGCTCGATCAACTGGCGGACCGAACCGTCGGGGTTCTTGGTGAGCGTCGTTCGCGCCCGCTGTTTCGAACCGTTGGTGTGCATCGACCAACCTTCGAATCGAATGCCGTTCTCGATGGGCACGCCGACCTTTTCGATGGTCCAGCCCCGATCGTCGATCCAAAGCTGACGCCATTGGCCCTTGGCTTGGTCATACGTGAAGAGGCTTTGGCCCTTGCCTCCGCCGCGATTGGTCCAGCGCTCTTCGATTGCATACCCATCGAGCACCTTGACGATCGAGTTCGTCCCGGCCAATTGGCCCCCTGCAAAGACATCCCATTCGCCCACCCACAGGTCCATGGCCTCGGCGCCCTTTTGGCCCTTGGTCGGATTGGCCAGCCGCTCGACGAGGGCCTTGAAGCGAGGCTCGTTGCGGATCGCATCGAAATCGGAGTCCGATTGGAGCATGTGGGCTCGGCCAAAGCCCAGGCGGGAGGCCTTTTCGATCGCCTCGACCGCCTTGTCCTTTTCGCCGAGCTTGGCGAACGCGCAGGCCATGTTGTAGCGTGCATAGCCCTCCGGAGCGCCCTTGGCGATCGCTTTGTCGTAGGTTGTGACCGCTTCCCGGTTTTGCCCCGTCGAGAGTTGGCAGAACGCCAAGCGCATCCAAAGGCCGGCTCCGGCCGACTCGGCTTCGCTTAATTTGAGATACAACGGGAGGGCTTCTTTGTATTTGCCTTCGCCAAAGAGGGCGTTTGCCTTTTCAAGGTCGGCGCCTTGGGCACAGGCAAGGGCGACAGCGACGAGGGCGAGAAAAGGGAGCAAGTTTCGGAGCTTCATGGGTGGGTTCCTAGGATAGGTCGTCTTTTAGGGTACTCGGCAATTCCTGCGACGGAAAACCGTCTAGCTTAATCGGAGACGGGTGTACAAAGCATTTGCGAGCCGGTAGCGTTCGGCGGCTTCCGGATCGGACCCCGAAGGTATGCTCTTAGGTTCGAGAGAAGCCAAAAACCGTGACCCTAGCCCCCGAATCCTTGGTCCGTGCCGAACGGCCCCGCCCCAGGCGGGGAACCTATTTCGTGCAAACCTGGGGCTGCCAGATGAACGAGGAGGATTCGGAGCAGATGGCCCGCCACCTCGAGTCGGCCGGGTTCGAGCCTTCCCCTTCGATCCAAACCGCCCACGTCATCCTCCTCAACACGTGCTCGGTTCGCAAAAAGCCGGAAGACAAAGCGTTTTCACTGCTGGGCGAGCTGGCGATTCTGAAACGCCAACGGCCGGAAATCATCGTGGGCGTCTGCGGCTGCATGGCCCAGCTTCGCGCCGAAGAGATTCGGCGTCGAAATCCGTTTGTGGATTTTGTGGTCGGCACGGCGCAGATTGCGACGATTCCGGGTTTGGTCGAAGAAGCGGCCCAGGGACGGCGGTTTCAATTGCGCATGGCGCTTCCGGAACGCAAAGGCGCCGTGGTGACCGACGTGCCGAAAAGGCTGCTTCCGGAACCCTCACCCGCAACCCCGTCTCCCAATTCGCTTCGCAAAAAAACCGAGGGGCCTCGCAAGGTCAAAGCGTTTGTCCCCATCCAGTACGGATGTGACAAGTTCTGCACGTTCTGTATTGTGCCGACCACACGCGGACGCGAGCGAAGTCGGCCGACCGAGGAGATCGTCCAGGAAGTTCGAACGCTGGCCGAACAGGGAACCCGGGAAGTCACCCTCCTTGGCCAAACCGTCAACTCCTATGGCAAAAATCTGGCGGAGGGTCGGGTCCCGTTTGCCAAGCTGCTTTGGCTGCTGAACGGGCTCCCGGGTTTGGAGCGAATCCGCTATACCAGCCCCTACCCTCGCGACTTCAGGGCCGACCTGATCGCCTGCATCCGCGACTGCCCCAAGGTGATGGAGCATGTGCATATGCCCCTACAGTCGGGCGATGCCGATATTCTCGCGGCGATGAAGCGCCAATACTCACCGGACAGTTTTCGGGAGATTGTTGGCGAGCTTCGAAAAGCGGTCCCCGACGTAGGCCTTACCACCGATATCATCGTCGGTTTCCCGGGCGAGACCGAGGCCCAATTCGAACGCACGCTGGAGATGGTGCGAGAAATCCGCTTCGACGGGGCCTATATGTTTATCTATTCGCCCCGTCCCGGCACTCCGGCGGGGGATATGGAGCAGATCCCGCTTCCGGTAAAGCGCGACCGGCTCCTTCGCCTGAAAGAGCTCCAGGAAGCGATCACGTTCGAGCGTAACGAGGCCCAAGTCGGCCGTGAGATCCAAGTGCTGGTCGAGGGCCCCTCGCCCAAGAACGCCGAACAGGCTCAGGGCTACTCGCGTGACTTCCGCATGGTCCATTTCCCGTTGTCCGCCGCGGGCCAAGCCGCGTTCCTCGGACGCCTCGTTCGCGTTCGCGCGACCCGCGCCCACCTCTGGGGGCTGAGTGGCGAATGGATTTCGGATTCACTTTCCGAGTAAGACTTCGATCGGGAACACGGCCTTGACGATCACGGATGTCTGAAAGGTCTTCGCATTGGGATCACCCAGAATCACGTAGTATTCGGCGCCTCGATTTCCGGCCCGACGCCACGCCAGATACCAGTTCGTATCGTCGTCGCGCCGAAGGACACGGCCGCTGATGGATTCGAACCGGTTGAGTTCGTAGTTGAGGCCGAGGATCGTCTGGCGCGTCCGCTCCATGTGGTCCAACTCTTGGTGCCGGAGGGTGACCTGGAAGTTCTTAAGCGGGCGGTAGCGGAAGGAGGGTCCGAAGAGGTTGAGGGGCCGGCCGGCCACATTGCCCCAGGCGTAGCCCAGCTCGAACGAGCGATAGGCGTCGCCGCGGGGCCGCTCGAGGCTCACCGACCACAGGTGGTCCTTGAATCCCTGAATCTCTTCGTAGGACCCGCTGACATCGAGGTCGGTGTTGTCGCGCAGCGTCAACGATGCACTTCCTCCGAGGCTGCGCCGAAAGGGGTTTCCGTCGAAGTCGTCCTCGTGAGCGCCAAAGAAGGAGAGCTCGGTCTCCATGATCTGGGGATGGCGGTGCGGCTTCTCCCAGCTGAGCGAGCCGCCATAGCCGCGGAAGTCGCGCTTAGGCGCAAAGCCGAGTCGCGGATTGTAGTCGCCGGAAATCTCCTGATACTCGACAAAGCCGCTCATGCCGTCCTTTTCATAGGTAAAGCCGGTGTTGAATCGATGGCCGGAACCGTCCTGGTCGTCTTCGGTGCCGGAGGCCTGGCCAAAGAAGCCAAGGTAGCCCAGCGCGCGATTATAGGAAACGTAGGTGGCGGAATTGCGCATCCCTTCCCGGTCGAGGTGGGTTCCGGCGACGCGGATAGACTCGCGGAGGCCCAGCTGGTAGTCGAAGTTGCCGACGAATCCATTCGACTTCCCGAAGTCGGCAAGGTCCAAAACGGCAATCCGCATTCGGTCGTTCAGCTTTCCGTAGAGCTTCAGGCCCTTGAAGGCGTTGTACATGCCATACGAGCAGCCCTTGTTCTGCTGGCCCCAGCAAGTGTAGTAGTAGTCGCCTGCCTGAATCACACCCGACCAGCGAGAATTGATGAAGGAGATCGCCGCCTGCACGCGCGCGTCACCGACGGGCACGCCTTCATAGTACAAACCCTGCAGGTAGATGCCGGCGCGAGCGAG
>CAYONY010000122.1:0-3012 GCA_964405415.1 uncultured Fimbriimonadaceae bacterium | reverse complement strand
AAGTTCAAGTCCTTCGGTGAGCGAAGTCTTGAGGTCCAGGCCACCCTGGGAGATGCTCTCGTCTTTCGAGTTGTCATAGCCCGCATAGCCGTAGGGAAGCAATTTGAGAACCCTACGAGTGGTGGCTTTGGGCACCTCGACCTCGCCCCACTTGGCAATATTTTGGACTTGGTCGCCGGCGATGTTGCTGGCGATATAGCCTCGGCCGGTCCGAAACACCGCCCGCCCGAAGTCGGCGCGCAGAGTTCGCTTGCCGGCGGGCGGTAGCTGCATGAGTTCCCATGGGATGCGCGCCTCGCATTCCCAGCCGTCGGCGGTGATGCGTCCCGAGGACAAGATCTCGCCGACCCATTCGCGCTTGGGCGCGCGTCCGCCCGCGATCTGGAGTTGGGCCGCGCCATTGGGGTTGATTCGAAACTGGTTGAGGTTTTGAAGGTTGCCGAACGGATCGATCGCGACGATGACGTGGTCATCGGCTTGCACGCTGACGTTCATTCGGGTTTCGGTGGCCTGGATGCGTTTGGGTTCGCGATCGCCCAACTTGGCGGCGAAATAGATGTACTTCTCATCATAGGCCAGCCAGAACTGCTGAGAATCCGGCGCCGGCGCACCGGTTTGCTCATCAAAGCCCCCTGAAACCGTCGGAACGTCCTTCCACTCGTCAGGCCCGATCTGCCCATCGATCTTGGGCGGCGAGGCGATCTTGAATCCGGGCAGGGTCCGCTGGGCGTTGCCCAGCGTGACGACAGCAAGGGGCACGACGAGGATCAGGGAACGGGTGAAAGGGTTGGGCATGGCTGTTGAGATATGGAGGCGTTGGCTAGATGTCGCGAAAGCCGGGTTATCATCTATCGCGAGGCATCCCGAAACGCCGAAAATAGTTCGAAAGTCCTGGATTAGCGAGTTCCCGCCACCCGCTCCTCAATTTGGGAAACATGGCGCTCGGTATGGGTGGCCAAGATCGCGAAGAAGTCGCACAAGGTCATACGGAACAGGCGAATAAAGGGGTTGCGAAGCTTGATCGTTCCGAGATCGCGATCTTGGGCGGCATCGAGAAGCCCAAGCAGCTCGTCCTGTTGCCTTCGCCAACGCTCGAACGTCTCGTTCCCAAAGGGACCCGGTCCGGGCACCATCACTTTGGGCGGCGGCGCGTTGCTCGCCGGACCGGCCGCTTTGTAGATGAAGCTGCCAAACCAGGTGTGCTGAACCGGTCGATCGCCTCCCGGAGGCGCTTTTTCGATGCCCTTTGGCAACCGCTCAAGGTAGGGCCCGTTGGCCAAAACCATGTGTTCAAAAATCTGGGCCGGGCTCCAGGTCTTGGCGCTGCCGCGATTCCATGCGTCGTCGCTCAACTTGGCCCTCGCCGCTTCACCGCGGGCCGACAGGTCAACGATTTGAGTTCGGCAATCCTCAATGAATTCGCGGCAGGTCATCGGCGTTCAGTGTACCGACGGCCTGCCGCGCTCACGCGAGCCCTACCGGCTCAGTTCCACTCGATCTTGGGCGGGTCGCCTTTGCCATCCATGAATTTTGAGATGTCGAACTTCTCAAATTTGGCCCCGGCGGGGAAGGCGGGCTTCAAGTTGTCCGCCGTGACCGCATCGTTGTAGCGCGCCACGATCTGGTTGGACCTTTTCAATTGGCCGTTCACGAGCCGAAAAGTTTCGATCGAGATCGGAAGGTCGGTTTCCGCATCGGCAACCACGTTCACGCGATCATCGCCGTCGCCGTGGGAGTCGGATTCGGGCTTGGTGAAGACGACGTCGTAGACACGGCGCCCGCCCTCCATGCGAAACGGCCCGATTTTGATGTTTTCCTTTCCGAATTCCCGCTCATGCTCGGCCAGGATTTTCGACATCGAAATCTCGCCGACGACTTCCTTGGCAATGTCCGGAAGCATGCCGGCCGGCATCGGAAACTCGCGGACCACGTTTTCGCCGGGCTCATAGATCTGTACGGTGCCGTTGGCAACGTAGACGATCTCCCCGCCATCCGGCTGAACCAGAATCACGCCCGGACCAAAGGCGACCCGGGTCGAGGTGGGTGGATTGGACTCAAGATCGCGGATTTCGAGCTTCATCGTCTTCACGCCTTGCACCGCCTGTTTCACCAGCGTCCAGCTTTTGGCGGTCGCGGGCAAGGACATGAACATGGCGACCGCGGCAACGGTGAGGACGCCGGCAAAGGCGACCGCATAGACCGGGCGACGAACCGCACGATGGCGGGGAAGGGGTGACGAGGCGATGTTGGATAGCTTATGGCGAAGGGATTCGGGGGATTCTTTGGACATGGGCAGGTTCTCCAGCAACGCTTGGATGCCCGCATCGTCGAAGGATTCGTTCGGTTTCATAGGGCGCCTCCTTGCGCTTCGATAAGAGGCCGCGCACGCTCGCGAAGGCTGTTCCGCGCGCGCTGCAGCAGACTGTTGGTGGCGCCGAAAGATTTGCGAATGACGCGCGCCACTTCTTCGGTGTCCAGTCCGTTCACATACTTCAAGACCAGCACTTCACGATGCAGGTCCGGCAGTTCGGAAAGAACGTCCAAGAGCGGTTCGCGCAGGCTGCCCGGCGCTTCCCGCGCCGGAAGGTCTTCGTGGAGCGGGCCTTCGCGGCGCCGATATTGGCGTCGAAGCACGTCATTGACCCGGTTGCGGGCGATGGCCAGCAGCCAAAGCCGGGGCGATTGCGCCTTGGCGAGGCGCGCAAAAGCCTTCATGGCACTGGCAAACACATCCATGGCGGCATCTTCGGCGTCCTCACGGCTTTTCAATCGGGAGGACACGAATCGCCAGACATCGTCGGCGTAGAGCTCGACGAGCCGGTGCGGCGTCAGCGTTTCCGACCGTTCGAATTCTATCGTTCGGGGTGAGGCCTCAACGGTATCCACGGGGTCCCATTCACGTATCTTCACGGCGATGTCCTGAAAGTCGCCGAGGAGACGCGGAATCTATCGCTTCGGTTGAGAGGGCGGGACCTTTGATCCATTTTGAGTTCGGAATCGCCTCTTTGATTC
>CAYONY010000121.1:0-10142 GCA_964405415.1 uncultured Fimbriimonadaceae bacterium | reverse complement strand
TTTTTCGCCGTTGAGCATCAGCGTCGAGATGAAGGTCCCTAGCCCCGGCACGCCGGCCGCGATGTTGCCTTCGGCTACGGCGGTTTGCACGTCATGCCGGTCGAAGGGCAATAGGTTGCCGGTCACCTGCATTGCGAACGAGGTGCCGAACAAGCCCACCGCGCCAAGCCAAGCTCCTTTGGAGACGCGAAGATAGGCCCCGCTGACAAGCAGGCCAACGATGTGAACGAAGCCATGGACGATCAGCCACGCGCTTCCCCAGTAGTGGACGTGCTGGAGAAACTCGGGCAAGCCCAAATCCCGCACCGCCCGCATCGATTCGGGGGCGCCTTCGGGCGTGGGCGTGTAGCCCATATTCAAGTAGCCGCCAAGGCCGATTTGAATCAACCCCAGCAGCGCCAACCCGATTGCGGAAGCCCTCACCCACGGGCCGACCTTTTCCTCGGCCATTGCGGTTCCTAACGCCGGAACCAAAGGGCCTAGTTCCGCAAATTTGGATAACCTTGCGGCCCCGATTCGCGATAGTACAATGGGGCCGAACCTTTCGAACCCGGATGAGGGTCCCGAAAGGGAGGCGCGCCAAGGTGAGCCAGAGGGAATTGGAGGTCGATGCTCGGGAAGCGGAGCGGACGTTCGGCGACGAAAACGTCCGCCAAATGCTGCTGCTTGCCGAACGGCTTCGCGAGCAGCACGGCGGCGAGCTCGACGATGCGGCCATCCAGGCGGTCTCCGAGGCTTGCTGCGTCCCGGTGGAATATGTGCGGGTGGCGGTCACGCGGCTGCCGGAGAGCCGGAAGCACGGGCCCATCCAAAGTGTGAGGGCGGCCTTCCTCACGCTCGAGCCGGACGTGCGCCAGTACGTGCTCTCCGGAGTTTTGGCCACCAATTGGGCGATCGTGGAAGCGGCGAGCGCCCGTTTTGGCGACCAATACGGCCTTCTGATGATGCTGGAGCTGGTGCTGTTCGCCTTCGCGCTCTGGAACGTTTCACTCGCCAAAGACGCCCGGGCGGCCGCGTTCTCGGGCGCGATCTTTGGCGGGCTGGCTTTCGCGGGGATGGCCATCTGCTCGCTGATTTTCCAATTGCCCAACCAGATTCACGGCGCGATTCTGATCCCGATCACGGTCGCGGGGGCGCTGGTTGGGATGATCGCGCAACGGCTCGTCGGGCGGTTCCGAAGCCGGCTGGGACTGAAGGACCCTTTGCAGGAGCGTCAGGAGTTGTTGCGGCAGCTCCACGACCTTCAGAGCAAGCTGCGTTCCGGCGAGCAGAGCTTGACCTTCCTCAGCCTCGACGTGGTTGGCTCGACCAAGATGAAGGAGCAGGCCGACCCGCTCAGCGTGGAATTCACCTTCACCGAATACCACCGTTTCGTCGACGATGCGGCCAAGCGGTATGGGGGACGCATTCATAGCACCGCGGGCGATGGCGTGACGTGCGCGTTCGACCATCCCCAGCAAGCGTTTGGCGCGGCCCGCTACATTCAAGCCGGAATCATCGAGCTGAACACGTTCCGCAACAAGATCGGGCAACCGATCGTGCTTCGCGCAGCGGTCCATGCCGGCACCGTGATGGTGCCGCCCGGGCAAGACATCACAAAGATCAACTTTGCCCACGTGATCGATGTGGCCGCCCATCTTCAGAAAGCGTGCCCTCCTGGCGGCATCGCGATCAGCGAATCGGCCGCCGCCTACCTTCCGGGCGGACCGGATACGGTAGGCGAAGGCTCGGTGGAGGCCTCCGATGTGAAAGCCCGGGTTTGGGTGCCGCGGACCCTTCCCGCAACTCCTTCGGCCCCCCTAGCGCCGCCGACCTTCGGCTGATACGCCCGGCCGGTGACCCGGGCCCAACGGCGAACGTCCCAATCGATGGCGCCGCGACCACGTCGCGGACCGGAGGCTGGGAATGAAAGGAAGGTTCTTTGGATTGGCGGCAATGGCCGCTCTGGCGGGCGTGGGCGTGGCCCAAGTGGCGGGCGGAAGCGCCTTCTATCAAGGTCGGGGTAGCGGCAAAGACAATGCGGAACAATTGGAGCGGGCCAAGCGATCGGTGGCCGCCGAAGACAAGCCGCCCAGCGCGACAAGCGTTTATCTTGATGCGAGCGTGCTGATCAACGTCGAGGCGGACGAGTATGTGGCGGTCTTCGGGACCAGCCGCGAAGGGGCCACGCTCGAGGAGTGCCGCCAGAAGTCGGATGCCGCCCTCAACACGTTTCGAGAGGGCTTGAAATCGGCGGGGGTCACCACCAAGGACGTCTTCATCGACTTCGTCGCCCAAAACCGGATCTATGGCTATGACATCCAAGGCGACGTGGCCAAAGAGCGGCCGGTCGGGTTTGAGCTCAAACGCAACGTCCTGATCCATTATCGCGACAAGGCGATGCTGGACAAACTGATCGATGCGGCGGCCCAAGCCCAGATTTACGACCTCATCAAGGTCGACTACGTGGTTCGCGACATTGGCGCCGTGCAGGCGCGGCTCATGGAGGCGGCGGCGAAAGTGGTGCGCCAAAAGGCGGCCAGCCGCGAACGGCTATTGGGCGTTAAGCTAAAGCCAGGCCCCCAGGTACAGGCGGAGAAATACGCCTCCTACAACCCGACGGAGATGTATGAGTCGTACACCGCATTCGAAGGCGAGAACGTGGATGCGCCGTACCGTCAGGGCCGGACAATCCAAGGCGCCCGAAAGACCCGGACGTTTTACTACAACGGGCTGAGCGGCAAGGTGTTTGACCATGTGGCGAATCCGGTGATGCTCGAGCCGATGGTCCAGTTCACCCTGTATCTGAAACTCAAGTACGAGGTTGCGCTGCCCACTCCCCCCAAATCGGCCGCTTCGGCCAAAAAGAAGTCCTGAGCCAACTTTCACCAGAGGCTGAAAATTTGGGTACGCTTTCGGACGATGCCCATCGCTCCCGAACGCATCCTCGGCGCTGAACTGCTTCCCCTCTTCGAAAAGCTCGAAAAGGGGGAGCGCCTTTCCTTCGACGATGGCATGCGGCTCTACACGACGCCCAACCTCACGGGGGTCGGGTACTTGGCGAACCTCGTTCGGGAGCGCCGCCATGGGGCCAAAACCTTCTTTGTTCGGAATCAGCACATCAACTACACGAATATCTGCAACAAATTCTGCAAATTCTGTAGTTTTTATGCCAAGAAGGGAGGGCCCGATCCTTATGAGATGAGTTTGGAAGAGGTCCAGCGCCGGCTGGATTGGCATCGGGATGTTCCTCTCACCGAGATCCACATGGTGGGCGGGATCAATCCACGTCTTCCCTATCAATACTATATGGATCTGGTGAAGCTGGTGAAGGACAGCCGGCCCGGGATCCATGTCAAAGCGTTTACCGCGGTCGAAATCGTCGAAATCGCCCGGGTCGGCAAATGCTCCATCGAGCAAGCCCTGGCCGACCTGATCGAAGCCGGACTCGACTCGCTCCCCGGAGGCGGCATCGAAGTGCTGAGCGACCGGGTCCACCGTGAGCTATTTGGAAAAAAACTGAACGGGGAGGAATGGAAGGATGTCGCCCGCGCTGCCGCCAAGCTCGGCCTGAAGCAATACGCGACCATGCTCTACGGACATATCGAGACGAACGAAGAGCGCGTCGACCACCTCATCCAGCTGCGTGAGCTCCAGGATGAGACCGGCCACTTCCTGACGATGACCCCGCTCTGCTTCCATCCCGAAGGCACCGAACTTGAAGACACCCCCCACCCGACCTGCGACACCGACCTTCGCAACATCGCGGTCTCGCGGTTGATGCTCGACAACTTCGAACACATCAAGAGTTTCTGGATCATGAACACGGTCCCGGTGACCCAAATGGCCCAATGGTATGGGGCCGACGATGTCGATGGCCTCGTTCACGAGTACGAAATCACCTACGCCGACGACGACCACGGTAACAAGACCCAAGCCCTGACCTTTGACAATATGGTCCTCATGATCGAGGAGGCGGGACGGGTGCCGATCGAACGCGATTCGCTCTACCATGAAATCGTGCGGGATGCGGCGAGCCTTCCCAGACCGCGAAAGCTCACCGCAGTGCCGATGCTGCACTAAACGGCCATGACCTGTCTCGTCCCTCTCGCCTACTTGGTTTTGAGCGGGGGTCCGAGGTGGAACACGACCTTCACGAAGTCCTTTCGGGTGGATGCCACGGGACCACCGAGTTACGTGGTCGCGGTCTCTTGGTTCGGCGTGGCGAACGATCCATTCAACGGGAAGTGGCCCGCCGCCACCATGTTCGACCTGTACGAGCTCGACGGGATCGGCGGGAAGACCTTGGTGAGCTCAACCAAGGTCATGGACGGCGTATGGGTGGGCGAAGTCGCCCACCACGCCTATCTGCCCCACCCGAGCTATGAGGATAAGAACGGCCAGTTTCACAAGTTCTTTCCGATCCACTTCATCGCGACGGAGATGAACGGAGGCCAGCACTCAAGGACGTTCGTTTGGTAGTTCGATCCGAAAACGATGCGCCCTCAGCTGATGCTGGACGCGATTTACGGGGATGCGCGAAACCTCAAGCACGGCCGCCTCGTCGAGAATTCTCCCGCACAGTACGTCGATGCCCGGCCAAATCCCAAGGGTCTCTATCTTCGCCGGACGTGGAACTTCGACCCCTCACGCTTTGAATTCGTAGCGGGAGCCTGGCGACGCTGAGCTACCGAACGTGATAGAGTAGCCCTACCTTGCCCCTCGAAAGGAGGACTTCTTTGAACACCGCTTCCAAACTTTGGCTTCTTGCCGTTGCCGCCACTCTATTTGTCACGTTCGCGTTCGTCTCCCCGGCGCGCGGGCAGTTGAAGGACATTCGGCCCAATCTTGATCGCGGGGCCTTGCTCAATCCGGTAAAGCCCCTCGAGGCGACGGGAACCGCCCGGTCGTTCCCGGTTCAGATCGGCCGAACGGTGGGGCTTCCGACGAGCACCCAGATCGTCACCTCGGGCCTTTACAATGTGCCCAGCGGCTATCGGCTCGTCATTGAATACGTGACCTTTACGATCACCTCTCAGGTTCGAGACGACGTCGCGGTGGCGCGGCTGCGGGTGGGCACCACGCTCAACGGAAGCCTGACGCTTCACGACGTGATGACTTTGGGCGGGAGCCGGCTGTATTTGGGCGATTCGAAGGGGGTCAAGCTCTACGCTGACCCGGGTTCGGCGGTCAATCTCGTCATCGAGCGCGAATTCCGGCCCCCCTCCACTGCCCGAATCTCGATAAGCGGCTACCTTGAGCCGGTGGCGACCTCGACGGCCAGTTCGACGATTCGACGCATCGGCTAGCGATTCGGCGGGGGTTTTCGGCCCTCGATCATGGAAAGAACTCCCCATGGGCAAGTGGGCCGTTCTCGGCATGATCGCGATCACGATTCTCTCGGCAAGCTGCACGTCGCCGGCCAAACCGAGCGAAGACGAAGTCAAACAGGCGCGGGCCGCAAACGTCTACACGCGCAACATCGACAAGTCGCGCAGCGTGGCCGCCGAGGCGAGCACGCGTTCGGACGATGCGGCGCTCCACTAACGTGCGGCCCCTCATCCTTGCCGCAGCCGCGGCCCTCGCCGGGGGCTGCCAGGACGCTCCGTCGCCGAGCCCAAGGGCGGACCGTCCGCTCACCCGGAACGAGATGGCCGAGCGGACCACGCCGTTACGCGAGGAAGTCGACGAGGTCGCCCCGGTCCGCGATCGCGTTCTACGGAACTCCGCGAAGTAGAGCCTCCCCTCAAATCCGGGCGCTTAGGTTTTCGGAGCGGTTCGAGCGAGATACTTGTAGCTTGCTTCGACGCATTCCCACACGTCGCGACGGCAGGTGTCCTGCTCCACGAGCAGCCATTCCGTCCCCGCTTCTTTCAGCGCAGGAAGCAACCGCCCCCATGGGAGATTCCCTTCACCGACTGGGGCGAAGTCGACGTCCCATCCGAAAACCGCCTTATCCTTGACGTGGACGATGGGGATACGCTTGGGC
Organism: uncultured Fimbriimonadaceae bacterium; assembly: GCA_964405415.1. GTDB lineage: Bacteria > Armatimonadota > Fimbriimonadia > Fimbriimonadales > Fimbriimonadaceae > CAYONY01. The sequence continues at coordinate 4,174 of CAYONY010000121.1, read as the reverse complement.
ATCAGGCCGATCAGAGCCTGGACGTCAACCCCGGCATGGACGGCCCAATAGACATCAAGCAGGAAGAACACGCTGGGATGGCATCGCTTGGCCAAAACGCCAAAGGGCCGATCACCCTTGGGGCCCAGTCGCTGAAACTCGACGGCGTGGTTGTGGTAGCCGAATCCGATGCCGTGCTTTAGGAGCCGCGAAGCTTTGTCGTTCATCCAATCGGCAAGCCATTTGAATCCGTCGAGCCCCCCTTCCGACGCCCACGGCGGGGGCATCGAGATTGCGGCATGGCGGCACCCTAGCGCCTGGTGGAACTCGACCTCTTCCTCCAGATGTTTGTCGAAGCGCTCCCAAGGACGGTGCGTCACCACCGGGACCAGGCCGGTCTCATCCAGCCACTTTCGAGCCTCGTCCGCCGTCACCGCCGGAGTTTCCCCGTCCATGCTGGCGACCGCCGAAAACTGGACGCCTTCATAGCCAATTTTCTTCGCCTTGCGAAGGGCCTCGCGCAACCCCTCGGGGGTTTTGATGAAGTCACGGACCGTAAAGAGCTGGAGGCCGATTCGCATGAGCGGCCTATTCTTCCACAACTGAGGCGCATCGCGAGCCGGACATAATCGTTTGAACAAAGCGGGAGGGTCTTCATGAAACTTCGTACAGCTCTTTTCTTCAGTGCGCTCTTGTGCAGCTCGGCATTTGCCCAGATTCCGGGGATGCCGGACTTTCTGAGTGCAACGAAGAGTCCGTTGATGCTCCTTGAGCGGAGCGACGTCGCGAAAGAGGTCAAGCTGGACAAGGCCCAAAAAGAGGAGATCAAGAAACTCAGCAAGGCGCTGCAGGAGAAGATGGAGGGGGCCAGCAAGGGCACAAACCCCAATGACTTTGGGGCCGCCTTTGGGGCAATGGGCGAGCTGAACAAGGATATGGAAGAGGCTTCCGCCAAAGCGATGGCCCTCTTGACTCCCGAACAGATGCCGCGGTTTCAGGGGCTGCGGCTTCAATTCAATGGGCCGAAGCTGCTCAAGGAAGCCGAATTCGCCAAGATGCTCGAGCTCACTGAAGACCAGCAAGCCAAGATCAAGGAGATCGCAGGTTCCGAGCTGAGCCGGATCATGGCCGGCATGCAGGGCGGCGGACGGGGCGCCGCCAACAAGATGAAAGAAGCGATCAAAAGCATCGCGACGGACATCATGGCCCTTCTCACCCCCGAGCAAACGACGAAGTACAAAGAGATCGAAGGCAAGGAGTTTGGTCCGGCCAAGAAGGAAAGGGGCTATTAGTTCCGTATCGCAATTGAGGCGCGGACTCTCGGAATCGGAATGAGTTCCCCGCCAAATGGAGCGTGGGCTCTGTCAAAAGGAGCGCGGGGCTTTAGCCCGCGCCCGGGTCCGCGGCCTTCAGGCCGCTGGGGTTCGATCAAAGCAACCATCCCCGCCAAATGGAGCGTGGGCTTTAGCCCGCGCCCGGGTCCGCGGCCTTCAGGCCGCTGGGGTTCGATCAAAGCAACCATCCCCGCCAAATGGAGCGTGGGCTTTAGCCCGCGCCCGGGTCCGCGGCCTTCAGGCCGCCCCGCTTCGGATAGAATCTCCTCGTGAAGCTTCCCGCCGTTCGCCTCGCCTTGCTTTCTATCGCCACCTCCCTCACCGCCGCCGCCTCGGCGGCCGACGATTTCTGGTCCAGCTGGTCCGGCTCATCCACCACCTTCGACTCGAATCTGCGGCTCAAGCAATCCGGCCGCAACACCGACCTGCTCTTCAAAAACGTCGATTGGGTCGGCGATTCGCTCACCGGCTCCCCCTACTATGGTCTCCGTTTCACGCGCATCAAGGCGGGCAAGGATTGGGGGTGGTCAGCCGAGTTTCTCCACTATAAGGCGATCGCCAACGCCGGCCAAACCCTGCCGGTGGTCGGCACCGAAAACGGCCAACCGGTCAACGAAACGCGCGAACTCGGGCAGACCATCCAGCGCCTTCGCATGGCGAACGGGGTGAACAACCTGATGGTCAACCTCGTCGGCCGGAAGGTCTTCGGCGGGAACAAGGATCGCCCGCAGGGCCGGTTGAATCTCTATGCCGGCGTTGGCGGAGGCCCGGTTTGGATTTTCCGGGCCGCCATGGTGAACAACGAATACGAGGATGGCTACCAGTACATCACCCTGGGCTATCAGCTCTTTGGGGGCGCCGAGTACCGGATCAATGACCGGCTCGGCTTCATGGTCGAGGGCAAGTACACCAACATCGGCGTGAAGATCGGGGTGGTCGATGGGGATATCGAGACCCGGCTGACTACCAAGCATTTGACGATGGGCCTTACGTATCGGCACTAGCGGCTAAAGCCAACGCCGAACCCGATGGGCGTAACCGCGCCAGCGTCCGCCGAAGGCTTGGGCCATCCGCGATTCTTCGAAAGGAACGTATACGGCATTGGCCAGCCAAATCCACGCAAGGGACGCGGCCAAGGCGGCCAGCCCGCCAAAAGCGAACGCCAAGCCAAGGAGCATCAGCGCAATCCCCAGGTACATCGGGTTGCGCGTCAAGCGAAAGGGGCCGCCTTCAACCAGTTCCGTGGGCCGCTTTGAGAGCGCGACCGACGTTTGGCCTCGGCGAAGCGCCCCGCGCGCCCACAGCCACAACCCCAGCCCGGTCAACGTGATGAGCAAACCGGATCCCGCCGCGCCAAACCGAAGCCAAGACGGCCCCATGGAATCGGCGGCCAGTCCGGCTAAGAGCATCGCTAAAGCCAGCGTCGCCGGCGACATCGCCGCCACTCGGTCGCGTAGTCGAATTCCACCCGTTAAGGCCATGACTATTGAGGCTCACGGGGAGAGGGCGCAAGAGGATGCGGCACTGGGACCAACGTCCTTCGGTAAGCTCGTAAAGTCATGACCCGCCGGACTTTTCTCGCCACCTCCGCCACCGCGGCGCTCAGCCTTAACCCCATGCTTCGAGCCCTTGCGCGCTCAAGTGACTTTCGACTTGGGATCCAAAGCTACAGCTTGCGTGGCTACAAACTGGACCAGGCCCTGGCCGCCACCCGCGAACTCGGTTTGGAGTGGTGGGAGGCCTGGGAAGGCCACGTTCCGATGACGGACAACCTTGCCGAGCGAAGCGAAATGCGCTGGAAGCTCCGTCAGGCCGGCGTGAAAGTGCGGACCTTCGGCGTCGTGGGCTTCAATGCCGATGCGGCGAGGAGCCGAAGAATCTTCGAATTCGGAAGGGCGATGGGCGTGGAGACCCTTTCGGCGGACCCCACCCCGGAGGCGTTTGCCAGCTTGGAGGGGCTGACCAAGGAATTCGGCATTCGCATCGCCATTCACAATCACGGGCCGGGGTCGCGCTACGACAAGATCGAAAGCGTAGTTTCGGCGGTGAAAGGCCGCAGCCCGCTCATCGGCGCCTGCGTGGACACCGGACACTTTCTTCGTTCCAAGGAAGACCCGGCCAAAGCGATCGAAGCCCTCGCCGGGCGGGTCTTCGGGGTGCATCTGAAAGACGTGAAAGACGCGACGAAGTACATGGTGCTCGGGAAGGGCGATCTCCATGCGCCCGCCGTTTTGAGAGAGTTACAACGCCAAAACTTTAACGGAATCATGTCGATCGAGCATGAGGAGAACCCGCAAGACCCGATGGCGGATTTGAAAGTGTGCGTGGCCCACGTGGCCGCATCGATCAAAGCGATCGCCTAGGAACCGCCCAACGTGGTTTACCGCGCGCTGGCCGAGTATTTGCTGCACCACGCTCCGAAGCCCCACGTTCGGTGGTGGCTCTTCCTCCCGGCGGTCGCGATGATCATGGGCGCGGTCGCCTTCATGCCTCATCCCGCGGTGCTCATGCTCGTCTCGATCTTTGCCATTTGGTCCATGGTCGCCCTGAATGCTTGGCTCTCTGGAAAGCGCCGCGCCCAACTCTCCGACGCGGGCTGCCTGGGCGGCAACGAATGGCTGGCCACGCTTGCCGGATTCGCGCGGGCCAAACAGCTCGAATCGCGCTCGCACCCGAATCTGATCGAAGACCTCGAGGCCTGTGCGCGCCTGCGCCAGGCGATCCTTGACGCACTCAAATCTTCTGAGTGGGAGCGACTCAGCCTTCAGCCCGAATGGGCGGACGTTCGCGGCCAATGCCAAACCAGCGCTCAAAGCCTGTTCGACGATGCGCTCTGGGCCGCTAAGGGGGCGATCCGGCCG
>CAYONY010000120.1:9613-10206 GCA_964405415.1 uncultured Fimbriimonadaceae bacterium | reverse complement strand
AACAACGGCCCTTTCCGCTTGGGACCTCCTGCTCGTGGTTGCCATGGCAGGGATAGCCTTTGCCGCTTATGTCGCCTTCGCGCTTCCACCTCCCAAGAAGCCCAAGGCGACGGCGGCGATGACCCCCGCCCAGGCCGCGAACCTGGCCAAAGCCACCGAAGAGAAGCTGGGCCAAGCCCGCGAGGAGCTCAAGGCCCAGGTTTGGGACATGACGGCCGAAGAGCTCAGCGCGGAAGTGCAGGCGCGACTGAACCGATTGGCCGAATCCCACCAATTGAAATTGGTGGATTTTCGGGCCGGCCGAATCCTCGCCTCGGCCGACCTGTGGCAGGCCACGTTCACGGTGATGCTCGATGGCTCCTTTGGAAGCTTGCTTGCGATGCTTGGCAAGCTTGAAGATCCAAGCGCCAAGCTCGCCATTGGCCAGCTCAAAGTCTCGGCAAAGAATGAGGGCGATTTGGTCACCGCTTCGCTGGTCTTGACCGGGTTTCTGGCTCGAAAGGAGGAAACGAAGTAGCGATGGGCGTCTCTCGGCCGATGGTGTACGGATCGTTGGTGCTCCAGACGTAGACCTGCGACAGCGACAGCGGAAT
>CAYONY010000120.1:0-9603 GCA_964405415.1 uncultured Fimbriimonadaceae bacterium | reverse complement strand
GTGCTCGTGGCGGCGGTTGCCTTTTGGGCCACCGGATCCGATGCGAAGAAACCGCCCAAGTCCGCGCCCGCCAAACGGACCGCGAAGAAGTCGACGCTGCAGGATTGGACCTTCCCGAAAGAAGAACTCGCCGTGCACTTTGATCCTCCGGCGGGAAGGGCCCGAAACATTTTTAGTCCCCTGATCGCCGGAGAGCCCTCTATTGAAGGTGAGCCCGACGAGGAGCTCATGAAGCTTCCGGCCGACCTGGCCGATGGCGAATCGGACTGGGCCTACACCGGAATGGTGGAGGTCGATGGCAAACGGCTGGCTCTGCTTGAAAACGGCGCACAGCACCAAGGCGGTTACGTCCGCGAAGGCGACACCTGGAAGAAATCGCGGATCGTCCGGATTTCGATGGCCAACCTCGTGATCGCGGGGCCCGACGGAACGGAACGCACCATCTTTCGCTATAACCCCACCCAGACGCCCAAGCCGCCGCCCCTCCCCGACCCCGGCTTCCGGCCCCTCGACGTTAACCCCGCGCTTCGCGGGCCCATCGGTCTTGATATCCGCCGCTCGCCCGTTTCTGCCGATTCGGGCGCCGGTCCTGCCGGTGTCCCGTTGTCGGGCGGCAAAGCCTCCGAGAGTTTCGAAGCGCCCGCCGACCGCTCGCGAGCCACTATCAAGAAAGAATCGAATTCCGAAATCCCCCTCAAGGATAAGCCATGAAGCACAAGCTGATCTTCGCCGCCGCCATCCTGACTTGCGCCATTCTCGGCGTGTCGCAAACGCCGCCAACCGGAAACCTCGGCGAAAAGGCCGCCACGCCTCCAACCGGCAAGCAAGGCGTGCCGGCAACGCGCCCCCCCAAGCCGCCCCCACCCCCCAAACCGGCGTGGCAGGAGTTCAAGCTCAATCCTAAAACCACGATGTTTCTGGACTTCACGGAATCGAACCCGGACATGGTGATCTCGATCTTTTCCCGGACGTCCGGCATCACGATCCTGAAAGATCCCCAATTCAAAACGCCGCTCACCGTCACGAGCGCGAAAGCGGTGGGCCTGAATGAGGCCTTTGAGATCTTCAACACGGTGCTCGGTCTGAACAATTACGAATTGCGCAAGCAAGGCAACATGCTCCTAGTCGGAAGGAAGCAGCCTCCGATGGTCACGGGAGGCCCGCCGCCTCCCCCGCCGCCCCAGCCGATTGTCAAGACGTATCCGCTCAAGAATGCGAACGCAGCCCAGGTGGCCCGGGTCATCAACGATGTCTTTGCCCAAGGCGCCGCGACCCCGGGTCCGCAGCCGGGAGGCGGAGGACCGATCATCTTTGGACCCGGAGGACCTCAGCCGATGCCCGGAGGCGGAGGCGCGCCCGGAGGGCCTGCCGGCAACAAGCCAAAAGCCTCGTCCGAGGATTACAGCAACTCGGTGGTCGTCATCGCCTTGCCGAACGACCAGAAAACCGTCGAAGAGCTGATCAAGGACCTCGACAAACCGACGACGACTCCGTTGGAATCGGAGGTCTTTCCGCTCAAGTACGTGCCCGCCGAGGACGTTTTGCCCGCGATCGAGGATATCTTGACCTCGAATGCGCCCTTGGGCCGAGGCATGAACCGCCAGAACAACCAAGGCGGCAGCTTCTTCTTCTTCGGCGGCTTCGGGGGCAACAATCGGCAGCGCACCGCCGGGGGCCAAACCGCCACCGCGATCAAACCAACGAATTCGGTGATCGTCAACGCGCTCAAAGAAAACCTGGAACTGATCCGCAAGCTGCTCTCGAACCTTGATCAGCCCGGCCAATGGGTGGGTACGACCTTTGTCGTCAAGCTCGAAAACGCGAAAGCGGCGGATGTGGCGGAGCTTTTGAACCGGGCCTATGCCCAGCGCGACAACCGAAACAACGACAGCCCGTTCTTCTTTTTCTCGGATTTTGGAAGCAACAACCAAAAGGAATCGCCGCCGACCGACATCAACGAACGCGGCGAAGTGGTGAACGTTCGAGATGTGGTGGGCAAAGTCACGATCATTGCCGACCCCAATACGAACAGCCTGGTGATCGTCACCCAACCCAGCAACATGCGCATGATCTCGGAGGTCATTGGCCGGCTCGACCATGTAGCCGAGCAGGTGATGATCGAAACCGTGATTGTCGAAGCGAATCTCGACAAGACGACCAAGCTCGGCGTCGAATGGACGTTTGGCGACAAGAAGCTTGGCAACTCGGACCTGTCCGGCGCCGGCAACACCAACTTCGGACTTCAGAACGCGGTTCCGGCATTGGAAGGGCTGCGTTACACGATCACCCACCAAGACTACAAAGCGTTTTTGAACCTGATTAAGACCGACACCAAGTTCAAAGTGCTCGACACGCCGAAGATTTTCACCTCGAACAATGTCAAGGCGGAGATCAACGTGAGCCAGAAGCTACCGTACATCACGAGCCAGCAAACGGGCGTCGGCGGCAACCTGCTCACAACCTACAACTTTCAGGACGTCGGCGTGATTCTGACGGTGACGCCACGTATCACCCAAAGCGGCCATGTGGTGCTTGAGGTGACCCAGTCCGCCGACGACCTTCAGGGCTTCACCGACTTCAACGCGCCGATCATCAACAGCCGAAAGGCGAGCACGACGGTAACGGTGGCCGATGGCGAAACCATCGTCCTGGGCGGCATCATCCGCCACACCCAGAACGTAACCGAAAAGAAGATCCCGCTCTTGGGCGATCTTCCCTTGGTGGGCCACTTCTTCAAATCGAGTTCAAACAGTCAGGGCCAGACCGAGCTGATGGTCTTTCTGACGCCGCGGATCGTGCGGACCAAATCGGAAGCCCAGCAAATCAAGGAAGAAGAGATCAAGAAACTTTCGAAGGAATCGCAGGACACGCTGAAGAAGCACGTGCCCCCTCCCGGCGGTGGAGGCGGCTAGGCAACGAGCCAAGCACGACGCTCACGAAAAGGTGATCTTGCCTTTCCGCGCAGTTAAGAATTGGTCACGCGAAGCACGCCGCCAAGCGGCCGGACCAGCGCCCAATCGCCGCTCTTTTTGAGCACGCCGCCGCCGGTGAGCTTGCCTTTGCCAAGCGGCACCCAAACATCCTTGCCTTCCAAAGCTTTGGGCGGAACGAGGGCGAAGGTTGGCCGCTCCGTCGCCGCGAGCATGACGGCCGCCGCATAGTCGCGCGCGCTCACCGAGCCGGTCAGCTTCAGTGAACGGGCAAAGGCCTCGATGGGCAACGCTTCATAGGCATAGAGCGCAAGCCCGAGGTAGGCGCGAAGCGCCAGAGGGCCGGAACCGCCCATGTGGTCGATATTCGGACCGTTCAGCCAGACCTCGGCGGCTAGGGCATCCGCTTCAAGCTGGACGAACTTGTCGAGCCGATCCAGCGGAGCCCCGCACACGTCATCCGAATTCAACCGGCCGGCTTTGTATTCGTCGCGAAGATGCTTCAAGAAGAGCTTTTCGCCCAGGTAGCCGTTGCCCCACTCTTCGGGCTGTTTGAAGCCGCCAACCGGCGGCAGCACCGCGTGGCCATATTCGTGCGCCACTTCCCGCGCCAATTCCACCGGATCCTTTACGTTTTGAATCTGATAAATGTAGATCGTGTTGACCCTTTTGGTCCGGCCCGCTTCCTCATCCTCGTCGAAAATCTGTTCGCCGCCCGCTTGGCCGCCGAATGCGAGATAGAAGTGCACGCGCCCATCGTCGTACATGTCTTTGTGGGACATTTGAAGCTTGCGAACGAGGAAATCCCACATCCGCATCGCCATACGCGTCACCGCCGGCGCCGGGTCGTTGGTCTCTTTCTTCATCTGGGCGAAGGTGCGAACGCGCAGCCGATAGGATTCGGTGCCCACTTTGTCGCGGCCCAGGCCGGACACCACCCATTCAAACATCCACTTTTCTTTGGGCGAAAACTTGGGCGGGTCGAGCCGCTCAAGATTTTGGATAATCTGAAGCCGGCCCTCTCCTCCTTCGGGTCCGGTGAGCTGCCAAATCTTCGCGCCGGGCTCCTGGAAAGCGACGAGCCCAAGGGTTGAAAGCGCAAAAACCGCCCGACAAACCCCATTCGCCTTGCGTCGCCGTCGGTCGGAGGTTCCCTTCAATTCGGCTCGTCGATCCATCATTTAGTGTCCTTCCGCCTCAAGGAACCGTTCGGCATCGATGGCCGCCATACAACCGGTTCCCGCCGCCGTCACGGCTTGGCGATAGACGCGGTCGGCGACGTCTCCGGCCACAAAAACGCCGGGAATCTTCGTCTTGGAGGAATACGGTTCCACTTTCAGATAGCCCAATTCATCGGTCTCCAGCCACTCCGTGAAGAGTTCGCTGTTCGGCTTATGGCCGATGGCGATGAACACCCCGTCGATCGGCATTTCAGACTTCTGGCCGCTCTCAGTATCGACCAGCCGAACCCCGGTTACCTTCTTAAACGGTTCGGTCTGGCCTTGGATTTCGTCGATTGCCGAATTCCAGATCACGTTGATCTTGGGATTGGCAAGGACGCGATCCTGCATGATGCGGCTGGCGCGAAAGGCGTCACGACGATGGACCACATGAACTTGACTGGCGTGGCGGGTCAGGTAGTTCGCCTCTTCCATGGCGGTATCTCCACCTCCGACAACGATCACGTTCTTATTGCGGAAAAACGCGCCGTCGCAAGTCGCACACGCGCTGACCCCATAGCCGCCAAACGTCACTTCGGACTCCAAGCCGAGCCACTTGGCCTCGGCGCCGGTGGCGATGATGACGGTCCGTGCCAAGTAAAGTTCCTCGTCGCACCAAACTTTGAACGGACGTTCGGATAAATCGACTTTCGTGGCCAATTTGAACTCGACCGTCGCGCCAAACCGCTCCGCCTGCTTCTGAAAGAGCGGCATCATTTCGGGGCCCATGATCCCATCTGGAAAGCCGGGATAGTTCTCGACATCCGTCGTGATCATGAGCTGGCCGCCCGGCTGGAGCCCGGCCAGCACCACCGGTTTCAGGTTCGCTCGGGCGGCGTAAAGCGCGGCCGTGTAGCCAGCGGGACCGGATCCGAGGATGAGTACGTCGAGAGGGGCTTGGGAACTCATGGGGAGGGTTGAGAATACCTTTGCCTCGGGCCGCCCCGAGTCCCCTCTTTCTACGTCGCCGAGGCGGTGCTCGACACCAAGCCTAGGCCGCCTTTTTGAGCCGTTTGGGAGGCGCGCCCAGCGACTGGCGGTTCAGGCCATGGAGCGCCGCAACCTTGTAGCACTCGGCAAAAGTCGGGTAGTTGAACACCTGATCGGTGAAATAGCGGACCGTGCCGCCAAACGCCATCACCGCCTGGCCGATGTGGACCAGTTCCGAAGCCCCCTCGCCGATGATATGGACGCCGAGCAGCCGTTCGGTTTCCCGATGAAAGATCAGCTTGAGCCGGCCCGTTTCATCGCCCACGATATTGCCGCGGGCGATCTCGCGGTAGCGGGCAATGCCGAACTCATAGGGCACGCCGGCTTCCGTGAGCTCTTCTTCGGTCTGGCCGACGAACGAAATCTCGGGAATCGTGTAGATGCCGTACGGAAACACGCCCAGATCGCCTCGCTCCTTGAGGCCGAACGCGCCCGCCACCGCCGCCCTTCCCTGCTCCATGCTCGTGCTCGCCAAGCTCGGAAATCCGATGACGTCGCCCGCCGCCAGAATATGGGAAACCGCGGTTCGATAATGCGCATCGACGGCGAGCCGGCCCCTCGAGTCGGCGGCGAGTCCCGCCGCTTCCAAGTTCAAATCGGCGGTGGCGCCCTGACGTCCTACTGCATACAGCACCGCTTCGGCGCGAAGCACCTTGTTGCTTTGGGTATGCGCGGTGACCCCATGCGCGTCGGCCTCCACGCGGGCCACCGTCTCACCCAAGCGCGGCGTGACGCCCGCATCGCGCAGGTGGTAGGTCAGCGCCTCGCTCATTTCGTTATCGATGAACTCGAGCAGGCGGTTACGGCCATCAAGAACCGTGACATGCGTCCCTAGGAGGGCGAAAATGCTGGCGTACTCCAAGCCGATCACGCCGCCGCCCACGACAATCAGGCTGCGAGGCACCGCTTCGAGCGAATAGACCCCGTCCGCATCGAAGATGCGCGTTCCATCGACCGGAAAGTCACGGCTCTTGGCCGGTTCCGTGCCGCAGGCCACCACAAAAAGATCGGCGGTGGCCTCGACGCTGAGCCCGTCGTGGCGGATCGTTACGGTATGGGCGTCGACAAAAGACGCCGTTCCCGAAAGAATCTCGACTCCATTGCGGGCAAATTGGGCCCGGTAGACGTCGACCTCTTTCTGAACAATGGCGCGACAGCGGCTGAGCAGGTCGGGAAAAGCCACCTTTCGGCGCGTAAAGACGGTCGCGCCGGCGTGGTGCCGACTGCGATATCCGGTGAGATGGATCGCCGCTTCGCGCAGCGACTTGCTGGGGACGGTCCCGGTGTTGAGGCAGACGCCGCCGATGCGGCGGGGCCGCTCGACAAGGGCGACTCGCTTGCCGAGTTTGGCGCCTTGGATGGCGGCATGGTGGCCGGCCGGTCCGGAGCCGATGACGAGGAGGTCGTAATGTTGGCGCACGCTAGTGGAATTGTCGGGTCTTTCGCCCTTTGGAATGAGGGGCTCATCTCCCCTCCTTTGAAGGAGGGGGCGGGGGGTGGATGCCGCATCGAGCCTAGCCCTAGCCAAACAAAGCTTCGTACCTCCATGCGTAAAATGGCCCTTCGGAGGACTTCCACGCCATCTCTTCCTTTTGTTGGACCACCCTCTGTCCCTCTGTCCCTCTGACCCTATCCCCACCCGAGGGGCTAGGTAAACTCGAACCGACATGGCAGTCGAAATCCTCATGCCCGAGTTGGGCGAATCGGTTCACGAAGGAACGGTGAGCCGGTGGCTCAAAAAAGAAGGCGATCCGGTCAAGGAAGACGAGCCGATCGTCGAAATCATGACCGACAAGGTCAACACCGAGCTCCCGGCTCCGGCGAGCGGAGTCCTCGCCAAAATCCTGATTCCCGAAGGGGGCCAGGTCCACGTTTTTGCCGCGATGGGCGTGATCGAGGAAGGCGTCGCCGCTGGAAAGGCTATCAAGTCCGAGCCTCCGGCTCCCGAGGCCGCCGTTCCTCGAGTCGCCAAAGCGGACTCCAAACCTGCCGAACTGGCGCTCCCGAGATCCGGCGAACGTCAATGGTTCACCCCGGTCGTGCGCTCGATCGCCAAAAAGCATGGGCTCTCCGATGCGGTGCTGGCCGGCATCGCGGGAACCGGCGCGGGCGGGCGGGTCTCCAAGAGCGACGTCGAGGCGTTTTTGGCGGGCAAGGGGGCGGTGGTTCAGACTCCAGTCGCGCCCTCGAAACTGGCAGAACCGACGGTCGCGGGAGCCGATCAGGACCTGGTGCCCCTCGTGGGGCTCCGCAAGATGATCGCCGAGGCCATGGTGCGCAGTGCCGCCGTACCGACGGTCTCCACCACGATTCAGGTGGACGTGACCGAAATGGTCCGGTTCCGCGAAGCCAACAAAGACGCGTTCCAGGCTCAAAACGGGGTCAAGCTCACCTTCACCCCGTTCTTCATCAAGGCGCTGGCCGAAGCTCTGCAGGAGTTTCCGATGGTGAATGCTTCCCTGCGCGACGATGGGCAGATCGTGATGAACCGAGGCGTGCACATGGGCATCGCGGTTGCCCTGGGCGCCAAAGGGGATGAGGGGCTGATTGTGCCCGTCATCCGGGACTGTCAAAGCAAAAGTTTGGTGGAATTGGCCAAAGATCTCGAGGCGATCGCCGGGAAGGCGCGTGAAGGCAAACTGGAGACCAAAGACGTTCAGGGCGGAACGTTTACGCTAACTAATCCGGGCTCCTACGGCGCGCTTTTCGGAACCCCGATGATCAACGCGCCTCAAGCGGGAATCGCCGGGGCTTATGCGATCAACAAGCAGGTCGAGGTGGTGAATGAGATGATCGCGATCCGGTCGATCATGCACCTGGTACTGACTTACGATCACCGGATCGTCGACGGGCTCTTGGCGGGGAGATTCCTCCAGAACGTGAAGGGAAAGCTGGAACGATTTGAGTTCTGGAAATAGAGCGGAGAGGGCAGAGGGCAGAGGGCAGAATAGGAGCCATGCCGAAGTCACAAGCCGATTTCCGTCGCCTCGATGTCTGAAATCGATCTCTTGACCTTGCCGTAACGACTTACGAGCAAACTGACGTTCTGCCAAAGCCAGAAGTCTATGGACTTCAGAGTCAGATGCGCAGAGCCTCGGTCTCAGTACCCGCTAATATTGCCGAGAGAAGCCGCAGACATCATCCGGCGGAATTCCTGCAGTCGATCGGGATCGCTCTTGGCAGTCTTGCCGAACTTGAGACCTACTGCGAGCTCAGCAAGCGGCTTGGCTTCAAGATGGAAGCGGACGCCATGATAGCCGAATCCGAAGAAATCGGCCGAATGCTTAACGGCCTTCGGCAGCGAATTGAAGCACAGCGCGCCGGCGCAAAATGACGGCCGGTCTTCCCTCTGCCCTCTGCACTCTGCCCTTTGCCTTCTATTCCTATTTGAATTCCGCCTCCAAAAAGCTCTTCAAGTCCGCTTCGCTCACTTCCGGCTCGCCGGGCGAAACGTTATTCAACTTCCCCTCTTTCATCCACTTTTCCAGCTCGTCCACCAAGCTGAAAACGTGGTCGAATGAATCCGCGATAAACAAAAGCGGCTGGTAATGGTCGATCTCGAAATACTGGTTGATGACCCATTCCAATTGAAGCGGATAGCGCTGGACATCCGGCGATTCGATGCAATGGGCGATCTCGCCAAACGAGCTCAACAAGCCGCTGCCATAAACCTTCAACCGGTTCGAGTTAGCTTCCCGCATCAGCCCGAATTCGATCGTAAACCAGAAGAACCGGGCCATCGCCTTGATGATGCTGGTCAGCCGGCGGATCTTCTCGTCCTCGTCCTTAATCCCGTTGACGATTTCGGCCGCAGTGTGGGCGCAATCGCCAAACTTGACCAGCGTATCGGCAAACGCCCCGTCCGTATGCATCGGCACGTGGCCGGCGATGTCGTGAAAAATATCCGGCTCGGGCAGGTAATCCAGCTTGTCGGACCTTCGGATGGTGATGGTGGTCGGAAACTCGCGATTCCGAAGGCAGTCGAAAAACAAGAACGCGGGGACGTAGCCGGAAACTGCTTTGGCCTTGAACCCGGTGAGCGGCTGAAGGAACGTGTTGACGTCTTCGAGCTTGGGCACCCGAAGCGGATCGAGGCAGAGATTGGCGATCCCCTTCATGAAGTGCGCGTTCGCGTACCGCTCCCATCGCGGCTGCATCCGGGCGAAGAGCTTGCGCCAGGCCTCGTGGTTTTCGGCCGAATAGAGGCCGTAGGGCTGGTGAATATAGAGTGCGCCGTTGGCCTGGGCCTCTTCGATGAAAGGGGCCATCGTGGTGGTAAGGCCCGATTTGAACCGGTTCACCTCTTGGCTGATGTCGATGTGCCGCTGCGCCATTGCATGACCTCGGGAGCGAGGCTCCCTCTTCATTATGGACGCCGAAACGCCAGGGTTGGAGTCGCCGGGCGGGGGACGCCTAGAGGTCGACCGGAGTGTCGGCCATCCGCTTCCCGTGTCTCCACGAAA
>CAYONY010000119.1:0-10222 GCA_964405415.1 uncultured Fimbriimonadaceae bacterium | reverse complement strand
TCTATCTTACAGCGAATTTCTGGCTTCCCCAACTTTTGTGAGACAATCGACTGGATAATACGCCCATGGGCCCCTGGTCAGAGGCGTCGTTCTGCGCGACGAGACGGCGGGAATCGCGACGTCGGCGTGACCGAAGAAGGGCTGGGCACCGAGACGGCAGTGGCAGCATCGAAGCAAGTACCGACAAGCTTCTTTCGAAGCTAGAGGGTATGGACATGGTGACTTACCCACATTCAGGCAGGATTGGCGCCCCGAACAGGATTCGAACCTGTGGCCCACTGCTTAGAAGGCAGTTGCTCTATCCCCTGAGCTATCGGGGCGTCCTCAACTGATTATGGCTGTGCCGGATAAGACGCCTTGGGACGTCACCGGGGCATCGGGAAGCTGCCGAACTCCGCTTGGGCTCGCGCTTGGGCCGAGTACCGGGCGATCTTGGCGGCATCGTGCGTGCGAACGCCTTGGAAGTTCCGAAGCATCTCGACCACGCTGAGCCCGTCGCTGCGCGACGTGATACCTTTGAGCAGGCCAGGCCAGATCTGGTCGGGCTTCGTTTCGATCATGATGCCGCTCATCGATCGGTAAAGCGCCTTGAGGCGAACGTATTCCGAGGTCTTCTCGATTCCCGGGTGCATTTTCGCCACCGTATCGAGCGATTGCGGCGGTGCGGATTCAGTGAACTCCTGCATCATCGCCACGCAAAACGCCACCCGGTCGGCGGTTGGCGCGCCATGCGTTCCGCGGATCGCCCGGATTCGAGCCAAGATCGCGGGCCGCACTTGTCCCGGCAGGGATCCCAGCAATCGATGGGCATCGGCCAGGACCTTGCGCTTGGCCGCCATCGAGTCGCGCTTGGAGGCCGGCTTGGCCAGGCGGTCCATCCGATTGGAGAGGTCGTCCATCGACTTCACCAAGGTCGAGCCGGGGCGAAAAAGGGCCTGGAGAATCGCTTTGGCGGCGGTCAGCCAAGCGAGCCCGCGAAGCTTTTCGATCTGCCCGGTCAACAGGTTCGGCCGCGCCTCTCGGGCGGCCATCGCCAGCGAACGGTCGAGAAGCCGGCCATAGCTGGGAAAGTCATGGGTGGCGATGCCCAGCGGAATCGTGCTCAACGCCAGGGGCAGGGAGTAGATCGCATTTCCTGGATCAAGCCTTTCGCATCCGGCGGTCAACCGGTCGAGCATTGCGTACCGCGTTGCGTCGTCCCCGTAGGAGCCGCGCATCCCCGCCGTTTTGAGGAATTCGAAGGGCCGAAAGTTGGTCTCGGAACGCAGGTCTTGCAGGAACCGCTTGGCCGCCAAATCGGTCTCCAACTCCTCGACGAGCTTCCCAAAGGCTTCGCGGCGGTCGTCCGGAGTGGCGGGATCGATGAACAGCACGGCGGCCAACGCCAGCGTGAACCGCTCGATCGGCCGCACGCCTTTGAGCTCTTCGAGCACCGGATCGCCCGCCGGTTCGCGTTTGGCAGCCTCGCGAAGCGCGGCCGTAACCTCTTCGGCCGGCTCGAACCGAGCGTTGGCCAAGACCGCGCGCGCAACGTAAGATGCCGCCCAATCCGGATGGTCGGACATTAGCCGCGCCGCGGCGGCATCGGCGGCTCGGACCACTTCGGGTTTGGCGCTTTCGAGATTGGCACCCACCCGCATCACGATAGAAAATCGGAGTACGTCGGGGATGTTCAACTCGGCCGGAACTTGGTAAACGCCGGCTTCGAGGTCCCGCAGGACGGCCACCGCACGTTCCAATCCCTCCGGGGTCGCATTGCTGGCCGAAAGCTGGACCGCCAGCGGTACCTGTCGGACCAGCTGCTGGCGCGCCCGGGCCCTTTCGGGACCCAGCGAACGCATGCGCGCAATCCGGTCGGCGAGCATCGCGTTCATGGACCCCCCTGGGGAGATCATCCGAAGCTGTTTTAGCGCCGTTTCCGCGTCGTCCAGGGCGTGGGCTTCGATGAGCGCGAGCGCGCCGAGCCCAAGCACCGCCTCATTGTCCAGCGCCGCCAATACGGCCGATTTCGCATCCGCGATCGCGCCTTTGGAATCCCCCAAGTCGGCCCGAGCCCCGGCGCGGATGGCCTTGGCCACGGGGTTGGCTTCCGCCAGTGGATCGAGGCTCTCAATGGCCCGTTGCATCTTGCCCATGGCGACCAGGGCAAGCCCGCGTAGGATCCCGGCTCGTTTGTCTTCCGGTTGGATTTCGAGCATCCGCTCCGCCGCCTCCAAGGCCGTTTCCGGGCTCCCCTCGCGGAGCCTTCGAAGCGCCTGCGCCATCTGGCTCCGCGCCTGGAAAGCGGCCTCCATCGCATCCGAAACTTTGAGCGTCGAGGGGAGCTTGATCGTCGCGTTTGGGCTCCCTCCGAACAGCGGCTCCAGGCTTGAAGTCTCCACGGACCCCTCGGGGCCAAAGCGGCCCTCGGCGATCGCGCCGCCCGAAATCATGTATTTTCCATCGGGGGTCCATTCCGGGCCAATGGCCGGATAGCTTTCGGGAATCGTCGTGAATGGCGGGCGGTAGGCGAGCCAGGGCGTCAGTTCGGTGGACTTGATCTTAAGTTCAGCTAGCGCCGCGCAAAGCTTGGCGACATCAAATACGCCGCGCAACCGGCTCAGATCCGGGCAGGTTCGGGCGATCTCATCGTAGCGGAGCGTGAATTCGCTGGCCGCGCGTTCGGCCACCTCATCCACCGCCATCCGGTTCACGCCCTCTTCCTCCATCCTTTCTTGGGCGGAAAGCACTCTCACCTGGCTTTCAAAAAGGACCGCGACTTCGCCGTCGCGGCGAAGGATGTAGGAATCGGCGATCGGTGCGGCGAGCGGGGAGAGCCACATGCGAACGAATCCGGCGGTGCTCGATTCGTTCATCATGTCCACCCACCGGCGAAAGCCTTGGACCGGTGGACGGAGCTTGCCTAAGTTCACCTTCTTCATCTCGTAGTCGGCATCGAGGAGCATCTTGACGAACTTGGTGTGGTGCAGGTTTGCACTCAGGCCGCCGATCCGAACACGTTGCGGACCCACGGCCACCCCAACCGGCGGGTCGAGCGAGACATAGGGGCTCGACCCGTGCCGGTAAATGCTTTGCAAGGCGACGGCGAAAACCTCGGCCGGAATCGGAGTTTGCCCCGGCTCGCGTCGGCCCACGATCACGAGCGAACCATCCCGGCGAGCAACGAAACCGGAAATGCGCGTGAGCCCGCCCAGATCGCCCCTCGGCGAAACCGTCGCCAGAGGCACGAGCGCGACCTCGAGGGTCCGCACCTGCGGTTCGAGAATCAAGACCCCTTTCTCATCGCTTGCCAAGAATTGTCGCGCCCTTTCCTCCATCCGTGCGAGCTGGGCTTCGTCGATTCCGGAGGTGAAAAGCGCCGGATCAAATTGAATTTGGACGCCTCCGACCTTGGCGTCCTTGCTCAAGACGACCTTCTTCTTGGGACAGTCCTTTGGCGTGGGAACCAACGAAACGTTGAGCTTGGTGCGGATTTCGCTGATCTTCGTGCCCTGAAGCCCCATTTGCATCAGGTCGAGGTAGGCGTTCGGCTCGTCGATCGCGCTGCGGACCACCCCGGCCCCCGTCCAAACCGTACTCGGCCGTCCGTTCACTTCGGAGCGCCACGACTTGAGCCCGGAATCGTAGACCAAGCGGACGTTGTCGCCCACCGCTCCCACGACATTCGGGTCGGCGATGCGGAGAACCCATTGGCCATTAACCTTGTCCGCGCCATAAACCGTCACCCGATGGTTCACCGGTCCGCCCAAGCCGATCGAAACCGGCATGTTATTGGCCGCCATCCGGTCCACCACGTTTTGAGCGAACGCTTGCGGGTTCTTGACGCCCTCGCTCAGCTTCACGTTGGGTTGGCCCTGCCCCAGACTCTTATACGTCGCGGTCTCAAGCAGCTTCTTGAGATAGGGCGCGCCGCCGGACTGACTCTTCGTGATCAGGTCGGTAATGTCGTTCAGCCCGGGCGCTTTGTTCGCAATGCGGAAGCGGTAATAGACGTTGGCGAGCTCGTCGATCCCATTGCACATCCCGTAGATCGCCTGGTATTGCCCAGCCGAGTTTTGGACGACCGGCAGGTCGATGCTGGGACGATAGGACGTCACAACGCTGGTAGGACCCTGGCCGGAAGACCCGGCGACCATCAGCAATCCGGAAACGCAAAGCGACGCGATCATTCCCTTCGATTGTAGGGACATTCGAAGGCCATATTCAGATTCGGACGGCTACAGCCCCATCTCGTTGACCGGCCAGTGCAGCCGGACGCCGTTCGACGTGAGCAACCCTTGAAACTCTTCAAGAAGGTTCGCGTTACCCCGCACGGCTTCCGGTTGAACCTTTCTCGACAAGCAAAAGCTCGCCAAAAACCCGGCCGCCTCTCCGATATTCCATTCCACCGGATGCAAACGATAGCACCCGTTGGAGATGTGGGTGACGCCCAAGTTCTTGGCGGCGGGCAGCAGATTCACCATGCGGATCGGCAAGAGGGCGCCGAGCGGAATCTCGAACGGCAGGCCGCCGATATCGATCGTGTTGGTCCCGTTGCAGGCCGGATGAAGGTCGAGCCGATACGACCCGATCCCCACCGAATCGAAAAACGGATCGGCGACCGTTTTTCCCGGATTGGGTTCCTCCGCCACGTGCTGTTCGAGGACCGTAAACTGCGCCTGGATGCGCCTCGACTCGCGAATGTAGGGGGCCATGGCCAGTCCATCGGGCGTACCGGTCAATTCGGGGCAGAGGTGCAGCCCCGGGTTACCACGGCCGCCATCGCCCCGCTCCGCTTCGGTCTGGAGCCAATAGAGCACGCTCAGCGAAAGCTGACGCGAGGCCTCCAGCCGCTCCGCGACCCGGTCCGCCGGCTCATCGAGAATGTTCTCCGCGTAATAGTCGTTGTGCGGCCAATTGACGATGGTCGCCGCATGGGGCCGCTTTCCCGCTTCGAAATGCTCGGGCGCGACGATTTGTCGATAGTCGAAGAGCCCCATTCGGGTGGGCGTCTCGTGGGCAAAAAGGGTCCAGCGGTGCGGCTGCATCGTGTGGGCATGGACCGTGTCCCAGCTCAGCAGCGAGCCCGGCCAAAAACTCGGGCGGTACGCCTTCCAAAAGTCGTATTGGGCCGGCTTTTCGATCACGTGCTCGCCGTTCGGGTCGTAGCCCATCGCGAAACACCAGGTGATCCCTTGGACGTTCGTGGGCTCAGGGTCGCCTTCCACCGCATGGGGCTCGCCGGTCTCGTGTTTCGACTCGGCCCCGACGACATACTCGGTTCCCGTCAGCGGCAGCAGCTCGCCCGTTTCCGTGGCATCCAGCACGAAGGGGGCCTCAAGGGTCTCCAGCCCCCCCGACGGCAGGTGCTGAACGGTCACCGAGACCACCCGGTTTCCACGCACCTCGGCGCCAACCGGCTTGCGGCAGCGCCGGATCTCGAGTTTGCCCTCCCCCACAAAGGGGGCAAGCATCGCTTCCAGCACGGCAAGGCCCACTTTGGGCTCAAAGCAAAGCCGCGAGACCCAACCGGTTCCTGGGTTCAGTCGAGGGTTTGCCCTTGCTTCGGGAGTCAGGGGATAGTGGTCGCGGTAGTACTGCCGCACCCCTTCGCGAAAGGCGCGATAGCTCGCCGTTCCGCCAAAGGTCTCGATCCAACGGTTTTCGTCGGGCGGCACGGCCTGGGAGGTGAGCTGCCCGCCGATCCCGGCGAACTCCTCGGTCATCACGACTCGAAGCCCCATTCGGCAGGCGGCAAGGGCCGCCGCACAGCCTCCGGTTCCTCCGCCCACGATCAGCACATCGATTCGGTCGCCAGACACAGGGCCATTCTGCCCAACTTCCCGGCTCCCCCGCCGCCCAGGGCACTTTTGTCCCCATGGCAAAGGTACATTCCTCCGGGCCGGATTTCCGGTTCGAACATCTGGGGGCATTTGAGGGGCAGGACGTTCGTTTTGATCGGCGGCTTGATGCTGCACGGCGCATTTGCGTCGGCGCAGGTCCCGGCGCTGCCGGCCCATCGCGCTGCGGCCCCTCCCAAAATCGACGGCAAGCTCGACGATCCGCTTTGGGAAGCGGCGACGAAAACACCTGGCTTCGTTGACCCCTTCACCGGCCGCGAAACCGCCGATCGCACCCACGCCTGGCTGGCCTACGATAACGAGGCGGTTTATGTCGCGTTTCAGTGTTTCGAAAGCCGCATGGACCAGCTCGTGGCCCGAGAAATGGTGCCGGGCTCCGAAATGGAGACCGATGACCGGGTCACTTTTCTTCTCGATCCGCTGAATACAAAAACCGAGTTGGGGCTTTCCTATTTCACCGTCAACCCGGCGGGCACCCAGACGGAGCATATCTCCGGCGGGCGCACCACCAAACGGGAATGGCGCGGGGTCTGGCAGGCGGCCATTGTCAAACATGCCGATTCGTGGACCGTGGAGATGCGCATCCCCTGGAGGATCTTCACGTACGCGGCCGGCGGGGCGCGCGATATGACCTTGAATTTCACCCGCTACCAAGCCAGGACGAGTGTCGCCTCGGAATGGGCCAACCGAACCGCCGCCGAGCGTCCCGAGCTCAACGGCCAGTGGAAAGGCGCCCAACCGCCGCCGCCACCGGCCGCCAAGCTGGAACATCTCCCTTACGTCGCCCCCGAGTGGAATGACGGGCGCTTCGACTTGCGCGCCGGAATCGACGTGCGCTACCGCTTCACCGACCGCCTGACGAGCGTCACCAGCTTCAAACCCGACTTTCGAAATATCGAGGGCCAAATCGCCGGAATCGACTTCCAGCGATCCGAAAGGTTTCTCGAAGACGTCCGTCCGTTTTTCACCGAAGGGGGCAGCCTCTTCGATATGACGCCCATGTTCTCGTTCGCCCGCATGTTCTACTCCCGGCGGATCGGCGAGTTCGACTTTGGGACCAAAGTGTTCGGCTCGATCAACGACCGGCTGCGCGTCGCCGCGCTCGCCACCGTCGATGGCGACAACCGGAAAAACGGGGCGTTCCGCATCCAGCAATTGACCGGGCCCCGGTCATGGTTCTCGTTGTTCGGAACGGCGGTCGATGGCGACGGGGCGGAAAACCACGTGTTGGGCGGGACGATGAGCAAGCTCCTGGGCAATTTCAGCGTGAACGCCCAGGCCGCCGCGTCCACCGAGCGCGGCAATCGAACCGATGGCGGCTCGGCGGCGCTCGACTATTCGGTGCCCAAGTTCTTCACCCAGCTTCGCTATTCATGGATCGACCCCGGCTTCGAGCCCGATCTGGCCCTGGTGCCGTTTACGGATCGCCGCGGCTTCTATATGTACAACGAGCACAACAACGACTATCGGACCGGGCCTTTGAAACGGCTACACGGCGAGCTTTACCTCGAGGACTACAAGCACTACGATGGAGATGCCGATTCCCGGGGCTATACGGCGGGGCTCGACTTTTCGACCCGATCCGATATCGGCGTCGAGCTGTTCTACAACGATTTCAGATTCGAGGGTATTCCCGATCGCACCTGGTGGGTTGAGGTCACCGCCAACGAGTCGAATCGTTTCCGCCAGTTCTCGGTCGGGATGGAATCGGGCCGAAGAGAGAATGAAGAAACGCGTTTTCTCAACGTCGAAGCCAAGCTCAGGACGTTCAAAAACGTGGACCTTGGGCTGAGCCGCTCGGTGCTCGACTTCATGGGGGAGACCAACCAGACCATCTTCACCTTGGCGTGGGAAATCGACCGGGCACGCTCGCTCTCGGGTCGGTTCGTGGAAATGAACGGCAAACGTAACTATTACGCCGCCTTTCGAAATGCCGGATTTGCGGGAATGGAGATGTACGTGGTCTTGGGCGATCCCAATGCGGAGTCGTTTAAAAAGCGCTTGAGCGTCAAGTTCGTTTGGGCTTTCTAGCCGGCTTCCGCTTTTTGGCGGTTTCCGCCACCGCAAGCGCCCGATCGATCCATACGGCGCGTTCCGCGGGATCCTCCAGTACGCCCGGAGGCAATTCCCAGTAGCCCATGGGCGCCGCCCCCGGCCAAGGCACGAACGGCCCCATCCCGTGGGCCTCGAAATCGGCCCGATTCGAATCGTCAACCTTGAAATAGAGCCGGTCTTCATCGATCAAGGCGAAGAACAGGCCGTTCGAATAGATACCAACCCCTCCGAACATCGCCCGCGTCTGGATCGGGACGGAAGCGGAGAGCCCTTCTTCGGCCCGCGCCCGGAATTCTGCAGAAAACGCCATCGCAGCCCCGACCATACCCGCAGACTAACCTATACTGTTTTGCATGGAAGGGCTGTGGATTCTGCTCGCCTTGGTCGCGGGGGTCATCGTTGGGGCGGTCCTGGTTTTTCTCGCCAATCGATCGCAAATCGCCGGGCTGACCAAGACCGCGACCGAAGCGGGAAGCGAAGTCGCCGCGATCCGAGAGGCCAAGGCAGCCGCTGAGACGAAAGCGGCCCGCGTCGACGAACTGCTCCTCGATGCGGCCGCCAAGGAGCGCCAGGTCGACGGTCTGAAAGAAGAAATCGCAACCCATCGCGAGCGATTTTCCGAGCTCCAATCGCGGCTCGAAGCCGAGCGGCAATCGATCCAAGAGCAAAAGGACCTTTTGGAAAAACGGATTGCCGAGACCTTTACCGCCCTTTCCTCCGACGCCTTGCGAAAGAACAACTCCCAATTCCTCGAGCTCGCCAAAGAGGCCCTGGGCACCTTCAACGAACAGGCCAAAGGCGACCTTGAGAAACGCCAGCAGGCGATCGGGCAACTGGTCAAGCCGATCGAAGAGAAGCTGCGGACTTTTGACGACAACATCAAGGGGCTGGAAAAGGAACGGGTCGGCGCCTACGAGCAGCTGCGCGAGCAGGTGAAGATCCTCTCCGAAACCCATAACCAGCTGCGCGCCGAAACCGGAAACCTTGTTCGGGCGCTGCGCAACCCCGGCCAGCGAGGCCAATGGGGCGAAATGCAGCTCGAACGCATCCTCGAATTCGCCGGCCTTAAAGAAAAGGTCCACTACGAAAAGCAGGTCACCGTCAGTTCAGAAGAAGGCTCCGGCCGGCCCGACTACGTTGTGCAGTTTGCGACCGGACAGCGGATCGTTATCGACTCCAAAGCGCCTCTGGAAGCCTATCTGGATGCCCAGGATGCGGTCGACGACGATCTTCGCCTCACCAAGCTGCGTGAACATGCGCGTCATGTTCGGAATCACGTGCAGTCGCTCACCAAACGCGCCTATCAAGACCGTTTCGAGTCGATCGACTTCGTGGTGATGTTTCTGCCTGCCGAATCCCTTTTCTCGGCGGCCCTCCAGCACGATCCTTCGCTCATCGAGTTCGGCGTGGACAATCGCGTCTTCATCGCCTCGCCGATCACGCTCATCGGCATGCTCCGCTCGGTCGCGATGGGGTGGAGGCAAGAGCAATTGGCCGAAAACGCCAAGTTGATCAGCGCCGAGGCAAAACTCCTTTACGAGCGATTGGGCGTCGTCGGAAAGCACTTCAAGCGGCTCGGCGACCGATTGGACGATGCGGTGGGGGCCTTCAACGAAACGGTGGGCAGCATGGAAACCCGATTGCTCCCGCAGGCAAGGCGGCTCAAAGAGCTCCACGTCACCACCGGCGACGAGGTGCCGACGGCATCCCCCATCGACCGGACGTCGCGCCAGCTCCAAAGTGCGGAATTCCGCGTTTTGGCCGAGGGTGAGGCCGGCCAAGCGGGGCTCGAAGCGGGGGAGGGCCTCTTCCAAGAGCCCGCTGAATCGCCGGCTTCCGGCTAACGATGGGAACCGACCCGACGTCGCCGGGGTTTAATATCACTCGGTATGAAGCAGGCGGGCCGGGCTCATTGGCTAATCGTGGCGGGTGTCGCCAGTGTCGTTCTTGTCATCGGGGTGTTTTTGTTTGGCAAGGACTCTGCCGGCGAGGCCGCCAGCGGGTTCATGACGGCGCTGGGTTCCGGGAACGTTGACCGTTTGGTTGAGCTCAGCTACTTCGACAAGTCCTCAAAAGAGGACCTTCGAAAACAGTGGGACTTCGCGGTCCACCGGGCCGGTCCCCATTATCTCTTCGCTTGGAAGCTGGTCAACGTCAGCGAGTCCGATGCCAATAATGCGGCGGCCACGCTCGCGGTCACCCGTAACCTCGGGCAGGAAGGCTTCGAAGAAAAATTTCAGCTTCCCTTGGTGCGTCAGGATGGGGAGTGGAAAGTCGACGTCCGGGCCATCAACCGGACGCTTTACCCGGCCCTGCCGCGCTGAGCC
>CAYONY010000118.1:0-10325 GCA_964405415.1 uncultured Fimbriimonadaceae bacterium | reverse complement strand
CTTCGCGAGCCCCGATTGGCGCCCGCCCCCATGGATTGGAGAGACTGTTGACCCCCCCGAACGGACCCGCGACCGCCGACAAGAAGAAGCCCCTTCGCAGCATGGACAAAGCGGCCACTCTTGGCCCATTCAGCTCAAAGCTGACCCCCGAGCAATGCCTCGAGCTCCTCTCCCATCTCTTTCTGGCGCGCTACTTCGATGTGCGCCTAATCAAAGAAAAGAAACGCGGACGGCTGCGCGGCACCCTTTATTCCTCGCATAACCAGGAAGCCATCTTGGCCGGATCGCTCTATGGCCTTGAGTCGACGGATTGGATCAGCCCGATCCACCGCGACATGCCGGCCTTTTTTCTCAAGGATGCGCGGTCGGGGCTCCGGAATCCCGACCGAATCGGCATGACGATCCAAGAGGTTTGTGCCCAAGTGTGGGGCAAGGCCGATTCGCCGGGACGGGCGCGCGACAACTGGTCCCACATCGGCAGCAAGAAGAACCGGATCATCCACTCCACGTCGATGCTCGCGGGCACGATTCCCGCGGCCTGCGGGGTGGTGTTGGCCGACCGTCTGAATGGCGGCAACTCTGTGGTGCTCACCTATAACGGCGAGGGTTCGACCGCCCAAGGCATCTTCCATGAAGGGATCAACTTTGCCGCCGTGCACAAGCTACCGGTGGTGACGGTGATCGAGAACAACCAATGGGCCTATGGCACGCCGGCGGAAATGGAATACTCGCTGCCCGATTTTGCTCGCCGGGCCGACGGCTACGGGATCCCGGGCCTGATCGCCGACGGCCAAAACGTCTTCGATGTTTACGACAAGGTGATGGAGGCGGTGGCGCATGCGCGAGCGGGGAACGGTCCGAGCATCGTCGAATGCAAGACCTTTCGCGCGTACGGACATGGGGATCACGACGACGACCGCGCCGCCAAGTATCGGCCCAAAGAGGATGTTGAGAAGGGACGGGCGCGCGATCCGATTGCGGTCTGCAAGCGGATTTTGGTCGAACACGGGATGTTGACCGCCACCCAGGCGGAAGAGTTTCCGGCGGAAGGCAAAGGCGCCAACGAAGTCACCGACGAGGACTTTCCGCCCGATGTGGTGGCCTACATGAAAGAAGGGGTGGAGTTTGCCCTGGCTTCGCCCAAACCGGCGGCGGTAGAGGCGGAACGGTGGGTGTTCCATGAATAGCTTCAGAACGATCGCGTTGAAAGTTGAAAGTCGAAAGGGGAAGGACCTGATTCCCGATTGGCGCCTAACGGCAAGTGGTCAACCGCAAACGCTGCCTCGCCCCTCGACCCTCGATCCTAAGGAGACCGTTTAAGTGGCGGCGGTGGCTCCGAATCCCCTGGCCAAAGACTACTTGACCGCCCTTCGCGACGGGCTCGACGAAGAGATGGCGGCAAATCCGGACCTGCTTCTGATGGGCGAGGATATCGGCATCCTTGGCGGGGCGTTTGGCGTGACGATTGGCCTTTTGGACAAGTATGGAAAAGACCGGGTTTACGACATGCCGATTTCGGAAGCGGCGATCGTGGGGACGGCGGTCGGCGCCGCCCTAAATGGCAAAACCGTTTGCCTGGAAATGCAGTTCATGGATTTCATTTCCTGCGGATTCGACCAGATCGTGAACATGCTCGCGACCTACTCCTATCGCACGGCAGGCGAGGTCGATATGCCCGTAGTGATCCGCGGGCCGGCGGGCGCCTACGGCGGCGGGGCGCTCTACCACAGCCAAATGAACGAAGCCTGGTTTGCCCACTCGCCGGGGCTGAAGGTCGTGTGTCCCTCGACGCCCTTTGATGCCAAGGGCTTGTTGAAGACGGCTTTGCGTGACCGCAATCCGGTGCTTTTTTACGAGATCAAGCAGCTCTATCGCTTACCTCAGATCAAAGAGGAGCTGCCGACAGAAGACTACACGGTGCCGTTCGGTCAAGCGGCGATTCGGCGGGAAGGGAAGGACGTGACGCTCGTGACTTACGGCCAAAACGTTTACCACTGTCTGGACGCGGCCGATCAGCTCGAGGGCGAAGGGATTGACGCGGAGGTGATCGACCTACGATCCCTCGTGCCTTTGGATGAAACGGCCATCTTGAATTCCATTGCAAAGACCAACCGTCTCGTGGTGGTCAATGAAGCTCCGATGACTTGCGGCTTTGCAGGCGAGATCGTGGCCCGAATCTCCGATATCGGGTTCGAGCACTTGGACGCGCCGCCGGTCCGGGTCACGCGAATGGACACCCCTGTGCCTTGGGTGGAGCCGCTGGAGATGCACGTCCTTCCCAGCGTGGAGAAGATCGTGGCGGCGGCGAAGCGGGTGGTGGGCTACTGAATGGTCTTAAGCCAGGGAAGGGCGATGAGCCGGGTGTCATGGGTGGCCAAGGGAACGTCGTAGGCCCTTGCGGTCGCGGCTAGAAATCGATCAGCGGGGTCGTCATGATTGAAGGGCAGTTCTCGGCTTAGGAGGGCGACCTCGAACGTAAGCGGAGCCGGAATGAACTCCGATTCCGAGACCTTGCCTCGGAGGAACGCAAGGGGTTCGTTCCCAAAGTCCACCGACCCTTGGGTCCCGAGGCACGCCGCTTCCCAGATGGAAACGGAAGACAAGAAGACTTCGGAGGGCCGGGTTAAGAGCAAGTCACGAAGACGCCCCCGGAGCCTTCGGTCGCCTACCAGAAACCATAGCCATATGTGCGTATCAACGAGGACCATCGCTGAGCGTCCAAAACTCGGGCGGAAGTGGAGAAATGATGTCTCCAAGGATGCGGATTTGACCCTTTGCGGAACCGTACTGAGACTTCCTGGGCTTGGCTTCCGCCGCCGCAGAAAGGACCGCGGCTGGTTTTCCGTGCTTGGTCACAACAATGGGCTCGCCCGTTTTCATCACTCGATCGATGACGGCTAGGCAAGTGGCCTTAAACTTTGTCACCGAGATTTCTTGCACGCGAAGAGAATACCATTAAAATGACTATGGTCACTGACCATGGTCATTTTTGCGGCTAGACCGCCGTTCCCAAGTACGCTTCGATCACTTTCGGATCGTTCCGGATGTCGGAGGGGCCGCCATAGGCGATCTGCTCGCCATGGTCGAGCACGAAAATCTTCTCGCAGAGCCCCATCACGAAGCGCATGTCGTGCTCGATCAGCAGCACCGTTTTCTGGAATTCGTCGCGAAGTCGGCGAACGGTCGCCATCAAATCGGCAGATTCCTGCGGGTTCATGCCGGCCGCCGGCTCATCGAGGAGCAGAAGCTCGGGCTGGGTGGCCATCGCGCGAGCGATCTCGAGGCGACGCTGCATGCCATAGGGAAGATCGGCGCTGCGCGCATGGGCGACCTCCGAGAGGTCCAACACGTCGAGCAATGCCATCGCCTCGCCTCGGAGCTTTTCGGTCTCCTTGATCGCCGAAGGCGCGTAAGCCAATGCGGAGCCTAGCGGCGTGCGGTGGCGCAGAAACGCTCCGACCATGACGTTTTCCAATACGGTCAAGGCGCTGAAAAGGCGGATGTTCTGAAAGGTGCGGCAGATTCCGAGCTTGGCGATGCGGTTCGGGGGGCTGCCGGTGATAGGGCGATCGCGAAAAAGCACGTCGCCTTCGGTCGGCTTATAGACCCCGGTGATCATGTTGAACACGGTGGTCTTGCCCGCGCCGTTGGGACCGATCAAGCCAAAAAGATCGCCCTTTTCGACAGTGAAATTGACTTCATTGACCGCCACCAACCCCCCAAAACGGATCGTTAAGTTGCGGACCTGGAGCATGTTCATGCCGGAAGCGCCTCCCGACGGCTGAACAATGATTTGGCGAAAGGCCAGCTGAACTCGTGGTGGCCCAGCAACCCTTGGGACCGGAGCAGCATCACAAAGACGAGCGCGATGCTGAAGACGGCCCAACGAAGGTCGTGGGGCGCGTACGTCACTTTCCCGACCAGGTTCTCCACCGGACCGATTCCGTGCAGCAAGCCGGCAATCACCGGATAAGCAAACTTCAAAATCACGAGGCTCAATGTAAACAAGCCAAAACGAGGAAGCGCGGCGCGGCGGGCGGGAGAAAAGACGATGCCCACCAGAGCGCCGGCAAAGAGCAGCATGATCGCCACCCGGAGCACCCACGAAAGATCGGACTTAAAGGTGAGATAGCCTAAATAGGCGAGTCCGAGGCTCCCTAACAACCCGAGGAGGGCGAGCGGGGCGTGAAGGGCCTGGCCGCGATCCATCTGGAGCGCGCCCTTTTTCGAGACCATGCGGTAAACGACGTACACCAGGATCGCGACCAGGATCATCGCCATGAGGTCGACGGCCCCCACGGCGGGCAGCTTGCGCAGCCCTTCTTCGAGCAGTTTCAATCCGATTCCAGCGATGGCCGCGCCGGTGATGCTTCCGGTGCCGCCGATGACGACCATCGCGACGAGCATGAAACTGACGTCCATCTTGAAATCGTCGGGGCTGACGCTGCCGTTGTAGTGGGCGAATAGGGCGCCGGTCATGCCCGCGATCGCCGCGCCGATCGCAAACGCGGTGACTTTGATCTTGGTGGTGCTCACGCCGGTCGCATCGGCGGCGAGTTCATCTTCGCGCACGGCCAAAAAGCTCAACCCATGGGCCGACTTAAGCAAATTGCGGGAAACCGCGATCGTTCCCACGAAAAGCAGAACGATGAAGTAGACCTCGGTGAGCTTGGGAATACTCTGCAACCCGGTTGCCCCACCCGTATCGAGCCGTCCAAATCGGTCGAAGATGGGGCCAACCGCCATGATCGTCAACACAAAGGCGACGCGCATCACCGCCAAACCCAGAATGAACTTGATGAATCCCAGGAGGCTTCCGATGCCGCCCTTCACCTTGGGCGCTTTGCCGACGAGCCACATGTAGAGATAAAGAAAACTCAAGGCGACGACAAGGCTGACCACCGTGGTGAGGGAAACCGCTTGGCGGCCGCCGTCTTGATTGCGGAAGAAGACGAGCACAATTTCGCCAAAGCCCAGCGTGGCGACCGCCAAATAGTCGCCTCGAAGGCGCAGAGAGGGCAGCCCGACGAGCAGCCCGGCAATCGCCGCGGCAACGCCGCCAGCCAAGACCATCAAGAAGATCCAGACCTGGGGCTGGTAGTGCTGGGGATGGGGGTTGTAAAAGGCGACGGTGAGCTTTCCGGCGGCGATGGCCCCGATCAAATAGAACGCGGCATGGCCGATGCTGAATTGGCCGGTGACGCCGTTGATCAGGTTGAGGCTGACGGCGAGGGTTGCAAAAAGCAGGCTCAGAACAAGAAGCCGAATGTCGTAGATGCTTAGCTTCGGAACCAGGATGGTGTGGAAAAACCAAAGAAAGCCGACAAAGGCGGCAAGGCTGGCGATGCGGGTGGCCCAGAAGCGTCCGGCCTGGTAGCCCACGGCCTCCATCGCATTGCGGATGGGCGGAGGGGCGGAAGCTTCGGGGGTCGTCGCGGCCATGCTAAACCTTGTCGGCGGTGCTGCCAAACAGACCACCCGGACGGAACAGGAGAATGACGATGAGGATGACGAAAGCGACCGCATCCTTGTAGCCCGTATAGCCGGCCCAAACCACGCCGGCTTCAGCAATCCCCATGATGAGTCCCCCGACCACCGCGCCGGGGATGTTTCCGATTCCTCCGAGCACGGCAGCGACAAAGGCCTTCACACCGGGCAGCAGTCCGTAGAAAGTGTTGAGCGGGGAGCCGAACGAGGTCGCCTGCATCATGCCGCCCGCGCCGGCGAGCGCCGAGCCGATGATGAAGGTCACCACGACCACGCGGTCGACGTTAACTCCCATGAGCGAGGCGGTGGCGAAATCGTGGGAAACGGCGCGCATGGCCCGTCCCATCGGCGTCCGGGTGACAAAGAGCCAGAGCAACGTCATCAGCACAAGCGTGACCGCCAAAACCGCGATCTGGGAATCTTGAAGCGATACGCCCATGATCGTCCGGGTGTTGGCCAGGACGTTGACCTCTTCGACGATCGAAGGCTGCGGCGAGGTTTGCACCACAAGGCGTCCGGCGTATTCGAGGAACAACGAAATGCCGACCGCCGTGATGAGCACGGAGATACGGGGCGCATTGCGAAGCGGCCGATAGGCCAGCCGTTCGATGATGACGCCCAGGATGGCGCACCCGGCCATCGCGATGAGCAGCATCAGCGCCAGCATCACGTATGGGTTGAGCCAGTTCCGCTCGAACCAAACCATGGAGGCATAGTAGGCGAGATAAGCGCCGACCATGTAGAGGTCGCCGTGCGCGAAGTTGATCAGGCGCAAGACGCCGTAAACCATGGTGTAGCCCAGGGCGATGAGCGCATACACCGCCCCGAGCTGAACCCCGTTAACCAGTTGTTGCGGAAGCTGTCCCCAGTCCAAACGTTCGTCCTACTTCTTTTCCTGGAAGACGAAGAAGTCGATCTGTTTGACGGGCTTGAAGCCGGTCTTTTCGACCTGGAGGACGAGGGCCGGCTTCTGAGCGTTGCCGTCCGGGCCGATCGAAATCTTGCCGGAAACGCCCGTCATGTCCTTGACCGATTGAATGGCGCCGATCAGCGACTTGCTATCCTTGGCGCCGCTGGCTTTGAGGGCGGTCAAGACCACATTGGTCGCGTCGTAGCCGAGCGCGCCCATCGCGGTCGCCGGTTCCTGGCCAAATTTCGCTTTGAACTTGCTCACGAAGGCTTTGACCTCTTCGCGCGGTTCGCTGTTGTGATAGTGGTTCAGGAAGTAGCCGCCGATGATTCCGGATCCGCCGGAGTCGATGAGCTTGGTGCTGTCCCAGCCGTCGCCGCCGAGCATAGGCACGTTCAAGCCGACCTGCTCGCGCTGGCGGGCGATGGGGCCGACTTCGGTGAAGTAGCCAGAACAGAAGAGGCCGTCCGGATTGGCGGCTTTGATGTTGGTGAGCTGCGCTTTGAAGTCGACGTTTCCGGCTTCGTAGAACTCTTCGATGGCCACTTTGCCGCCAAACGACTCGAAGGCCTGCCGAAACACGTCGGAAAGTCCGGTCGAATAGGGAAGCTTGCGGTCGGTGAAGATCGCCACGTTGCGAAGCTTCAGATCGTCATAGGCGTATTTGGCCATGGCCGCGCCCTGGAAGTTGTCCGTAAAACATGCGCGGAAGACGGCGGCGCCCTTTTCCGTGATGTCGACGCGGGTCGCGCCCACCGCTACGATCGGCACGCCATTCTCTTGGCAAACATCGGCGGCCGGAATGGTGACGCCGCTGGCGACCTCACCGATAACGGCCAGGACCTTATCATCGCCGACCAGTTTTTCGGCCGCGGACTTGCCGCCTTCGGGCTTGGAACCGGTGTCTTCGACAATCAGTTCGACCTTCATGTCGGGATTGGCCGCGTTGAATTCCTCAACCGCCAACTCGGCGCCCTTCTTGGAGTCCACGCCCCACGGCTGGTTTTCACCGTTAAGGCTGGCGATCATGCCGATCTTGATCGTATTGCCCTCGGCCGTGGTTCCGGCGCCGGGGGAAGCGGTTCGATTGGTTTCGACGCTGCCTTTGACGTCCGTCTTCCCGCCGTTATCGCCGCCGGTCGAGCCGTTATCGCCGCCCTTGTCGCCGCATCCGCAGCCAATGGCGAAGCATGCGGCCGCAAAGAGGGCCAGAAAATTCTTGGATTGGAGTTTCATGGTTGCACCTGCCATGTCGAGCGGCCGCCTGTCCGGCCGCGAGTCAAGAAGGTGAGTATAC
Organism: uncultured Fimbriimonadaceae bacterium; assembly: GCA_964405415.1. Lineage (GTDB taxonomy): Bacteria > Armatimonadota > Fimbriimonadia > Fimbriimonadales > Fimbriimonadaceae > CAYONY01. The sequence goes on along the minus strand of CAYONY010000118.1, from coordinate 2,631 downwards.
AGAATCGGCAGGGCGAACGCGCCGTTCTCGGTGAGGAATTGCGCGTCGCGGGGCGGTTAGGCGCCTTCCAGGGCAACGACGGCGCGTTCAAGTTCGGCCACGGGACGATCCAGCAGCTCCGGAAAACGTTCGGCGCGCCTCGCAAATGCATCGACGAGCGCTCGAAAATGGGCAATGGTGTCGGCCTTTCCTCGTTTGAAACGTGACCAATGTCCGTCGCCGAAGGCCATTTGGTCGGACAGCAGGCTCCGCGCGTTGTGAATCTTGTCGCAGATCGAAACGAGGCAGGCCCCAGCCGATTTGTGAGGGATCTCGGCCAGATAGTGTGTTTTACGGTCTTCCCACTTGGCTTTTTCCTCGGGCGATTCGGCAAGCGAATCGGAGTTCTCGCGGACGATCAAGGCGACCGCTTCTCCGAATTGAGCTTCGATGTCCTTCAGTCTCGGCTCGCCCCCTCGATCTTCCGGCGTGTCGTGAAGAAGGGCGGCGATGGTTTGGTCTTCATTGGCCCCCAATTCGAGCGCGAGCCCGGCGACTTGAAGGAGGTGGCAGAGATAGGGTCGGTCCGTGCCTTTGCGAAGATGGTCGGCATGGACGATCCGCACATAGGAGACGGCCCGATCGAAGCGCTCGGTGAGCATGGGGGGAGCATACACCTGGCGTAAACTGATGGCAACGCCATGGCCGTTTCCTTGCCGATTCCCGACCTCGATCTCGACGCCTTTGCGCGCGATGGCTTTGTCGTGGTTCGAAAGCTCTTTTCCGATGAAGAGGTCGAAGGCCTGATCGAACACTTCATGGCTTTGCGTGTATCTGGCTTCGACCCCGGCGAGGAGGTTGACCACCGTCTGCTCGAGGTCGACCCATTGCGAACCTGGCCCCGGCTGATGCATCCGCATCGCCGAGACGAGATCTCGATGCGAACGATGCTCGATCCGCGCATCCGGACGGTGCTTCAAATCCTCATGGAAGACCAGCCGCTGGCCGCTCAGTCGATGATGTACTACAAGCCCCCCGGTTCGCGAGGGCATGCGCTGCACCAGGATCAGTTCTACCTGCGGGTGGCGCCAGGAACCTGTATGGCGGCGTGGATCGCGCTCGATCCGGCGGACTTGGAGAACGGCGGCATGCGGGTGGTTCCGGGGTTGGGCGCTTTACCCTTACTTTGTGTTCAGCCTGCCGACGAATCTCAGAGCTGGTCGCAGGTTGTGGTGCCGCTCCCGGAAGATGCGCGGGCGATCGAGTTGGAGCTGCAGCCGGGAGATACGCTGTTCTTTACCGGTTGGACGCCTCACGGGAGCCTGCCGAACACCTCTTCGAATCGGTTGAGGCGTTGTTTCATCGGGCACTACATTCCGGCTTCGGCTCAGGCCGTTTCAAGCTGGTACTTGCCGTTGGTGGATTTCGAGGGGAACGACGTGACGCGCGAAGCGGCCCCGGCGGGCGGGGCGTGCGGCGTCTGGACGGAGTCAGAGGAAGGGAAGCTGGAAGTCAAGATGATCGATCCCGACTTCCAGCCGGAGAAGGCACATGAGTAGGGTCAAGTGAAGCCTGGACGTGGCGTAGAATAGGAACGTGGAACTGGACAAGTCGATCGAAGGAACCGGAGAGGAAATTGCTCGCTATGCCAGCGAGCATCCGGCAGAGCACTTTGTTCCGACGCCGGTTGAGGCGAACGCTGGGGCTGCATCAAAGCGCGAAGCCATGTTGCACGCCCTCGAAGTGTTTGAAAAATTCCGCGGAAAGTTGCCTATTCTGCCTATTGGGGCAACGTCGACAGAAAACCTCTACGACTAGGAACATCGTTGAGATACTTAGTCGACAGCAGTGTTGTCATTCGGTTCGTATCTGTGAACGACCCGGCCCATCGGTCTGTCGTTCAACTCCTTTCAAGGCTACTTGATTCTGGGGCCGATCTTTGCGTTACCCCCCCAAGTTGTTCGCGAGGTACGCAGCGTGCTGAGCCGTCCAGTTGGAGAAAACGGCTTCGGATTGGATTCGGACAGCCTGGCGGAAATCCACGTCGAAGTTTCTAAGACATTTAAGTTGCTTGACGACGTGCCAGGTGTCTATGCGAACTGGTTGTCGATTGTGGAAAGTCACGCCGTGATGGGGAAGAAGGTCCACGATGCAAACCACGTTGCGGCAATGCAAACGCACGCCGTTGAACACGTGATCACATTTGACCGGCGCGACTTCGGACGTTTTGCCGAAATAAAAGTCGTCGTCCCGTAACTAGCGTCGCTTGTCGTCGTACGTCTATTTATCCACCGCCACCTTCACCTTGTCCTTCAGCGCGGCTTGGGCCGCCGCCAATCGCGCGATCGGCACCCGGTAGGGCGAACACGAAACGTAGTTCAGCCCGATCCGGTGGCAGAAGTCGATCGAAGCCGGTTCGCCGCCGTGCTCGCCGCAGATACCCAGCTTGAGCCAAGGCTTCACGGCTTTGCCTTTCTCCACCGCCATCTGCATCAGCACGCCGACGCCGGTCTGGTCGATCGATTCGAAGGGGTCTCCGGGAAGAATCTTCTGGTCCACATAGGGGCGAAGGAAGCGGTCGCTGTCGTCCCGGCTGAAGCCAAACGTCATCTGGGTGAGGTCGTTCGTGCCGAAGCTGAAGAACTCAGCTTC
>CAYONY010000117.1:0-10373 GCA_964405415.1 uncultured Fimbriimonadaceae bacterium | reverse complement strand
ACGCGCGCGCTGGACCGGCGCGGAGGCGGATCGCGGGCCCCCAACAGTCCCCCGCGTGAAGCCTCCGCTCAGGAAGGCCGCGCAACGCGCCAGGAGGGAAGCATGCGAATCGAGACGGTGTTATTGGGACTTGGAATCGCCTCGATCGTTGTCGGGACCGCATTCGTCGAGCAAAAGGCTCCGGCCCAATCGACCGCCGACAAACTGTTCGCCAAAGCCAAAGAGGACGACTTCACCGGCTCCACGGCCTGCGCCGAATGCCATGAATCGAAAGTCGACAACTTCGTCCACAGCGCCCACTATGCCTTCAGCCAGGTCGAAGACCTCCCGCTGAACAAACGCGGATGCGAAGGTTGCCATGGCCCCGGCAAATTGCACACGAAAGAGGACAACCCGGAGGTCATCGCCTTCAAAAAGATGGCTCCGAAAGAGTCCTCGGCGGCTTGTTTGCGGTGCCACAGCTCGACAATGAAGCTCGGGGAATACCACCGAACCGAGCACGGGCGCGGCAACGTGGCCTGCGTGTCGTGCCACCAGATCCACCCCGACACCCCCAACGAATTCAACAGCAAGACACTTCCGACGCTGGCGCTCCAAAAGGAGTTCTTTGCCGCGCAAAAGTCCTCGCCCAAGCTCCTCAAAGCCGACGAGTCCCAGCTTTGCGCTTCTTGCCACCGTTCGGAGGCGGCGGAGTTCCGCCAGAACTCGCGCCACCCGTTGCCCGAGGGCAAGCTCGTATGCAGCGACTGCCACAACCCGCATCCGACTCGCAAAGCCACCGGCCGCCGCGAGCAGTTGCGTGACAAGTGCGTAACGTGCCACACCGAGTATGCGGGGCCCTTCGCCTATGAGCACGACCCGGTTGCCGGAAACATCGGCGAGGGTTGCCTCGAATGTCACAAGGCGCATGGCTCGCACAATCCCAACCTCTTGAAGGGCTTCTCACGGGGCGTCTGCGCCCAGTGCCACACCGATAAATCGACCGTCCACTACCCCGGACGGACGTGTTGGACCTCCGGATGCCATGTGGCCGTGCACGGCTCCAATCGAAGCGCCCTCTTTTTCGAGCACGGCGAAACCCCGTCTGATGCGAGGAAATCCCCATGAGATGCCGCTATTCCGCCATTCCCAGCCTTTGGGCCTTGGCCTTCGGCGCCGCGCTGGCCCAAGATCCGCCGGCGAATCCTCCCGCCGAGCCCAAACCGACGGAAGAGGAAAAACCCGAACGCAATTGGCCCAAATTCGAGTTGGGCTGGGCGCGGTGGGGCCTGGACGGCAATGAACAGACTTTTCGTCGCTTCGGTACGCCCGGCCGCAACGTGTTTATTCGGGAATTCAGCTTCAACACCCGCGAATTGAGCCCGGCCAGCCGCCACGAATTCGTGTTTCGAGGCACGCCGAACGAGGATCGCGTTCTCGAAGTCTCAGGAATCTTCGGGCCCCGGACCACCTTTTACGAATTCGGCCTGGCCTATTCCAACTTTTACGAAGCGTCGCCGTTTGTGATCGATTCATCAAGGCGGATGGACTCGCGCTTTGCGATTCGACAGGCCCTTTGGCCGGGCTTCGACCTTGTCGTGGATGGCGCCCATGGGCAGCTCGACAAAGCGTACGAAGGCCCGGAGTACGCGAAACATCAGCGCACGAACACCCTGAACACCCGTGTGGCCGGCGAAGTCGGGCCGGGGCGTCTCGACCTCTCGATGGCGGAGCGGAGGTTCTACGATCGCGCCAACTTCCAACCGGACAGCCACACCCAAACGTGGCGCGGCGAATTGGGCTATCCCTTCGGACCCTTCGACCTTCAAGGCTCCTTCGCCCAGACCCGCGTGGCCCAGGATGGCCGGCAGTCCAGCAAGGTCAAGACCTACGCACTGGACGGCGGAATCCCTTTGAGCCCAGATTTCGACCTCCAATTTGGATTCCGCGGGCAGAAGTTCGAGTTGCCCGAGATCATCAACGCCTACGTTCGCGAGCGCAACACGTCGTGGGGACGGGTGATCGGCCGATTCGGCGACATCGCGGCCCAATTGGCTTACCGGCACGTTGAAACGGAACGCGTTCGGGCGGACCACCGGTTTGTCGACGTGCCGAAGTGGGATTTCGTCGAAGGCCGGCTCTCCGGGAAAGTGGGGCCGGGCGTACGTTGGTCGCTCAAAGGCACGATCGAGGGTCTCGACGGCAATGCCGTGAAGCAGACGGACGATCCGAACCGCCTCTATTGGGACGACAAATCAAACCTCCAGATCAAGCTGGACCACGGGGGCGAAACGTGGGGCGGCTATCTCACGTTCAACCACCGTTTCCTGCAGAACTCGCCACGGCGCATCGAAGTGCGCAGCAACCAGTTGGTCCTGGGTGGCACGTGGCAGCTTCGATCCAATCTGGAAGCGTTTGGCGAGTGGACGCGAGACGATGCGGAATGCGATTTCACCGAAGAGGACGCGACCCTTTCGTTGGATAGCTTCTTCCCCAGCAGCCGGGTCGCGACCTTGGGGATCAACTGGGCGATCGACGATCGGACGACGCTGACTTCGAGCTATACCCACCTCACCACCGACAACGACAACCCCCTGTTCGAGCGGGACGGCAACGTAAAAAGCCGTTTCCTGACCGCTCACCTGCGCCACACCGACGCGCGAGGCAACGAATTTGGGCTGCTGTTTGCTCCCGGCAAGTACGAAGACCGGGCGATCCGGCAGCTCGGCTACGAAGCGCGGGTCTTGATGCTCACGGCCCGACTGAAGTTCTGAAACGACGGCCGATACGCCCGGCCTCGGGCGGATTCGGCGGAGGAAGGCGATGAAGAGTAAATGGATATGGACGACCCTGGGCGCGGTGCCCTTTGCGGCGGCAATTCTCACGCTTGAGAGCTGCGGCGGCGAAGGCGGCCCCCTTGGCGGCGATGGGGGCGGCGGGCTCCCTTCGGTGACCCAACAGTTTCTCGACCTGATGGCGCCCGAGCAGCGCTCGGCGTCCTACATCGGATCCGAGGCGTGCGCGGATGGCGCCTGCCATGGCGGGCGGGCCCACAACGGCCGAGCCGGCGATCCGCCCGCGTACACGACTTGGCTCGAAACCGAGCACGGCGAGCGCGGCGTCGGGTGCGAGCGGTGCCACGGCCCGGGCAGCGTCCACGCGGCGAACCCCACGGATACGAACATTCTTCATTATCCGAAGTCGGTGTCGCCGATCGTCTGCGCCCAGTGCCACGGCAACATTTATGACCAGTGGCAGTCTTCCCAGCACAGCCATTTGGAAGTCCATGCGGTGGACAACCTCTTGACGAGCCCGAACACCGCGCGGACGTCGCGGTGCATTTCGTGCCACAGCGGTCTCTTCCGCACCCAGATCAATTCGCAGGGCATCGACAACGCGAGCCTCTCGGACAGTGAAATTCTAGCGCTGGCCAACAACACGTTGAACCACGTGCCGTTCACATCGACGTGCGTGACGTGCCACGATCCCCACGCCAAGACCGGCAACCTCACCGACGATGGCAAAGAGGTTCAGCTGAGAAAGCAGGTGTTCAACACGGACACCACGCCCATCGCCCCCGGGGCATCGGCGGCTTCCTTCACGAACTTCAACCACGTCTGCGCCCAGTGCCACAACGGCCGCGGCGCGAATCCGGCTGACAGCGCCATCGGAAACTCGCGGCCCAACATGCACGACAGCAACCAGTTCAACATGTTGATGGGCATTGGCGGGGTCGAGAGCGGCAGCGGGCCGATCATCCGCAACACCGCCCACGCCCAGGCCGCGGGCCAATGCAGCCATTGCCATATGCCCGATTCGCGCCATACCGCGACAGTCGGCTATGACAAGGGCTGCGTTCCTTGCCACACCGCCGCCGATGCAGCGGCTCGAGTGACGGCGACGACCGATGGCATTGTGGCCGCGCTCTTTGCGCTGCAGAGCCGGCTCGAAGACTGGTCGGTAGCCACCTTCACCGGCAACGCTGCGTATTCGGGGGTCAGTTCAAGCCTCATTCCCCATTTGTGGAATTACTCCACGATCATCGATGAGGAAGCGATCGAGCTGAATCTCACCCCGCCGGCCGGGATCCCCTCGAACCACCAAACCGCCAACGTCCCGGTACAAATCAAGCGGGCGCGACACAACTACTACTTCGTGATCCGAGATGGCTGCTATGGCGTGCATAACGCGCCCTATGCGCAGTATCTAATCCAGGTTGCGAACGAAAATCTCGACGCCCTCATGCCCCCCGATCGAAGCCGCGTGCCTCGCTATCGCGCAACGACGAAGCAGATGCGGGCGATTCTCGAGAACAAAAAGGCCCTCGCTTCGCGCGCGGATGCCAACGGCATGGCGCGCGACGACGACTAAGGTCCCGGCGGAATGCCTTCACCGCCGATTCAGCCGGCTCCCGAGCGAAGCTCGGGAGCCGGCATTCTCGTTTGGCGAGGCGCTATCCGCCGGACTTGCCGCCGTTCGACGGCGGCACCAGATCCGTTCCCATCGTGCGTCCCTTCTTGACCGCCGGGACGCCCTCGGCCAACCACACCGGCTCCGGTGCCCCTTTCAGGTAGTGGTCGAAGAACTGCTGCAGCCGAATCGACCAGTCTTTCCGATTCTTGGTCTGGACCAAGTTGTGGTCCTCGCCGTTGTAAACGAACAGCCAGACCGGCTTTTCAAGCCGCCGAAGGGCGGAATAAAACTCGATGCCCTGATACCACGGCACCGCCCCGTCTTTGTCGTTGTTCATCATGAGCAGCGGGGTATTCACCCGGTCCACCCAGAACAGCGGCGAGTTCTCGATGTATTGGAGGGGTTTTTCCCAGATCGAACCGCCGATCCGGCTCTGGCCCTGCTCGTATTGCATCTGGCGCAAAAGGCCGCTGCCCCAGCGGATGCCTCCATATGCGCTAAACATATTCACGACCGGCGCCCCTGCACACGCGGCCGCGAACATGTTCGTGCGCGTAATCAGGTGGGCCACTTGGTAGCCGCCCCAACTCTGCCCCTGAATCCCGATTTTTTTCTCATCGACGTAGCCCCTTGAGATCAAGGCGGTCACCCCGGGAAGGATCGCGCTCTCCGCACTCGCTCCCGGATAGCCGACCCGGTACGTGATGTCCGGCATGAAAACCAGGTAGCCGTTGCTGGCAAACATCGTCGGGTTGATCGTGCTTGCACTCGGCGCCGGAACGCGATGTTTGTGCAGCGACTGGGCGAGCCGCTCGTAGAAGTAGACCACCATCGGGTACTTCTTGCCCGGATCGAAGTTCTCGGGCTTCACCAAAACCCCCTTGAGCCGCTCGCCATCGAGCGACGTCCACTCCACGAGTTCCGAGCGGCCCCAGTTGTATTGGCTTTGCTGCGGGTTCGCATCGGTGAGCTTCTCCGGATTCTGGAAGCTGGTGTTGGTAAGCCAAAGGTTCGGATACTCGGTGAAGTCGGACCGCGTCATGAGGATCCGCTCCGCGTCATCGGCTTTGGCGGAGATTCCGAAGAGCTTGTCCCCGGAAATCAGCTTTTGAGGCGGTTCGCTTGCGCCCAACTGGTCGCGATAAAACCCCGTCGCCTCCGTTTCCCAATTCCGCGCGCTCAACAACACGGTTGCCTTCGGCTTCCACGCGATCTGCTCGCGGTCGAGGTTCTGGACGCGCAGGATCGTGGAACCGGCACGGCCAAACCCCTCGGTGAGGCAGGACGGTTTGGCTCTCCCGGTCGGATCGCAAACCCAAACGTCAAAGCGATCATTGATGAGGACCGCTTCGTCGTTCTCCAGCCAGCCGCCCAGCCCATAAGGACCGGCATCATCGGGCGTATCGGCCAGTTCGTTATGGACCGGATGCGGGATGCCCTTCGAGACTTCGACGACCGCGCCCGAACGGGTGTCATGCGCAAACCAAGCCCGCCGATTCGTATCGAAGAGGAGCACGTAGCGGCCCTTGGGCGAGAGCGTCGCCATCCCTTCGAATTTGGTCGCGACGGCTTTGCGCGTTCCGCTTGCCACGTCGATCAGATAGACATCGGAAACCCCCGGCGCCCAAGTCGATGCGACCCGGTACGCGAAGTTCGTACTCGCCAAAGCAACCGCGCCATCGCCCCGATCGGCGATCGTCGCATTGGGCATTTCGGGCGATTCGATGGGCACGATCTTGCCCGAATCGAGAAAAAGCGCCGCTTCGTAGCTGCGGTTGCGTTCAGCGGCAACCTGAAGGAGCTGCTGAGGCATGATTAACGGATCTTTCCAGTGCCAAATGTCGACTTCGACCTTTTCCTCGGCCGGGGTTTCGTCTTTCGGTTCGGGCTCCGGCTTGGGCTGAATCGCAAAGAGGATGCGTTTGCCCGACTCGCTGAACCGCAATGCGGTGCGCGCCAACCACCAGCCCTTGGGAAGCCCGGCCGCGCCTTCCTTGGCAACCTCTTTGGGCGCCGACTTCACCGTTTCCGCGGCGTAGAGGCGAACCGAGGGGTTTTCCGCCGTATAGTCGTCGCGGTCGCTCAGAAAAGCCAGCCGCCCCGATTTGTGAAGGGTCAGCTGGGTGTAGCGTCCGAGCCCCTTCATCACGTCGGTCGAGGCTCCCGTGCGAAGATCGAGGTGGGAGAGCCCATCGCCTTCTCCAGTTTTTGTGGAGATCGAATACGCAAGCTCGAGGCCGTCCTCGACAAACACGTGATCGGCGACGTCCGGCAGTTTCTTTTCCTCGCCCGTCGCCAGATTACGAAGAACAAGCTCCGAGCCGGCGGCATGGCCCGCCTTTTTGGCCGGCTTTTTCGGATCTTGCGGCTCGGCGGGCGGATTGGCCGGTGGGTTGGCCGGAGGGTTCGCGGGAGGGGGCGTGGTACCACCCGGGCGTGGGGGACCGCCGCCCGGACGTCCGCCGGCGGGCGCGGCCGGGCCGCCATCATCGATGGAGTAGCTCATCCATAGCGAACCTTTTTCCGCCAGCCTCCACGAGCGAACCTATTCCACCGTCGAAAGCTTTCCGGCGGCCAAATCGAAGATGCCGAGGGCGTTCTTGGGCATATCTCGTGGCGGCTTTTTGTCCTTCTTGGCCTGATCCACTTCGGCCTTGGCGGGAAGCAGCGTCGCCACCACGAACTTGCCGTCGAAGGTGAACCGCGCGCCGGTAGCCCGAGGAATCTTGTGCTCCGCACCGGTTGCCGCATTGCGAATGGTCACTTCCCCATCGCCCACTACGGGCGCGATTCGGTACATCAGCCAGTCGCCGTTTCGCGTAAATGCGGCCCCGGAAATTGACCGCCACGAATCGTAAACCGAATGATCGAGCGCCTTTTTGCCGCTTTGGCCCGCCCAGACGCATGTTGCCGCCAAGGCGATAACGAGGGATGGAAGAAGAAACTTGGTTCGCATAGCACTAAGCCCCTGAAAGAATCCAGGGGCTTAGTAAACCAGAACCGGCCGGAAAAGTCGATTAGGGGGCCGGGCAGACTTTCATCTTGCCTTCGGGCCGCCCCTCTCGCGAGCGTCGAACCTTTTCGAGCCGGTCTCGCATTTGTTTGTGGGTGCGGTGCAGCCTCGATCGGATTGTGCCCACCGGCTTGCCCATCAGTTGGGCGATCTCCGCATAGGGCACTTGCTCGACATCCGCCAGCGTGACGAGCGTCCGTTGCTCAGGGGTCAACGATTCGAGCACCAGTTGTAAGTCGTCGCTGAAACTCCGATGCATCAACTGGGTCTCCGGCGTGCCGCTGGAATCCGGTACGTCGAAATGAATCGTATCGTCATGGTTCCCCGTGCTCAGCGGCGCATCATAGGAGACCGCCTGGATGCGCCGCCTGCGCGACCGAAGCAAATCCAGAAACAGTCGCGAAACGATGCGAAAAATCCAGTTCTCAAAAGGCTTGTCGCCCTGGTAGTCGCCAAAGCTCCGGTAAGCACGATAATATGCTTCCTGCGTCAGGTCTTCCGCGTCGGCCCGATTGCCCGACAGTCGGAACGCCATGTTGAAGACCTTTTTGTGGGTCTGCCTCATGAGCTCGTTGAATCGGCCCTCGCGGTTCGTCGTCGTTATGAGTGTTTTTTCCGCCATTTTCTTCGAGGACGGGGCCAGTCGGCCGTTTCATCCACCCTCGAACTAAAGAACACCTTTTTGTAAAGATTGGTTCCCAGTTGGTTGACCGGGTCGGATCGCCTGGCAATTCCACGAGTTAGTATTCACTTTACAAACTTTTTAGAGGTATGACGACGTCTTAAAGACCTAACCGAAGCCTGGGAGAACGCTCGCCAGGCGCCCCTCAAACCCGGAGCCGATCCAACACCCCAATCGTGGATCGGTTCAAAAGGAAGCTTCCGCTTCTCCTCTCGGCCCGGCTCTTCGCCGGGCTCTTTTTTTCTCCGGGCAACCCCTTGCCCGCCCAGTCGTATTAGACTGGGGAACCGACATGGCCAGCGAACATCTCAACGACGATCGGGACGTCGAGCAGATCCTCAAGCTCGCGGTGCACAAGGCGGGTTATTCGGATGAAGAGGCGCTCCGCCAAAGGCTCATGGCGGCCGCCGGTGAACTGGGTTTGACGGAGGCCCAAGTTCAGGCTGCCGAAGAGGAATATCGCCAGCAGAAGGAACTGGCGGAGGAGCAGGCGGAATATCACAAGTACGTCTCCAACGAGTTTTGGGAGCACTTTTGGGCTTACATTATCGTAAACGGGGCGATGGTGGGCTTCAACTTTTATCAAAAGGGTCACATCGGCTGGGCCATTTGGCCCCTCATCGGCTGGGGTATTGGCATCGCCTTCCACGCGGTGACCTCCTTTGCCAAAAACACGGACAGCTATCAGCAGGAATTTGAAAAATGGCGCAACGGACGTCGGCGACGAAGGCGAAATCGAGAACGTCGAGCCACGAAGGCCGCCGAAAAGTCGGATGCATTGGATTCCCGGACCGCCGCCCAAGCCGAACTGGACGAAAGCTGAGCCCTGCTACTCGCCGGTCGGCACCCAGACGTTCTTCACCTGCGTGGCGTGACGAATAAATTGAAAACCTTCCGGCCAAGCGGGATCCATCCAATCCCAGACGGTTCCGGAGCCAACCCACGTTTGCTTAAGATTTCCAATTGACGCCCGCTCAAGCTCGACGCCAAGCTCCGGCTTGCCGAAGTGCCAAACCCCCTCCACGCCATCGTGGTCGAAGAGAGTTCGTGCGGTCTCCGCATGAATTCCCGTCACGAGGTTCACCACGCCACCCGGCAGATCGGACGTGTCAAACACTTGATAAAGCTCGGTTGCCGCTAACGGCTGGGTCTCCGAAGGCAAAACCACGACCGCATTGCCCATCGCGATCGCCGGCATCGCCAAGCTGAGAAGCCCGGCCAAAGGATGTGTCTCGGGGGCCACAATCCCCAAGACGCCGATGGGTTCGTTCCGCGTGTACACCAGCCCCTTGAACGCGGCGCCATGCACACGGCCGTCGTGCTTGTCGGCCCAAGCCGCCGCGGCGAATGTGCGCTGAATGGCCGTTTCCACTTCAGCGACGCCGTCGGTGCCACTGAGCGCACCGAGCAGTCGGATGAAGTCATCGGCCCGAGCCGCCAGGTTTTCCGCGATGTAATAAAGAATCTGGGCGCGAAAGTGGGCGGGGTTTCCCGCCCAACCGGGCTGGGCGGCACGTGCCGCCTCCACCGCATTGCGAATATCCTTGCGATTGCCGCGGCCCACCTCGCCGAGCGGCGTTCCGTCCGCCCCTATGACCGCCACGCTGTAGCCTTGATCCGGCCGAACCTGCTTGCCCCCGATGTAAAGCTTGGGCGTCCGATCGATCGGTGACGGATGATTGACGACCGCCGATTTTGAGGAGCCGTGGCTCTCGACCTTCGACCTTCGAGATTCGACCTTTAAATACTCAAACAGCCCTTCTCTTCCGCCCTCGCGCCCGAAACCACTCTCCCGATAGCCGCCGAACCCGGAGGCCGCATCGAATTGATTCGTGCAATTCACCCAAATCGTCCCGGCTTTGATGCGAGCCGCCACATCGAGCCCGAGATTGACGTTTTCGGTCCAGACGCTCCCTGCCAAACCGTAGACCGTGTTGTTGGCCAATTCCACCGCTTCCGAAGGCGTCCGAAACGTCATCGCGACCAGCACCGGCCCAAAAATCTCGACTTGAGCGACCGTTGACGCGGGGCTCACCTTCGAAAGCAACGTAGGGGGGTAGAACCATCCCTCTTGAGGGCAACTCCAGGTCGGTTGAAAGAGCTCTGCGCCTTCGTCGCGTCCCTTTTGAACGAGTTCCGCAATGCGCTCAAGCTGCACCGGCGCGATGATGGCGCCGATATCGACGGCTTTGTCGAGCGGATCGCCAACGCGGAGGTTCTCCATCCGCCGCCGGACTTTGTCGAGAAATCGGCCGGCCACACCCTCCTGAACCAACAACCGCGATC
>CAYONY010000116.1:6574-10393 GCA_964405415.1 uncultured Fimbriimonadaceae bacterium | reverse complement strand
GAAGTCCTTGGGCCAGTGGATGGTCTCGCCATTCTCGTCGGTCAGCGTCGGCGTGAAATACTGCCAGCCGATGCTCATCGGCTTGCTCAACGGGTTCGAGAACTTGACCACCGCCACATAAACGCCCTTGTCCGCGGTGGGCACGTAGCTGCCGATGGCCTCGGTAGATTCCTTGACTTCTTGGATTTCCATGTCCCATCCGCCGAAGTCGAAGAGTTTGCCGAGCTCGACGGCCGCCGAGTCCTCGATCGAGACGCCGTCGGAGCTGAATACCGACGTTGATTTTTCGAGGCTGTCGGCCAGCTGATAGCGCAGAATCGCGCCCGAACCTCGCGCGACCATGAGCTTGGTGATCGGCCCTTGGGCAAAGATGGGGATGACGGCGACAAGCCTGACCTTCTGGGCCGGTTTGAGCATTTGGCTGATCGGCGTGCGCTTGTCCGGCTCATAAACGGCGCCGTTGAACTCGACGTTTTTGTCATCCGGCGAGACCACCGTGAATTTGAAGGCCCGGGCGTCCGCCATCTGCTCCGTCTTGAGCGGATTGTGGACCGTGAAGTGAAGGACAAGCAGACGCTCGGCCTTTCCGGCGATCAGGTTGGTCGGAACGGTCCGGAAACGCATGTCCACGCCGGCTTTGTCGAGCGTGAAATGCAGCTCTTCGCCTTTGTTGCCAAGCTGGTAGATCGTGCCGAGCTTGCCGTTGTCGCCAGGAAGCTGTGACGTGCCGAGAGTGGGCTTGGTGGCTTGAGCAGGCGGCTTGGGGGCCGGCTTGGTGGGGGCTTTGGGCTTGGGTTTGCCCTGAGCGATCGATTCGGGAATCAGAACCAGAAAACCAAAAAGGAGACCTGCCGTGGCGGCAAGGCCCGTGAACTTGCTGAACATCGGCTTAGCTTACCGGCTGGCCTTTAAGCTCTGTCGAATCTGCGTCGAACTCGAGCTCATTTCGAAGGCTTCGTTCTTTTCCGCTTACCGAGCACTACGAATCCGAAACTAAGTCCTGCCAGTACCGCTGGCTCGGGGACGGCTTGGACGTCGAAATTGTCGAATTGGGGGTTGTTGCTTGAGGACGCTCCCCCCTTCCATTCCAACTTTACGATGTCTGCCATGTTCGAAAAGGCATAGCTGGAAAGGGAGGTCGGGTTCGTGACGGTAAGCGTCTCCTGGACGGTGGATGTGTCGGCCCGAGTTCCAGTGAAGGTGACCGAGAAGTTTGAGTTGAAACGGAATACATTAGCGAGGTCGACGCTGCGGACCGTGAACGCACCCCCACCAAGTTTCGCCATGCGCACATCGTCGGGTCCCCACGGCAGCCACAAAGCGACGGAACCGATGTAATAAGTGGCGGTACTTTTCCAAGAGGCCAATGCCTGAGGGTCGGCTGGACGCGTCAGATTCTCGAAGTGATATCCCCGAGAATCGACAGCGGCACCATAGTAGAGCGTGTTGGAGTTCTCAGACGAATGGGTGAGGTCTTCAAAATCGACAATGACGGCCTGAGCTGGCAGCGCACAAACTCCCAAGGCAAGGACAACGTACTTTATTCGATCCACCATCAAAACCTCAAGCAACTTCGGACTCGGAATTCGGGCAACGAGACAAGTCTAACCGGGATAGAGTCGGGCAGAAATGGCAAAAATGCTGGTTTCTGTTTCGCAGATGATCTCACAGATCAAACCGCCAGAAGCTCCGGCGCTTCCGCCTCGATCGCCTTCTCTCCAAAGATGACGGGAAACTTCGCGCCGGTTGGCAGGTATGTCGTCCGTGCATCGATGTAGCACACGGAAAAGCCCCGACGCGGGATGTCGGTGTGGTTGATGTCGCTGCCGTGGATCAGCCAGTTGTGCATGAGATAGGCCTCGCCGGGCTCGAGCTCGACATGGACCACCTTGTCTTCGGGGCAGTAATTGGCAATGTTTTCTTCGCTGAGGGTATGGCCGAATTTACTGACCAGGCCCAGACGATGCGTGCCCGGAAAAACCTTGACGCAGCCATTCGCCTTCGTTGCCGGATCGAGCGCGGTCCAAACCGTCAAGAGCGGATCGCGGTCGAGCCGCCAATTGTCGCCGCCATCCTGGTGGTAGGGCAGGACGGTCCCCAACCGGGCCGGCTTGTTCATGAACATCGACCGATAGGCGGAGATTTCGGTGTGCGCGCCGTAGATGAAGTCGCAAGCCTCGCGGAAGACCGGCTTACGCATGAATTCGAGGAAAAGCGGGTCTTTTTCGAGCTGCTCGATCTTGCGATAGTCGAGCGTTTCCCCTTTCCAGCCCTTGGATTGGGGCGCCGTGTTGTCGTAGCCGCCGCCCAGGTCGAGCTGCATCATCATGTCCCGATACCGGATGCGCCCGAGCATAATGGCGTCGATCCGGTTTCGCAGGCCTTCGAGTTCGGTGTCGGAAAGCACCCGGCCGAGCTTGAGGTAGCCCTGGGTGTCGTATTCGCGCCACTGATCTTCGGTGAAGTGTCGGGACATGGTGGCTCTATTGTACGACTTCCCGCAGCCAAAGAGAAACTATAATTCCAAAAAATTGGCGTTTTAGAATGATGAAACGACTTTCGACGGTCACTTGGGGTCTTTGGGTTCCGCGTGCCCCCCGGGAGTTCCCAACGCCGGAAATCGGGCGAGCACCTCATACCGCGACCGATCCGCCCCGAGGACGCTTTTCATAAGCTGAATCTCCGTCGCCGGCCAGGCACCGAATTCCGTCTCCGCTTCCGCTTGCACTAACCGGCGCACCGCACGCCCGAGACGTCCGTCCCCCTCCTTGATCCGGGCCAGGGTGAGATGGGGCGAAAAGGGCTTGGGATCCGGCCTTTGGGCAAAAGGCAGGGCCGCCTCCTGAATTTGGACCTGAAACGAGGCCATTCGGGCGATATCGCCCGCGATTCCCGCCCAGAGGACGCGAGGCCGCTGGTTGCCGGGAAAGGCGCCCAGCCCGTTTAAGCGAAGCTCGATCGGCCCGGCCAAAGGGACGGCACCCAGCGCGGCCTCGAGGTCGGGGATCCGTTCCGCGTCGACGTCGCCAAGAAAACATAGGGTGAGGTGGAGGTTTTCGGGAGGGACCCATCGCAAGCGCGGATCGGGCAACTGCTCCTTCCAGGCTTCGATCCGCTCGGCCAAGGCGCGAACGATCCGCAGGGAAGGAAAGAGAGCGATGAAAAGGCGAGGACTTGTTGGATTCATTCTGCCAAGGGAATAGGTGTTCGTTCGGTTTTTTCGGAGTCACATAGTCGGTTCACCACGCGCTTAATGCCATCGCGGAGGCTTTCTTCCCGAAAATTGATCATCAGGCCAAGACGCTTGTCCGCCAATCGCAAGTACGTCAGGAGGATCTTGAAGGCCACGCGAGGAACGGCCTCCTCGGATTTGATTTCGACAATCACAAGGTCCTCGACCAAGAGATCGGCCCGGAAGCCCATTTCGAGCTTGATTCCTCGATAGACGACGGGAATGGGATGCTGCTTGCGGACGCGCAATCCCATCGCCGTGAGCTCGCAGACCATCGCCATCTCATATACCGATTCGAGTAACCCCGGACCCAATGCCGTGTGAACGCGAAACGCCGCGTCCAAGACCAGTTTTGCAATCTGGTTCTCCGTCATGATCCATCGTTTCGAGGGTATTCACAGCGGCTCCTTTACGCGTTGCTGATCTCTTATTGAGGTGGACTTTCTTCGCGTTGAGTGACGGTCGGCTCGGCACGCCACGTTCGCCACCTTTCGCCACTTCGGTTCGGGACGTTGCGTGACGTAGCGTGACGTTGCGTGCAATCTGGCTCGGCACGCCACGTTCGCCAAGTTCCGCCACGCCAAGTC
>CAYONY010000116.1:2312-6474 GCA_964405415.1 uncultured Fimbriimonadaceae bacterium | reverse complement strand
TTGCGTGCAATCTGGCTCGGCACGCCACGTTCGCCAAGTTCCGCCACGCCAAGTCGGGACGTTGCGAGACGTTGCGAGACGTTGCGTGCAAGCCGAATCGGCACGCCAATCAACTCCTGAGTTCAGAAACGAAACCCGCCCGGCGTTTTTCCAGGAAAGCCGCCACCCCCTCTCGACCTTCCTCGGACGCTCGGGCCGCCGCCAGCGCCCGGGCCGAAGCCTCCATGTTGGGAAAGCCCCGCTGGGCGATCTGCTTGGCCATCGCCACCGCTTTCGGCCCCGCCGCGAGCACCGCTTCGAGCTTTCGCGCCACCGCCGCTTCCAGGTCCTCCGCCACCTCGTGAACCAGCCCGATCCGCAAGGCGCGCTCGGCGCCGAACGCTTCGCCGGTGGTGAAGAGAGCCCGCGCGTGGCTCGCCCCGATTTTGGGGATGACGAAGGGAGAAATCGTCGCCGGCAGCAGCCCCAGCTTGACCTCGGAGAACGCGAAAAGCGTGTCCGGGTGGGCGATCGCCACATCCGCGCACGCGACCAGACCGGCCCCGCCGCCGAACGCCGCGCCGTGAACCTGCGCGATCACCAAAGCCGGCGACTGGACGATCGCCTCGAACGTCCCCGCCAACCGCATCGTGTCTTGAAAATTCTCCTCCGCCGAATAGCCGGCGGCCCGCTTCATCCACTCGAGGTCGCCCCCCGCGCAAAACGCCTTCCCCTCACCGCGTACCACGACCGCCCGGGTCTCCTCGGGAAGCGTCTGAAAAGTTTCGGTGATTGCGCCGAAGAGTTCCTCGTTGAAAGCATTGCGGACCTCCGGGCGGTTCAGCGTGAGGTGCAGCACGGGGCCGCGGCGTTCGGATCGGAGCATGGGGCCATTATGCCTTCGAGGGGGCGCAGCGAGATTGGCCTATACTTCGCCAATCGAAGGGAGAGAAATCATGCCCATGCCGAACACCTCAAAGCTCCTCGCATTCTCGATCGCCTCGCTTGCTACCTTGGCCGCCGCGCTTGTCGTCGGGCAAGGCGCGCTCGTTCGGAAAAAGAACAACATCCCGACCGAGCTGATGGTCAAGCCCCCAGAAAAGGGTCCGATGTTGGCCGAGGCGCTGCTCAAGGTCGATCCCAACGTGATCATCTCGCGCAAAGCCGCCTTCAAGCCGCTCGAGGGGAAGCTTACGGTGACGCCGCTGAATCCGATGGGCGCGAATGGCGCGATCTTCGCCCAATACATTTATGGGCTCAACATCGTCGAAGGCAAAATGATGTTCAAGGACAAGTATGGAGGCGCCGGGGTCTATTTTCGACCGACGAAAGTGGGGGCGGAGTACCTTGCCGAGTTCACGATCGAGGTGCACAAAGACAATGTGGGGCCTTTGGCGATGTACGCTTCGGGTTCGGATGTGAAGCCGGTCGAGAAGAAGACCTATTCCCTCTACGATTTGAAGCCGGGCATCCACAAGCTCACGACCACGGTCACCGCCGACGGGCGGGATTTCGTGATGGCCTATTTGCTGGCGACCGAAGGCGGTTGGTGGAGCCTGCACTCGGCGACTATCCGAAAGGCGGATTAGTGTAGCCGGAAGGGTCCGGCTGCACATTCCATAAGTTTAGGTCTTGGTTCCGAGCGGCTTGAGTTTCTTTAGGGCCACGAGGTCCGGGCTACCGTCGTAGCGCCAAGTAGTTCCATCAATCGAGATTATCTTCGCTTTTACGTCAAACTCGCCCCTCAGAGTAGATCTGCCAGCTTGAAAATACGCAATGATCGTTGCTTTCGAATCGGTTGTTTTTTCACATCGCGAATCAATGGTAATCTTGGAGGTTGTACCGACCACGTCCAGCTCAAGGCCCGGCTCGATCTTCAATGGTGGTTTCTTCATTGACCCACCTACCGACACCCCGAGATCGATCAAGAGCACCGAGGTGGGAATGCCGGTGGTGGCATCGACAAAGATCTGCTGGACGCGCTCCTTTCCTTCCGTTGTACTGTTGACGATGACGCGAAAAAAGGGCATCAAGCGTCTTTCATTGCGTCCCTGGATATGTGCAGGAGTCAAATCTTGGCGAACGGCGGGGCCATCAGCAATGGGCACCATAAGGACGACGTCTTCTCGATAGACCCAGCCGTTGGCAAAGGGGATCGTCGCCGCGTAGGCACGCATGGCCCGCCGAAAACCCTCCCGATCGGGAACCGCCTTCTGCCAGCTTACGGGTCTTTGAAAGGCCGCATAATCGATCGCACTCGAATTGACCACATTTACCGCGCAGCCGGAATAGGCGTCGATTTCGACGTGGATGCCCCACCATGATTGGACCTCGACGCCGTCTAGGGTCAGGGCGGCGCGAAAGCCGATGCGAGGCGCCTTCGGGTTAGGAGCCTGGTTCGGAGTATCAGCTTCGACAAGGACGCCGTACCAATTCGGCACGAAGGTCTTTACGACATTCTTTGCGATGACTTCAATACTTTGCAACTCAAGCGGACGAATATCGTCTATCCGTTCTGGCCGCTTAATTTCAATGTTCAGCTGGAACAGCCGTAATGGGCTACTTCTGAAGCTGGCTTGGACCGACGAGTTATACAGCCCTAGCCCATCAATCGGAGACACCAAGTAGTCTTGGCTGTTTAGCTCAATGAGGTGGGGTCGACCAAGCTCAGAGTTGACGCTTGCATTTAGTATCCGACTAATGGCCGCTCTTGCGGCGATTACGTCGTCGTTCGCAGGGCTGCCGTACAACAGAATCCCGTAAAGGGCAAGATTAATCATCGTTGAACTCCTTATGGCGCCGTTACTGGCGTTTCAATCCACCAGTTTCCGTAAATCCCCAAACCGATTCCAAGGGTGGTGCGTTCGTTCAGCGTCAGATAGACGAAGCGGAGAGTGGCGAGTCCGTCTGTTCGCACCTGCATGGGCAAGTCGACGTGGGCATTGCCGTCCCAGCGAACTGGAGGAAACAGATTGTTTGCCAACCTCAACGCTTCAACAACCGGATATCCGAGCCACAGATAGTCCCAAAACACCGTCGCATGATTGCCTAAGCCGTGCGTCCGTTGAATGTGCTCCGGCATGCCATTACTGACCGAATCGCGTTCCGCCCGCGTCCAAAGCATGAGCCTAAGAACATCGGTGAACCCTAGGTACGCCTGATTTGTAGACTTGGTGTTGTAGGCGTCGATGCACTCGGTAGCTCCGTTTAGCGTCCCACATGCCCAAAATGCGACGATATTGTACTGAGGGATGTAAAGGGAGGCTTTTTGGCCGACTTCAGTGATGATTTCGAATACTGGCGGCGGCAACCCCCAAATGAACCATATTGTATCGACATAATTTGAATCCACGAAGTTGATGTGACTTCCGTGAGTAAGGAAAGAAACCACCGTCGATTCGGTCGTCTTGCCCGTTATCGTGGCGCCCGTCTCGCTTCGGGCAGGCAGGCCGGGAGCAGGCGTAATGGAGTGGCTCGTCGTTAAGACATCGCTCATAAACTGGGTGAGGATATCCGACTGCGACTGCATTTCTGCGGCAGGTTCACCAAACTGGTCCTTGTTCTGACCCAGCAGTTGTGCTTTGTTATAGGCTTTGAGCGTTGCATTGT
Organism: uncultured Fimbriimonadaceae bacterium; assembly: GCA_964405415.1. Classification (GTDB taxonomy): domain Bacteria; phylum Armatimonadota; class Fimbriimonadia; order Fimbriimonadales; family Fimbriimonadaceae; genus CAYONY01. Next base: position 2,886 of record CAYONY010000116.1, on the reverse strand, counting down.
GGGTAAACGTGAGGTCGGCGGTTCCAAGTAGGGAATCGACACAATGATACTTGGCCGTGATAAGAAACGTAATGGTGTCATTATCAGCGAAATGCGTACTCGCGATCCGGATTGACTTCGAAAGTGAGAAAGGAGGAAAGGGACCGCCGGGTGGCGTCCAAGTCTTGTCCATTGTATCGCATTGAACGCGCAATGACGTCAAGGTGACGCTGTCCCAAGTCTCCGGCTCAGTGGGATCAGCAACGGCTCCCTTGTTCATGAAGAACGTGCAATTGACATTCGTGCCGCTGACTTTAGCGTCTTTCTCGTGTGACGAAAGACCGAATTGGAAGGCGAAGTTGTGATCGAACTTCGTCGTGATGTTGTCGTTGGCGTACCCAAGGCAAGGTGTGGCGGCGGCGAGTAGGGTCGCTAAACGGACAGCCCAAATTACGGCTCTCGGGCCAGGTATTGACCCATGACGGTCCTGTGCGGGGGGGGGGGGGGGGGCGTGGGGGGGGGGGGGGGGTTTGGGGCCTTTCGAGACTAGGGGAAAACAAAAGGCAGATTTTTGCACGCGGGGTCATCAGAGGGT
>CAYONY010000116.1:0-2302 GCA_964405415.1 uncultured Fimbriimonadaceae bacterium | reverse complement strand
CCCCCCCCCCCCCCCCCCCCCCCCCCCCCCCCCCTGCGGGTGTCGAGCAGATTTGGAGCATGACGAGACTAGGGTAACACAAACTGCAGATTTGAGCAAGCGAGGTCATCAGAGGGTGCGTGCGTAAATCTGAATGGGGAAGTCCCGAGCAATTCATAGCGTCCCGGCAAAAGGGCAGCTGGCTTGAGGCCATTTCGTCCAGATTAAGGGGGTGACGCTTCATGTAGACTCTTCGCCATGCCCGAACTCCAGATAACCGACCACGAACTCGGCCAAGGCGACGAGGCCGTCAGCGGCCAAAGCGTCACCGTCCACTACACCGGCACCTTCGAAGACGGCCGCCAATTCGACTCCAGCGTCGGCCGCGGGCCCTTCACCTTCAAGCTTGGCGCGGGCCAGGTGATCAAAGGCTGGGACCAGGGCGTGGCCGGCATGAAGGTCGGCGGCAAACGCCGGCTCGTGATTCCCAGCGAGCTCGGATACGGCTCGCGCGGGGCGGGAAATGTGATTCCGCCGAACTCCACGCTGGTTTTCGAAGTCGAGCTTTTGTCGGTTTCGTAATGCTTGCCGCTGCCTTTGGAATGCTGCTGGGGATCTCCCTCCCCAACCCCTCCTCCATTTTCGCCGAAGTCGAAAACAGGGGAAGGGCTCAAGATGCCCTCTACCTCCGCACGATCTTGCCCAGCGGGGCGATCGTCGTGGTCGAGAACATGCCCAAGGCCAAAGTGCTCTCGGTCCAGCTCATCGTCTCCAGCCGAGGGGTCGCGGAAAACCCCCAGACCCACGGCTGGCGGCACCTCCTGGAGCATCTCTTGGAAAAAGGGCCGGACAAAGGGCTGGGCGCGCGCCTGGAAGCCCAAGGCATGCTCCTGGTTTCGGAGACCCACCGCGACGCGCTCCAGTTTGCAATCGTCGCACCCCTCGGCAAGCTCGAGCCGGCGTTGGCCGCCGTCGAAGCCTTGATGCAGCCGCTCCATACAACCGACGACGAGCTCAAACGCGAAACCGCGGTGCTCAACGAAGAAATCGCGCTCAACCCGGCGTCGAAGCGTTTGGGCCCCGCCGTCTGGATGAGCCTCTTCGGCGAGGCCGGACTCGACCCGGTCGGCGCGCCCGAGGTGATTGCCAAAGCATCGGCCGCCGGTTTGGAGCAGCTTCGACGGCGCCACTTTGCGCCGCAGAATCTGGTCGTTTCAATTTGCGGTCCCGATCTCGATCTGGACGCGGTGACCAAACAGCTTCGCGAGCGCCTCCCGAAAGTGAAGGACCCGGTCGAGCCGTCGGCCCCCGCCCGCCTCGAACCACAGGTCGCCGAAGCGCGCGCCACAAGCGGGGAAGGGGAGGCGGTCGGCGTGGTCGCTCCGAGCTGGCTCGAGCCGGAATCGCCGGCGGTCCTGGCGGCCGGGCTGGCCCTCGCTTCGGAGCGGGAAGGCAGCTTCCTGCTCTACACCCCCTCGGTGCTCCCGGGAGTCGTAGTGCTGGGCTCGTCGAATGGCGAAGCCGGCCTTGCGGCTTGGCTCGCGGCCCGAAAGCCGACCGATCTGGCCGCGCTCTTCGCGCGAGGGAAAGCGCTGGCCGGCGAATGGGTGCGCCAACGGATGGCAACTCCGGGAGGGCGCGCGGGCCTGCGCGGCCTGCTCTACGCCCAGTCGCCGAACGCTTCGGTCGAGGACTATCAGAATGCAATTCGTCAATTGACGGCAGCTTCGTTCCAAGCGGCGGCGGCCCGATTCGTCAAGGCGGCGGGCCCATGATTGCGGCGCTCTTGACGGTGGCGATGGCGCGCCCGGCAGTGGTGGTGGTGCCCGACCTCGATGCCGAATCGGTGACCGTCCAAGCCTTGGTCAAACTGCCCAAGATGGGGGACGCCGAGCGCATCTGCGCGCTCGCGGCCTGGGATTCTATCTTGGACGGCACCGAGGAGTACACCGGCGCCACGCTGCGAAACTATGGCCAACAGACCGGCCGCGCGGTTTTGGCCGCGACGCTGGGCGACCACTTCTATCTGCGTTTCTCAATGCCCAAGAATCAATTGGGATCCGGCATTGCCATGGCCGAGTCGTTGCTTCGACGGCCCCTCCTGCTTGATGAAAGTTTGAACCGGTCCCTTCGCAAACGGATGGAAGGCGCGCGCGAGCCTTGGGCGGCGGCGCTCGACCCCGAGGCCTGGCGCGAAGCCAAGCCCAACCGAACAGAGATTTTGGCCACGTTTCGAAAGCTCGTCCGCCCGGAAAACGTGGTGCTGGCGATCGGCGGCGACGTCACGCCTGCCGCGGTTTCCCAGGAATTGGCGCGCCTCGAC
>CAYONY010000115.1:0-10403 GCA_964405415.1 uncultured Fimbriimonadaceae bacterium | reverse complement strand
AAGCGGATCACCGACCGCATCGCCAAGGCAAAGGAGCCATTTCCGCCGCAAACCCCGCTGCAGATCGGCGGGGCGGCGGGGGCGGGCGGGTAACCGACCGGAATGTCCGTTACCCCTTGATCGCCCCTCTCAGGCCGGCTGGGCCAATCGTTCTAACGCGGCTTTCACCAAACCTGGAATCTCACTTGTCTTGTCCGCCACCGGGACGCCGGCGGCTTGAAGCGCATCGACTTTGGATTGGGGCGTTCCTTTGCCGCCCGAGATGATCGCGCCGGCATGGCCCATGCGCTTGCCGGGCGGAGCCGTGCGCCCGCTGATGAACGCGACGACCGGTTTCGTCATGGTCTTGATGTATTCGGCGGCGGCTTCTTCATCGGACCCGCCGATCTCGCCCACCATCACCACCGCTTTGGTTTCGGGGTCGTTTTCAAACATCTCCATGACTTCGATGAACCGCGTCCCCGGAACCGGGTCGCCGCCGATGCCGACACAGGTGGTCTGTCCCAGGCCGGCGCTGGTGAGCTCCCAGACGATTTCGTAGGTGAGGGTGCCGCTGCGGCTGACCATCCCGACCGGCCCTTCGGCAAAGATGTGCCCGGGCATAATGCCCATCTTGCATTGCCCCGGAGTGATGATGCCGGCGCAGTTGCCGCCGAGCAAACGGGTCCGCCCATTGGCCCGGAGGCGGTTGACGATCCGCACCATGTCGTGGATCGGGATGCCTTCCGTGATGAGCGCGACGAACGGGATGCCCGCGGCTTCGCACTCGAGCACCGAATCGGGCGCAAAGGGCGCAGGGACGAAAATGACAGCGGCATCGGCCCGCGTGGCGGCCACCGCTTCGGCCACCGAGTCGAACACCGGGACGCCCAGATGGGTCGTTCCGCCTTTGCCGGGGGTGACGCCGGCGACGACGTTCGTGCCGTATTCGATCATTTGGCCGGTGTGGAACGTGCCTTCACGGCCGGTGATGCCGGAGACCAGCACGCGGGAGTTTCGGTCGACGAGAATGGCCATTGGGGGCAAAGGATACTTGATGGGTGGACCCAATGGATCGGATGGGACATCTGAGGCCGATGAGTTGGCCAGGTCTGTATCGAACGAAACCGCACGGCGTCTCGCGAATCTCACCGGTCCCAAGCCTTTTCTGGGTCCCGTTCTCGTTGGACCCTGGCAATTCTGCGAGCCTTTTAACCTTCGCTACGGAACTTTTCGGAAATGTGGATAATCATAACTAATGGCTGCAAAGCCAAACCGTCGAATTCCTCCCAGACAGTTGGGAGGGAACGGGGGACCCAGTCAGTAGGGGTGAATGGCGGCGACCGAGCCGCTTAGGGTAACTCTTGGCCCGAACCCGACAGCTAACCCCGTAGACGTAGCGAGAGTCGTAAGGCTCAACCGACCAGGCGGGTTTACGCCCAAATGGAGCCGGCCAATGGAGGACGGTAAGGATGGGCATGAGACATCGCACTTGTGGCCGAGAGCGGCTCCGCTTGCTCTTGGCGCCGATGGCCGCATCGGTGCGGTGATATCGGTGTGTAAGGCAGTGCGGGTGCCGTGATTGAGCACCTCCTGTTGAGCAGGCCCCCCTCGAGCAAAGGGGGGCCTATTAATTTACGGAATTCGGAATATGGATTTCGCAAAGCGTGACGTCGTCGCATCCGTCTCATCCGACCCATCCGTCCCCGCCGGCCAACACGACGAACTCAAGTACACTCATGCCATGAGCAGAGGCGCGCGTGGGGTCCGATATGCCGAAGTCGACCGGGAAACCGCCGAGACCCGGGTTCACATCGTGCTCGACCTCGATGGCGGCACCAAGCAGGACATCGCGACCGGGATCGCCTTCTTCGACCACATGCTCGAGCTCATGGCTTTCCACGGTCGATTCGACCTTGGCATCGAAGCCGAAGGCGACCTCGGCGTCGACGACCACCACACCGTTGAAGACGTCGGCATCGTCCTTGGCCGAGCCCTCAAAGAGGCGCTTGCCGATACCGATCCGATCGTGCGGTACGGCAGCGGCTTGACCCCGATGGATGAGGCGCTGGTGATGACCGCGGTCGATTTCTCGGGCCGGGGCCTCCACTTTTTCGAAGCGAACTTCAAGGCCGACCGGATCGGCCAGATGTCCACGCAGGCCATTCCGGAGTTCTTCCGTGCGCTTTCGTCCCATGCGGGCCTGACGCTGCATCAACGGGTCTTGGCCGGCGTTAACGATCACCACATCGCCGAAGCGATGTTCAAGGGACTGGGCTTGGCCATTCTGCAGGCCACCCAAGTGGCGGATCGGGCCACCCCCGCCTCGACGAAAGGGAAGATCGATTGACGGTTATCCTGGATTACGGCATGGGCAACCTCGGCTCGGTTGCCCGCGCCGTGCGCCACCTTGGCCATGCGTGCGCCGTCCAGCCGCATCTTGAAGGCGCGGATCGGCTCATCATTCCCGGCGTGGGCGCGTTCGGCGCGGCCGCCGAGCGCCTGTCCCCGCTCTATCCCGAGATTCGGCGCTTTGCCGAAGATGGAATGCCCCTCCTCGGCATCTGCTTGGGCCAGCAGCTTCTGTTTGAGGAAAGCGAGGAGCGCGGCGCGCACCGGGGTCTGGGAATATTCCGGGGAAAGGTCCGCTATCTTCCCGCCGAAAATGGATTGAAGGTCCCCCATATTGGGTGGAACGGTTTGGGCTGGGTTCAAAGCCAAGGATTGGCAAACGGCATGTCGAACGGCGAGCAAACCTACTTTGTACACTCGCTCTTCACGGATTGCGCCGATGCGGATGATGTGGCGGCGCTGACCGAGTACGGGATTGCCTTTCCGTCGGCCGTCATGCGAAAGAATGTGTGGGGCGTTCAGTTCCACCCGGAAAAGAGCGGGTCGGTGGGTCTGCGCACTCTCGAAAACTTCTTGCGATGTTGATTATTCCGGCGATCGATCTTCGGGGCGGCCAATGCGTGAGGCTCTTTCAGGGCGATTTCGCGCAGGAAACCGTTTATGACGAGGTTCCGGCCGATGTCGCTCGCCGGTTTGCCGACGAGGGGGCCGAGCTGATCCATGTGGTGGATCTGGATGGCGCGCGGACCGGCTGCCCGGCGAACCTGGAGATCGTGGAACAAATCTGCCGGTCGGTTCCGGTTCCGGTGCAGTTCGGCGGGGGCGTACGGACCTTCGAGACGGCGCGCGAAGCGATCGAGCGGGGCGTCCATCGGGTGGTGGTCGGCTCGCGGCTGGTGGAGAGCCCCGATTTTGCGGAAGCGATCTTCTTTGCCTTGGGCGAGAGCGCCGCAGCGGGAATCGATGCGCGCGACGGCCGGGTCGCGGTGTCGGGATGGACCGAGACCTCGGAGGTTTCGGCGGAAGACCTGGCCCAGCGGATGGAAGGCCTGGGCGCGCGGCATTTTGTCGTAACCGATATCGCGCGAGATGGGGCGCTTCTCGGCCCCAACGTGGTCTTTTTCCACCGGATCGCGGAGGCGATCAAGGGTCGGATGATCGCCAGCGGCGGCATTTCCGATTTGTACGATTTTGAGCTCATGGCCGAAGCCCGCATCCATCATCTGGAAGGGGTGATCGTCGGGCGAGCGCTCTACGAAGGACGGTTCACGGTGGCCGAAGCCAAGCGCGCGGTGGCCCGCGCATTTGAAAAAAGTCCTATTGCCGGCGACGTTTCCCTGTAATATCTTAAAGAGGGCCTTGAAAGCCTCGACCTTCGTAAGGCAATGGAGAATCTTCTTTCGGCACTCGCCGGCATCGATGAACTGATCCCCATCGTGGCGATCGTCGCCACGTTCTCGGTGCCGGTCATCGCCATTCTGGTGCACCATCAGCGCAAAATGGCCGAGCTCATTCACCGGCAGCACCCGCAACCTATGGTCGCCAGCCCAGAGGTCGAAATGCTTCGCCGCGAAGTGGCGGAGCTCAAACAGCTCGTCCAACAGCAGACCATCGCCATGGACGACGTCCGTTCGCTCGCGATGCGCGGCGCCAAGCCCGCCGAAGAAGTCTCGACCCGATTGACGTGACCGCATGGCCCATCCTTTCCTTGCCCAAATGGCCCCGAATGATGAATGGATGGTGCTCATTCTTGGCGCGATCATGCTCATCATCCCGATCGTCGCCATCCTCACCCGGCATCAGCAGACGATGGCCAAGATTCTGCGCGAGCAAAGCGGCGCCGGCTCGCAAGCCGAGCTTGAAGCCCTTCGCGGCGAAGTGGCGCGGCTCACCCAGGCCGTGCACCAGCAGACCATCCAATTGGACAACCTTTCGCGCCAAAGCCTGAACGCGCCCGAGCCAAGGTTGGCGTCCGAGCCGCCTTGCCAACCCCTGCAAACTCGGTAAGGTCGAGCCATGGAAGCGATCAATCGCACGTTCGTGGGCATCTTGATTCCTGCGGAGCTTGCCGCTCAGGTCCAGGCTCAAGTGCAGGTTTTTAAGCGCAAGCCGGGGGTGGACAGTGTTCGTTGGTCGGCCCCGAGCGAGTACCTCATCCAACTGGCCTCGCTGGGCGAATTGAGCCCAATGACGCTTCACCGATTAGGATTGGTTTTGCCCGAGGCCCTGAGCCGGCTGCCGTCATTCCGGGTGGAGATTGCCCGTTTTGGGGGAACGCCCAACGCGATTCAGCCGCGCTTCGTGCATGCCGAATTGGAAGGCGATCTGGACAAACTTGAACAATTGGCCCAGGCGATCGACCGCGAGGTCGCGCCTCTTCTCCCCAATCGGGACATTCAGGGGTTTCGTCCTCGAATTCCGCTGGGCCGGCTCAAGACCGAGTCGGAGCAATTGCGGGTGGCGCTCGGCCGGGCGCTCAAGATGACGCCGATCCCGCCGATGGGATCCCTTGCGGTTCATCAGGTCGACCTCTTGATCAGCAAAGCGAATGAGTTTGGGATCGGCTACGAGTCGGTGGCTCGGATGCCTTTGGCGAACTTTTAGTTCGTCATAATGGCCTTCCGCCATGTTTCTGAGCCTGACGCTTCGCCATAACCCGGCCACCGACCTCGGATTCCTGCTCCACAAGAATCCGTCCCGGCTCCATTCGGTCGACCTGGCGTTCGGCATCGGGCACGTGGGTTTTTCGGAGGCGAACGCCGCCGCCTGCACGGCCGCGGTTTACGTCGACGTGGACCCGGTTGGATTGGTACGCAATCGCAAGAAGTCGGGCGGCGGCGATCCCTACGTCAATGATCGACCCTACTCCGCCAACTCGTATTTGAGCACGGCGCTGGCCAAGCTCTTTGGGACGGCGATGACCGGCCGAAGCAAAGAACGCCCGGAGCTGGCTGAGGCCGCCCTGCCCTTCGAAGTCCATCTTCCCGCGCTTCCGTGCCGCGGAGGCGAGGGTCTGCTCCGGGGGCTCTTCGAGCCTCTTGGCTACGTGCTGGAAGGGACACCACGCGCGCTCGACGAGACGTTCCCGGAATGGGGGCTGAGCTCAATCTGGGATGTTCACCTGAAGGCGGAGGTTCGCCTGGCCGACCTGTTGGCTCATCTTTACGTCCTGATCCCGGTTCTGGACGACGCCAAGCACCACTGGGTTGACCGTGACGAGATTGACAAGCTACTTCGAAGGGGCGGCGAATGGTTGGCCCGCCACCCGATGAAGGAAGAGATCGCCAAGCGCTATCTGCGGAGGCAGCACGTCTTGGTCCACGAAGCCCTGGCGCGCCTGGCCGAAAGCGAGGAGAGCGGGGAAGAGTTCGAGGTCGATATCGACGAGGCGGCCGAAGAGGAATCGCGTGGTCCTTCGCTCCACGATCTTCGGCTCGAACGGGTCTACGAAGTCCTTTCGAACTCCGATGCGAAAACCGTGCTGGATTTGGGATGCGGCGAAGGAAAGCTCCTGAAAAGGCTGCTGAAGCACGCGGGCTTCACTCGGATTGTCGGCATGGACGTCTCATGGGTCGGGCTGGAAAAGGCCAAGCGGCGTTTGCGGCTGGATCGCGCTCCCGCCCGCGTCGCGGAAAAGGTGCAGCTGCTCCACGGATCCTTGACCTATCGCGACCGTCGATTGGAAGGGTTCGATGCGGCGGCGGTGGTGGAAGTGATCGAACATCTCGATCCCCACCGGCTTGCCGCTTTCGAGCGCACGGTATTTGAATTTGCCCGGCCCGGCCTTGTGGTGGTTACGACGCCCAACCGCGAATACAACCCGCTCTTTGAAGGTCTGCCGGAAGGCAAGCTGCGGCATGGCGACCACCGGTTCGAATGGACGCGGTTGGAGTTCGAAACGTGGGCGAATCGGGTTGCCCAGGCCCATGGCTTTACGGTGGCATTTGAGCCGGTGGGGCCGATGGATGAGAGGCATGGCGCGCCGTCGCAAATGGGGGTGTTTCGGCGGTGAACCTAAAGTTTCCCGAGTTTTGCCTTGTCGTGCTCGTGGGCCCCTCGGGTTGCGGAAAGTCTACGTTTGCGGCGCGCTGCTTCGCCGAATCGGAAGTGATTTCGAGCGATCGCTGTCGAGGTCTGGTTGCCGATGACGAAAATGCGCAGGACGCGTCCGAAGACGCGTTCAATTTGCTTCACCATTGGCTCGACCTTCGGCTCAAGCGGGGCCGGCTGACCGTGATTGACGCGACCAACGTCGAGTCGCTTCATCGCAAGACGCTGCTCGAGATCGCCAAACGCCGCCATGCGCTGGCGGTGGCGATCGTGTTCGACCTTCCGGCTCGCGTCTGCATCGAGCGAAATCTCTCGCGCCCCGATCGGCAGTTCGGCCCTCACGTCATCCGGCGGCAGGCCGCCGCGCTTCGGCGATCCTATTACAACCTTCGGCGCGAGGGCTTTCTCGAATCCTTCGTCTTCAAGTCGGAATCGGATGTTGCGGCGGCGACGATCGAGCGGACCAAGCTCTGGAACGACCGTCGAGACGAATCAGGCCCGTTCGACATCATCGGCGACGTTCACGGCTGCCGGGCCGAACTCGAGGCGCTTCTGGCTCAGTTGGGCTATCACCCTGAGGCGGAAGCCGGATTTCGCCACCCCGAAGACCGGCGCGCCGTGTTTGTGGGCGACTATGTCGACCGAGGACCCGATTCGCCCGGCGTGCTCCGGCTCGTGATGCAGATGGCGGCGGCCGGAGCCGCGTATGCCCTCCCAGGCAATCACGACGTCAAACTCATGCGCAAGCTGCGTGGCCGCGAGGTTCAAGTGGCCCATGGGCTGGAACTCACGTTGGCCCAATTCGAATCGGAGTCGGAAGCGTTCAAGGAAGAGGTTGCGGGGTTCCTGGATGGATTGGTCAGCCATCTCGTGTTCGATGGTGGAAAGCTCGTCGTGGCCCATGCCGGAATGAAAGCCGAGATGCAAGGCCGGACCAGCGCCCGCGTTCGCGACTTTGCGCTCTTTGGCGATACGACCGGCGAAACTGACCAATTCGGCCTGCCTGTCCGCTATCCCTGGGCAAACGAGTACCGCGGCTCGGCCAAAGTCGTCTACGGACACACCCCGGTGCCGGAGCCGGAATGGCTGAACGGCACGATCAACATCGATACCGGGTGCGTCTTTGGCGGGCGGCTCACCGCGCTCCGCTACCCCGAACTCGAACTTGTCAGCGTTCGCGCCGCCCGTGTTTACGCCGAACCGAGCCGGCCCTTCCTTCCCCTTGCGCCCGAGGATCCGCCCCATGAGTTTGGCGAGCCGGAGGAGGGTGTCGACTACGCGCCCCGCCCGAGTGTGTATGCGATCGTTCGCAATGGGGACGGCAAAGTTGCGGCGATCGAAGCGGCCTCCGGTTGGTTTTTGCCGGGAGGGGGAATCGAGCCCGGAGAATCGGTGGAAGCGGCACTGATTCGAGAGATCGAAGAGGAAGCCGGGGTTAGGACCCAGATCGGCGCCTGGATTTGCCGGGCCCGCGAGTACATGGTGACGGAAGATTTCGGGCCGATCGCCAAGGAAGCCGAGTTCTTCGAGGCGACCTTCGCCGGAAAGCCTTATGCCGCGGTCCGGTGGCTCTCCGTCGCCGAAGCGACGGAGACGCTGCGGCACGCCAGCCATCGCTGGGCGGTCCGCCAGTCCATGCTTCCGCAAACCGGGCGCACCGCCCAGCAGCACCATGACGACGTGCTCGACCTGGAGGATATTGCGGGAAGGCGGCGGGTCGAGACGCCGTGGATTCCGTCGGTGACGATTCGAGAGGAAAACGCGTTCGCGGCGATTGAGATCATGAGCCGGTTCGCGGTCGACCCGCGTTGGCTGATCTACCTGCCGCCAACGATGTCGCCGTCAGAAACCAGTTCGCGCGAAGGCTTCTTGGAGCACCCGGATGAGGCCCTGGCCTACTTCCGCGATCAGGGGGTCGACGCGGTGGTTTGCCAACAGAAGCATATGGGTTCGCGAGCGGTGGCGATGGTGCTGCGCGAGCCAGAGGTTGCGGTTCGACGCTTCGGCCTTGCCGAGCCGGCTCTAGGAACGATCTACACTCGTACGGGGCGACGATTCTTTGATGACGACGCGACGGAGGCCGGTTTGTTGGACCGTGTCCGCGAAGCGGCGGAACGTTCCGGCCTCTGGGACGAACTGCGGACGGATTGGCTCTGCTTGGATGCCGAGCTCATGCCTTGGTCGGCCAAGGCCCAAGAACTGCTTCGACGCCAATTCGCGCCGGTGGGCGTCTCGGCAATCGCCAGCCTCGCGGCGGCGGAAGCCGCTTTTGCCAAAGTTCCCGAGGCGGGCGAGTTGGCGGGCCGGATTTCGTCTCGACGGTCCGACGCCGAACGGTATCGGGACGCGTATCGACGCTATTGCTGGCCGATTGATTCGGCGGAAGACTTCCGACTTGCCCCGTTTCATCTGTTGGCTTCGGAGGGTGCAGTTCATCACGATCGTGGCCATGCATGGCATATGGAGGTCGCGCGGCGGCTCGCCGAAGGCGATTCGGTTTTGATGGCCACGCGCAACCTGACGGTCGAACTGAACGACCCGCAATCGGCCGATGCGGCGATTCAGTGGTGGCTCGACCTCACGGAAGCGGGTGGCGAGGGCATGGTCGTCAAGCCAAGGGAGTTTGTGGCCAAGGGACCCAAGGGCCTTGTTCAGCCGGCGCTGAAATGCCGTTGCCGTGAATATCTGCGGATCATTTATGGGCTGGACTACACGGCTCCCGAAAACCTCGCTCGGCTTCGCGAGCGCGCGGTTTTTCGCAAGCGGTCCTTGGCGCTTCGCGAGTTCTCGATGGGTTTAGAAGGGCTGTCCCGATTCGTTCGCCACGAGCCGCTGCGCCGCGTTCACGAATGCGCCTTCGGGGTTCTTGCGCTGGAGAGTGAGCCCATCGATCCTCGGCTTTAGTTAGGATTTGGCCAAGGATCCGCCAACCTGGCAGGGTTACCAGGACCAATTTGGCGCCTTTGGAGCTACCTTAGGGGGCAAGGACGACGCTCGGCGATTCCGCTTTGGGGAACTTTGCCGGGAGTATGATAGAGCAATAGGTTTCATGGCTTGACAACAAGCCCCTTGGGAGGATGACGATGCGACGAGGTGTTTTTCTGCTCGCGATGGCGGCGGTGGCGGGCCCGGCAAGCGCGGTATTCGTGTATACCGGCGGAACGATGTTGGAGAACTTCGACGGGATCTCCGCGACGACGGTGACCGGTTTCTTCCCGGCGACGGTCGGCCAAACCACCAACGTGACCGGTTCGACATTCGACGGCACGCGGCTGGGCGGGACGGGCACGACGATGAACCTGAACGCCGACGACGGGTCCAACAACTCCGGAGCGATCCACAGTCTGGGCGCGGTCGGATCGGGCGAGCGGGCCCTTGGCCTCTTGGCCTCGGGGACCCATATCCCCGCCATCGGGGTTGAGATCCGCAACGGCACCGGCTTCGCGCTGGGCAGCCTAACGGTGCGATTCACCCAAGAGAATTGGCGAACCAGCACGAGCACCGCCGGCACCCCCAACATCATGACGGCGGCTTGGGGCCGCACCGGGGGTGGCATGACGGCAGCCGACTACATGGTCCATGCCAGCATGACGAACCTGCCGGTCCTCGATCTCGTGGGACCGCCGCCAGTCGCTTCGAATGGACCCTTGGACGGCAATTTGGCGGTGAACCAGGTTGGCCTCAACCACACGTTCACCTTCACGACGCCTTTGGCGGCCGGCGATTCGGTGTTTCTGCGATGGCAAGACTTCAATGACCAGGGCAACGATGCGGATTTGGCGATCGACAACTTCTTCGTGACCGGAACAGTCGTGCCAGAGCCGGCCACGCTGGCGGTTTTGAGCGTCGGCGCGCTGGCGATGCTGCGAAAGCGGAAGCGGTAGGAAATAGAACCGAAAGGACCTAAAGGACCGAATGGAAACAAGGGACCAAAGAGCTCCGTAGGAGGTCGCTGGATCGATATGGAGGGATCAGTTCTGGCTTCGGCTTGAGCTTGAGATTTCTCGTACCCGCCGTCGCGC
>CAYONY010000114.1:0-10444 GCA_964405415.1 uncultured Fimbriimonadaceae bacterium | reverse complement strand
GCCCGCCAGCTTCACCGCATCATCGCCGACCTTTTCAATTTCGCCGACGATGCCAATTGTCGCGGTCAGCCGTTTCAGATCACGGCCAACCGGGGTTTCTCGCATCACGGTGGCCATCGCCCGCATCACGCAGGCATCCTCGAGCCGATCCACTTCATCGTCTCTTTCTTCAACCTCGCGGGCGAGTTCAAGGTTGCCGCTGAGCACCGCCTCCACCGCCAGGCGGACCATTTCGAGCGCGACCGCGCCCATGTGCAGCACCCTGGCCTCCAGCTCGGCCAAGTTTTCGTCATAGTGAGGTCGGAAGCTTTCGGACATCGGTGCAGTGGGGTGTCGAAGTTCAGACGCCTGGCGGCGCCGGTTTGGATGAAACGCTCAGGTACATTGGCCCGAATGCGCGTGCTCTTGGGCCTGAGCCTCCTTGCCGCTTCCGGGTTGGCCCGAGCCGATCGGCTCATTCTGATCCCGACCGCCCGCAAGGTGCCAATGGGCATCGCGCGGCTCGAGCACTTGTTTGATGGGGTCAAGCACGAACGTTCGCGCACGTCGCTTGCCCTCGGCGTCACCGAGGCGATCGATGCGGAAATCGTCTTCGAACAAGGGGAGGGCCGGGGGCGGGTGGAATCGTTCGATATCGGCTACAACATCCTCCCGGCGCTGACCGGGATTGCCCCGGGGCTCAGCGTGGGGGTTCGCGATGGGGTCGGCAAAACGCGCGACGGAAGGTCGGTCTACGTGGCCTCGACGCAACGCATCGGCTTGGACGGCCGCTATAACGGCGATGTGCCCCTTGAAGTGACCCATGGCTATCGGTTTGGCGACCATAGCGGCTACTTCATCGGCGTCATGTTTCCTTTTCGCGAAAACTTTCGGTTCATGGCCGAGCACGATTCGTATCGGGTGAACGCCGCCCTTGAGTTTCGCCCCCTGCGCAACCTCTGGATTCGGTCGATCCACCGCCCCCAGCAGTCGATGTGGAGCGTCACGCTGGTCCAGCGGTTCTAAGCGGTCCCGCCACCTCATCCCGGTAAACTCGGCGCTTCCATGGATTACCGTCGGAGCGGCCTCCGCGATCTGTTCGATTTGAAGCCGGGCACTCCGGCTTCTGCCTATGGCTGGGTCAAGACCCGCCGCGACAGCAAGGGCATCTCGTTCGTGCAGCTCAACGATGGTTCGACCTTCCGCGACCTCCAAATCGTGGTGCCGGAAGGCGCGATCGACGAGGCGACGCTGCGGCTGGTGGCCACCGGGGCGTGCGTCCGCTTTGATGGAACGATTGTCGAATCCCCTGGGGAGGGCCAGGCGGTGGAACTCAGTGCGACCGGATGCGAGGTTTACGGTCCGGCCGATCCAGCCGAATACCCGCTGCAGAAGAAGGGTGCATCCTTCGAGTTTCTTCGGGAGATTGCCCATTTGCGCCACCGGGGCAACACGCTCGGCGCCGTCTTTCGGGTAAGGGCCGAGGCCAGCTTCGCCATTCATCGGTTCTTCCACGAGCGGGGTTTCCACTACATCCACACGCCGCTGATTTCGGCCAGCGACGCGGAAGGGGCAGGGGCGATGTTCGCGGTGTCCACGCTTCTGGAGAGCCAGGGCCACGGGGAGAGCGCGGCCTACAAGCTCAAATCGACGAACCCGGCCGACGACTTTTTTGGCCGGCCCGCCTATCTCACCGTCTCGGGCCAGCTCGAGGGCGAATGTCTGGCCCTCGGCATGACCAACGTGTACACGTTCGGACCAACGTTTCGGGCCGAGAACTCAAACACGCCTCGGCACCTGGCCGAGTTTTGGATGATCGAGCCGGAAATGGCGTTCTGCTCCCTCGAAGGCAACATGAACCTGGCGGAGGAATTCGTTCGCGAAATCATCGCGGTGATCGTGGATCGCTGTGCCCCGGATATTGAGTTCTTCAACCAGCGGATCGAGCCCGAGCTGCTCAAGACGCTCGAGCACGTCGCGTCGAGCGCCTTCGAGCGCCTCACTTACACCGAAGCGATCGCCATGTTGGAAGCCAGCGGGGAAAGCTTCGAATTCCCGGTGTTTTGGGGCTGCGATCTGCAGAGCGAACATGAACGTTGGCTGACCGAGACGAAGGTGGGCCGTCCGGTGATTCTCACTGACTATCCGAAGGAGATCAAGGCCTTCTACATGCGAGAAAACGCGGATGGCAAAACGGTGGCGGCGATGGACGTGCTGGCGCCTCGGATCGGCGAAATCGTCGGCGGCTCGCAACGCGAAGAGCGTTTGGACGTACTACAGGCCAAGATTCAGGCCAACGGTTTGCCGCTGGAAGCCTACTGGTGGTATTTGGATCTTCGGCGCTTCGGCAGCGCGCCCCATTCCGGGTTCGGTCTGGGATTGGAGCGGCTCTTGATGTACGTGACCGGAATGAAAAACATCCGCGACGTGATCCCTTTCCACCGCACGCCCGGGCATGCGGAGTTCTAGGTGCTGAAGCTCTTTCGAAGGTTTGATCCCCGATTGGCGGCCGAGCTCAAAAAGCAGCGGCGTCCGATCGTGATCGGGCTGCTTTGCGTCGGCGCGACCGCCGCCCTGACGGCCGGCTCGGTGGCCTTGCTCGACTACGCGTTTGCGGCGCTTGAAAAGCGCGATGCGGGCATGGTCGGCATGGCCGCTTTGCTCATCGTCGGGCTTTTTAGCGTCAAATACGTTTTTGCGCGGGCCCATAACTACTTCCTCCAACTCGCCGCCAACCGGTTGGCGGCCGACCTGCGCGAGCGCCTTTTCGCCAAGATCCAGCGCTTGCCGATCGTGTTCTTCAACGAGCGCCGGGCGGGAGCCATTCAGAGCGTCTTCACGAACGACGTCAACGTCTATCAGAACGCGATCGGCATCATTCGGGACAGCATCCAAGGCCCCATCAAGGCGCTTGGCGCGTTTGGCGCCGTGTTCGTCCTTCAATGGAAATTGGGCCTCATCGCGGTTTTGTTTCTACCCGTGATGGCGATCGCGATCCAGCGCAACTCCAAGAAGGTTCGGCGCGCGCAATCCGCGGTTCAGGCCGACCTGGCCGAACTGAACGCGGCGACCCACGAAGCGATCCAGGGCGTGCGAATCGTGAAGGCCTTTTCCGCCGAGGAGAAGGTCGAGGCCGATTATCGGGAACGGGTTGAGCGCACGCTGAAAAGCCAGCTCAAATCGGTGCGCCGCACTTCGAGCATCGGCCCGTTGGTCGAGCTCATCGGGGCGGTGGCGGTGGCGATCGTGCTTTACGTCGGGGGGCTTTTTGCCTCGCGCGGGGAGATTCAAATCTCCCAGCTGTTTGCATTGATCTACGCGCTCGACGTCGTGAACCAGGGCATGAAGAATTTGGCCTCGGTGAGCAACACGTACAGCCAGGTCCAGGCGGCGGCGGACCGGATTTACGGAGAAGTCTTGGATTATCCGGAGGCCCATGCGGACGAAGAGGCCAAAAGGACGCTTGAGTCGCCCCAGGGCCGCCTCGAGTTTCAAAACGTCAGCTTCACCTATCCGGACGGCACCGCCGCGCTGCGCCAACTTTCCTTTACCCTCGAGCCGGGCACAAGCCTGGCGCTGGTTGGGCCGTCGGGGGCGGGAAAGTCCACCATCGCCGATCTCGTGCTGCGCTTTTACGACCCGACGGAGGGGCGGATCCTCTTCGATGGGGTCGACGTTCGCGAATTGAACGCGAGCTGGCTGCGATCGCAGATCGGAGTGGTGCCCCAGCAGACCTTTCTTTTTGCGGGAACGATCGGCGAGAACATTCGGCTGGGCGCGCCGAATGCCGACGAAGAAGACCTGCGCGAGGCGGCCCGCACGGCCCATGCGCTGCCCTTTATCGAGCAGTCGCCGGATGGGTTTGAGACGGCGCTCGGCGAACGCGGCGTCCGACTTTCGGGGGGCGAGATGCAGCGGGTGGCGATTGCGCGTGCGGTCGTGCGGCGTCCGACGCTGTTGCTCCTTGACGAGGCCACCAGCAATCTCGACGCGGTGAGCGAAAAGGCGGTGCAGGAGGCCTTGGAAGATGTGATGAAGGGGCGGACGACCCTCTTTATCGCCCATCGCTTGACCACGGCGGCGCGGGCCGATCGCATCTTGATGCTCAGCCGGGGCGAGGCGGTGGAGCAGGGAAGCCACGCGGACCTCCTCATGGCCAATGGCGCGTATGCGGCGATGTTTGCCGCCTTCAGCAAAGGGGTTATCGATGAATCGCTCGGATGACCGGCTCTTGGCCGCGCGAGGCTTGTCCTGCGGCTATCCCGAGCGCCTTGTCCTTGAGGATGTGTCGTTGGCTTTGGAGGCGGGGACTTCAACAATTCTGCTGGGGCCGAATGGGTCCGGCAAATCCACGTTGCTCAAAACCCTCATGGGCTCGCTTGCCCCTCTTGCCGGTTCGGTGAGCATCGCGGGTCATCCCGCCGAAGCCATGGATGCGGCCGCGCGCGCTCGATTTGCCGCTTACGTGCCCCAAGAAGAAGTGCCTCCGTTTCGATTTACGGTGCGTCAAGTGGTGATGCTGGGTCGCCTGCCTCGATCCCCCACCTTTCTCGATAGCGATGAAGATCGGGACGTGGTCGAGCGGGCGCTGATCGAAGCGGATTGCGCGGACCTGGCCGATCGGCCGATTGCCGAAGTCAGCGGCGGCGAGCGCCAACGCGCGCTTATCGCCCGAGGCTTGGCCCAAGAGGCCCCGATGCTCTTGCTCGACGAGCCCACGAGCCATTTGGATATCGGCCATCAGGTGGCGATTTTGGGGCTGGTGCGCCGTCTTTGCCGCGAGGGGCGAGCCGTGCTTGCCGCGATGCACGATTTGAATCTTGCGGCCGAAATGGGTTCGTGGGCCATTTTGCTCCACGGGAAACAGATTGCCGACCAAGGGCCCATTGAGGACGTTTTGAGCAGCCCCCGTCTTGACGAGGCTTACGGGGTTGCCTTTCAACGCATGCGCGATCCATCCGGGCGCTTGCGCGTGTTTGCCGAGGCGGCGGTTAGGGGTTTTTGAATCCCTTCACGTCCGAGGCGCGAGCCGAATCCCGATACCATTGGCCGGAGACCGCCGAATCGTTTGGTGTCGGTTTGAACGTGCCGGCCTTTGGAAGGAAAATGGTGGCCGACTTCGGGTTGTTCTTGAGCGGATTGGCGCCGAGCGGGCCCATCGCCTCATCTTCGGGTGCGCGCGAGCTCGCGCCGGCCAGATGGCCCTTGAGCTCATCCTTCGAGGGCGTCGGGCGACTGGTGCCCGAAGGGATGGCATCTTCGGCGGTGAGCTTCTGGGCGTGATCGTCATTCTGCCGTTTGGGCAGCGCCATGATGACGGCCACGCTGACCAGGACGATGAGAATGGAGGCCAGAACGACCGGGGGCTTACGTTTCTTCATAGTCGGCAATTCCTCTTCGGGCGGGTTGCGAGGAGCCTGAGGTTCTTGCTATCTTAGCAGGAACCGTGCCGTTCGACCGGACCCCATGAGCTTTACCGTTGCCCTCGATGCCCGCTTGATTGGAGGCGATGCTACGGGGGACTCTACCTATTGGACCGGCTTGCTGCGAGGCTTGTCGGAGCGGGCCACTTCGAACCGCTATCTGCTCCTTTCCAACCGTCCGCCACCCGAGAAGATTCCCGATGGTGATCGATTTCGTTGGATCACCCTTCCCGCTCGCTCCAATCGATGGTGGAGTTTGGTGCAATTCCCGTTGGCCGCGCGCAAGTTGGGTGCGCAAGCCATTCACACCCAATACAATTTGAGCCCCCTTGTGGGAAAGCGCGGCGTGACCACCATCCACGACGTGTCTTTTTTCATCGGTCCGGAGTGGTTTCGCCCTCGCGACCGGATTTTTCTGACCCGGTTTGTGCCGCGTTCGGCGGCGCGCGCCGCCCGAGTGATCGCGGTCTCGAACACCTCCAAGGCCGAAATCGAACGCTTCATTCCGGCGGCCCAAGGCAAGATCGTGGTCGCTTTAAATGGGGCGAACGAAGCGATTCAACCGATCGCGCCCGAGCGCGCTCGGGAGATCGTGCAAGAGGAACTTGGCGTTGCGGCCCCTTATCTCTTGACCGTCGGCACTCGGTGGCCCCGCAAGAACATGAAGCTGGCGATCGAGGCATGTGAGTTGCTGGGCCGCGAACTGCCGCACCGGCTCGCCGTTACCGGGAAGCCGGGGTGGGGCGAGGAGCCGCCGGGAGCTCGAATCGTGCCGACCGGCTATGTTTCCGAGGCTCAACTCTCCGCGCTCTATTCGGCGGCCGAACTCTATCTGGCGCCGAGCTTTCATGAGGGCTTTGGGATCCCGCTCGTCGAAGCCTTTGGCTGCGGTTGTCCGGTCCTCTGTTCTTCCGGCGGCGCGCTTCCCGAAGTCGCCGGCGATGCGGCTCAAGTCCTGGCGTCTTGGGAGGCGGATGCTTGGCGCGATGCGATTTCGAACCTGCTCAGCGATTCGAGTAAGCTCGACGCCATGCGAGCCAAAGGTCGAGTGAGGGCCAGCGCTTTCCGGTGGCGGGATTCGGCCGGGGCCCACGAGCAAGCTTATGCCGAGACGGCGCGATCCGAGGGCGTCCGATGATCGATCCCGCGCTGTTGGCGATCTTGGCCTGCCCGAATTGCGAGAGCCGCCCACCCCTTCGCGAAGAGGGCGATTGGCTGATTTGCGACGCTTGCGAATCGGTCTATCCGGTGGTTGAGGGAATCCCCCATCTATTGCCGGAGGATGCGCGGCCCCGGGCCGAGGCGGGAGGCGCGAGCCATGGCGGGTAGGACGCTTCAAGTGCTGGTGCTGCACGGCCCGAATCTCAATTTGACCGGCTTTCGCGAGCCCGAGGTCTACGGAAAGAAGCCGCTGGAGGACATCGATGCCGAGATCAGCGATGCCGCCGAGAAGATAGGGATCGAGGTCCGAATTCTCCAATCAAATTCGGAGGGCGTGCTCATCGATACGATTCAGGAGCATCGACGGTGGGCCACCGGCATTGTCATCAATCCTGGCGCGCTCACCCATTATTCCTATGCGCTTCGCGATGCGCTGGTCAGCGTTCGGCTCCCCATCATCGAGGTTCATTTGAGCAATGTCCATGCCCGCGAAGAGTTTCGGCGGCATTCGGTGATCGCGCCGATCAGCCTGGGCCAGATTGTGGGATTTGGCGGCCATGGCTACGTATTGGCATTGGAAGCCCTCAAGAAAATGGAGGAAGAATCGGTTTGAGCAATCTGGATCGACTTCGGGCCCGAATGGCCGAGGCGGGCTTCGATGCCTTGCTGTTGAGTGAGATCACCAATGTGGGATGGGCCACCGGCTTCAAAGGCTCGAGCGGATGGGCCTTGGTGCTGCCTTCGGGGGGCCGGTTTCTCACCGACAGCCGCTACACTTTGGCCGCCCAAGAAGAGGTTAAAGAACTCCCGAGCCATACCTACGCCAACCCGGTAACCCCGACTCAGTTTCTGAAGTCGCAAATCGAAGCGCTGGGCATTCAGAAACTTGGATTCGAGAGCCAGTACGTGACGTACGCTACCTATTCGGACTGGGCAAAAGCCTTTGCGCCGGTCGAACTGGTTCCCGCTCCCGATCTGGTCATGCCTTTGCGGATGGTCAAGACTCCCGACGAAGTCGGTCGTATCCGCAAGGCCTGCCGGCTCACCGACGCGTGTTTGGAGCACGTGACGCGGATGATCCAAGTTGGCGTGACCGAGTACGACATCGCGTTGGAAATCGAATTCTACTTTCGGCGGAATGGAGCCGAACTCGCGTTTTCGCCGGCCGTGGTCAGCGGAGAGCGGAGCGCCCGTCCCCATGGAAAACCAAGCGAGAGGATGCTTCAGCGGGGGGATTTCGTCACGCTCGACTTCGGGGCCAAGGTCGATGGCTATTGCGCCGACATGACGCGGACGTTCGTGGTCGAGGAAGCCTCAGATCGTCACCGGGAGATCTACAACCAGGTGCTTCGTGCCGAAGTGGAGGCGATCGAGGCGATGCGGCCCGGGATTCCCGCCAAAGAGGTCGATGCCCTTTCGCGCCGCATCCTTGCCGAAAAGGACCTCGCGCAGTATTTCGGGCATGGCTTGGGCCATGGGCTGGGGCGGGTGGTCCACGATGGCGGGCGCATGTCGCCAAGCGGCGAGGACGTGCTGGCGCCCGGCCAGGTTTGGACGGTCGAACCCGGCGTCTACATCGAGGGCTTCGGCGGAGTGCGGATCGAGGACGACGTTGTGGTGACCGAAAGTGGCGTCGAAGTCTTGACTCACTCACCCAAGGAACTCACGATCTTGCCGGCCCGCGTATGAGCGTCTGGCTTGAGATCCGGCACTATCGCCAGGTTAAAACCGGCGGCGAGCTTTCGTTAACTCTGGCGCCGGGGCAGATCTTAGGCGTCTTCGGCCGATTGGGCGCCGGCCAGGCGGAGTTTTTGCGGGCGGTGGCCGGACTGGAAAAACCCAAGCAAGGCATGTTTCGCCGGACGGGGAAGGTGTACCTTGCAGGGGCTGCCCCTATGCCACGTCGTATGCGGCTGGATGGAATCGCCAAGAGCCTTTCCGGCCCCGGCAACGCCTCGCGGGCCGCCGAAGCGATTGCCGCCACCGGCCTTTGGGATGCTCGCAAGCGCACGCCGGCGTCGCTGAACCCCGGCGAAGAGGCGGCGGCCGAGGTCATGGCCGCCTTGGCGAGTCAGGACCCGGTCTTGGCATTGGAAGGCCAGCTCGACCGCCTCGATCCGTGGGTGCGGGCCGCCAGCCTCGAACTCTTGGAACGACGGTTGCGCGAGGGCGCGGCCGCGGTGGTCGCAACCAACGACCCCGACTTCCTGTTGCATTGCGATTTGGTGGTGGTTTGGCGGAGCCGAATGCCCCACTTCGCCGGGACGCCGGACGAAATGCGCCGGCGTCACGGGCCGGTTCGGTTGACCATCGAAACGCTTCGGAGCAAGGCCGTCCGAGCGCTGTGCGATCCTTTTGCGGTTGGAATCGAATCGAATGAAGAGGGGCTGAGCGTGACGTCGGACGAGGGCCAGGCGTTGGCCGCCCGGCTTCTGCAAGAAGGCTACGGCGACGTTCGAGCCGTGGTGGTGCGGGGGCCAACCCCGCGCGAAATGATCGAAGGACTCGCCTGACCGCCCAACTTCAGCGAGGCGCGGCGCGCTCCGCCCAGAATAGGGGCATGGAACTCGTGTATCGCAATCTTTCGGAAGCAGAGCTGGCCCAGGGGCTGGCTCAACTGGACGAGTGGGTGATTGAGGAGGGCAAGCTGGCCAAGAGTTTCGGCTTTGAAAACTACCTAGACGGCATCGCTTTCGCCTCTGCCGTCGGCTTTTTAGCCGAACGCCTGGACCACCATCCCGACCTTGAGATCGGCTGGAGACGGGTACGGGTGGCGATGAACACGCACGCGGTCGAGGGCCTCTCGCCCTATGATCTGGAGTTGGCGCGGCGCATCGACGGTCTGGGCTGAACGAGGAGGTTCGTGGGTGGTTGGTGGCGGAGAGGGTGGGATTCGAACCCACGGTGAGTTGCCCCACACCGCATTTCGAGTGCGGCGCACTAGACCACTATGCGACCTCTCCGGGGGAGATTATGGCGCAAGCGGCCTCCGATTTCTAGGCTATTCGAACCGGAGCGACTGAACCGGGTCGCGCCGCGCCGCCCGCATCGCCGGAATCAGCCCAAAAACAACGCCAACCCCGAGGCAGACGCCAATCGCCAACGCCACGATCGGAAAATTCAGAATCGGCTTGATGACGGTGAAGCGGGCCAATGCGGAGGCGGCCGCCCAACTGAGCCCGAGGCCTGCGAATCCTCCCAACAACGAAAGCACTGCCGCTTCCGCCAGAAACTGGAAGAAAATGTCCGACCGGCGCGCTCCGAACGCCTTGCGAATGCCGATTTCACGGGCCCGTTCCTGAACCGACATCAGCATCACGGTCATGATGCCCACACCGCCGACCACGAGCGCGATCGAGGTCAACCCCGCCAGAAGCGTGGTCAGGATCGACATGACCTTGAACACCAGTTGTAAAAGATCTTCTTGCGTCAGAACCGAATAGCTGTCACGGTCCATTCGCGCGCCCAGAACTCGGTCGATCGCCGCCACCAGACCTTTGGGCTCACGGCTCGGCTCGGTCTGAATGAAGATCCGGTTGATTTGAGACTCACGCTCTCGTTCGCGAATCAAGCGGTAAGGCATGATCGCCAAATTCTCGAAGCCGCCTTGGGAGAACATGCTCGAACTTTGCTCGGGATCGGCCGTTACGCCCACGACTTCGTAGTCCACCCCGTTTTGACGAACCCGAAGGCCGACCGCTCTTTGGCCGGGAAAGAGCTTGTCCGCCGCGACCGAACCGAGAACGCAGACGTTTCGTCGATCGTCGGCCGGCGGCATAGCCGGCGGACGCCACGGCAGCGAAAGCCCGCCCGAAACAGGATGGTCAGCGCCGTCGGCGTATCGAGGTAGACGTTGCGCCGGCCGACGAGGCGTTCCCACT
>CAYONY010000113.1:0-10450 GCA_964405415.1 uncultured Fimbriimonadaceae bacterium | reverse complement strand
TCTCGCCGACGTCTTCACCCGATTTGGGTGCAACTCCAGCCTGGTCTCGGCCGATGAGCGCGGCCTGACGGGTTACCTTCAAAACGTTGAAGGGGTCGGCGCGTCGTTGGCCCGACTTCGGGAAGAGTTGTCGGCGAGCGGGGCGGAAACGGTTGAAGTGCGGGAGGTCGACGATCAAGACTGGTCCGAGATCTGGAAGAAGCACTTCAAGCCCCATCGGATCGGGAAGCGCTTCGTCGTCGTGCCTTCATGGGAGCCGTTCGAAGCCGGGCCGGAGGATCTCTGCCTGCTGCTCGATCCCGGCCAAGCATTCGGCACCGGCGAACACCCGACGACTCAGCTCTGTTTGGAGCTCCTGGAGGCGCGCCCGCCTTCGTCCGAAGAGGCCCGCGTTCTCGATTTGGGCTGCGGCAGCGGGATTCTCGCGATTGCGGCGGCAAAGCTTGGCTACGCCCAGGTGAGCGGGGCCGACATCGAGGCTTCGGCGGTGGCGATCGCGGCCGAAAACGCCAAGCGCAACCAGGTGGACCTTGAACTTTACGCCGGCGATGGCTTCGGTGAATGGGCCTCGGGCCGAACCTGGGACCTGGTCTTAAGCAACATCATCAGCGCCACGCTGATTCGGCTGGCGAACCAAGCGTATGAGGTGGTGGCGCCCGGGGGGTCCTGGGTGGTGTCCGGTGTGCTCAAATCCAATTGGCCCGAGGTGCTTGCCGCGGCGGAAGCGGCCGGATTCCGACTCGATGAGGTTCGCGAATCCCACGATTGGATCGGCGCGGCCTTGAGGCGGCCCTCGTGAGCGCCCCCAGTTTGCGGAGCCTGACGCGCGTTTTCTTGCCGGGAGCCGATCTTTCGGAACCGTTCGACCTGCCCGCTCCCGAACTGGACAAGCTGCGAAAGGTGTTGCGCCTCGGAACTGGGGATTTCATTGCGGTTTTGCCCGATGACGGCTCGTTATGGCGCTGCCGGCTCGAGGGGCGGCAAGCGGTGCCCGAAGCCCAAGAATGGCCTGGAACCGAACCGGAACTCAAGATCACGTTAGCCCAGGCCCTGCCCAAGCCCGATCGATTGGAGACCGTTTTGCGGATGGGCACGGAGATTGGGGTCGCGCGGTTCGTGCTCTTTCCGGCCGAACGGAGCGTCGTTCGTTGGGAGCCGGGGAAGTTGGAGAGCAAGCTTTTGAGGCTGCGGACGATCGTACGTGAAGCCGCCGAACAGAGCTTTCGGTGCCGCTTGCCGAAGTTGGACGTCGCGGACGCGCTCAAGACGGTGTTGTCGGACGAACCGATCGTGCTCTCAGAGACGGAATCTACCGAAGCAACTCTTTTCGCCGTAGCGACCCAGCGGCTTGAGGCGGGATCGCGCGCGATGACGCTCGTCATCGGTCCGGAAGGCGGTTGGGCGCCTCGGGAACTCGAGGCGATTGGAGGTCGTGGCGTGACGATGGGCCCGCTTGTGATGCGGACCGATACCGCCGGACCGGCGGCGGCGGCCATCGTTCTGCACGCGGTCTACGCGGCTTTCTGCAGGAATTCGCCCAGCAGATAACGCGAAGAGCCCATGAAGTCGAGGAACTCGACCGCGAATCCTTGGCGATCGGAGGCGCCTCGCACCACAAAACCCAGCATCCGGCAGATGTGCCCGGTGACGCTGATTTCGACTTGAACGACGGTGCCCGAAGGAAGCTCCTGGTTGGTCTTCACCCAGGCGCTGCCCACGCTGAGGTCCTCCGTGACGCCGACCACCGATTCGATTTGGACGCCGTCCGACGATTCGTTCACCGAACGAAGCGCGACCGAAGTTTGGATCGGGAAGCGGGGATAGCGTCGACGGTCAGTTTCTTCCCATTGCGGGACGGAAAGGCCCAGTCGATGCGCGTTGCGGAACTTCGAGTTCGAGACGATTTCGACTTCCGACTTCGTAAAGCCTCCGTCTTGCGGCCGAAGCAGCATCGCTTTCCAGGTTCGGCGAAGCAGGCGGCACCAATCCGCGCTCGCCTCGACGACTAGCGGCTCGGTCTCACTCACTTTCACCTGATCGCTGTAAGGCACGCCTTCGATCGTGGCGACGAGCGTGAGCGATTCGCCCACTTCGGCAAAGGCCTTTTGCTTGGTATCGGCCATGGTACTGACATTTTCGGCAGGTTCTTAACGAGTTTGCAGATGCCTTCTCGCGAGGTTCACGCAAGTTGCATCAAAAGCTCGCCCGTTTCGGCCACCGCTTCGCCGAAGGCCTGGACGGCGAAGGCAATTTGGGAGGAATCGATGATGAGGGGCGGTTCGAATCGAATGACGCGCGGGTTGTTCAGCGTGTAGGCCGCGCAAAGGCCTCGCTTCATCATCTGGGCGATGCAGAGTTCGCCGACTTCGTCGAGCTTGAACTCGACGCCGAGGATGAGGCCTTCGCCCCGCACTTCGCCCACCAGGTCCGGCTGGGCTTGGCGGACCTGCTCGAGCCCCGCTTTGAGTTCGGCGCCCATCGTCCGCGAACGCTCCACCAGGCCCTCCTGCTCGATCACGTCGAGCGCCGCCAGGCCGGCCGCACAGGCGAGCGGGCCGCCGCCGAAGGTGCTCGTGTGGACCAGCGGATTGCGCCCAAAGACCGCTTCCCACACTTCGGGCGTGCCCATCACGGCGCCGATCGGCATAATGCCGCCGCCGAGCGATTTCGCGAGCGTCATCAGGTCGGGGCCTACGCCTTCCCGATCGCAGCCGAACATGGCGCCGGTCCGACCGAGCCCGGTTTGCACCTCATCGGCGATCAAGAGGGCGCCGGTGCGAGAGCAAGCATCGCGAAGCGCGGCGAGATAGCCTTTTGGCGGCACGATGACTCCGCCCTCGCCTTGGATCGGTTCGACGATCATCGCCGCGGTCTGGGCGTTGATGGCTTGGGCGGCCGCATCGGCGTCGCCATACGGCACAAAGGCAACTCCCGGGATGAGCGGCTCGAAAGGTTTGCGATATTTGTCCCGCCCGGTCACCGAGAGGGCGCCCATCGTTTTGCCGTGGTAGCTGCCGTCGGTGCTGACGATGCGTTGCCGCCCGGTCGCCATCTTGGCAAATTTCAGGGCCGCCTCCACCGCCTCCGCGCCGCTGTTGCCGAAAAACGAGAACGTGAGGGCGCCGGGGGCGATCTGGGCAAGCCGCTCCGCGAGGTCGGCTTGAGCCCGGCCAAAAAAGGCCTTTCCACTCAGGGGCATGGCGTCAAGCTGGCGCTTGACCGCCTCGACCACGGTCGGATGGCGATGGCCCAGCGCGAAAACGCCGTAGCCGCCCAGGCAGTCGAGGTACTTGCGCCCTTCGTGGTCGAAGATGTAGGCCCCTTCGGCCCGCATCTCGACGCCGAATCCCGCAAAGGCCATTAGCTTGGC
The DNA here is from genome assembly GCA_964405415.1 of uncultured Fimbriimonadaceae bacterium. GTDB lineage: Bacteria > Armatimonadota > Fimbriimonadia > Fimbriimonadales > Fimbriimonadaceae > CAYONY01. Next base: position 7,080 of record CAYONY010000113.1, on the reverse strand, counting down.
CAGACCGGGGTTCACATAGGCGCCATATTTGGCGATGACGTCTTGATAGAGCGCGTCGGCATCCATGGGGCGAGTATAGCTTTGAGCCTGTTATAGGCCCCGGGGCCGAAAGCACCACCCACGGCAAGTACAGTTGGAGGCTCTCCGCGTGCAACAATGCGGCATGCCCGTCGTGCGCTATTTCGTGGCCGACCTCGATCGATCGCTTGCGTTCTATGTCGGCCAACTCGGTTTTCGCGAGGTGGAGCGATGGGGCCCGGCCTTCGCCCAAGTGGAACGGGACGGGCTCTCCCTGTGGTTGAGCGGTCCCACGACCTCGGCGGCACGCCCGATGCCGGATGGACGAACCCCCGAGCCGGGTGGCTGGAACCGCTTCGTGATCGAAGTGCCTGACTTAGAATCTCTCCATTCCGACCTTCAGAACGCGGGCATCGTTTTTCGAAACGAGGTGATTTCTGGGCCGGGCGGCAAGCAGGTTTTGGCCGAAGATCCGGACGGAAACCCGATCGAACTGTTCGAAGGGCGATCCTGAAACCGGTTTTGAACGTCCAAACTCTCGTCAGCCTTGGAAGATCTTCCCCATGAAAGCAATGAAACGATTCGCCCCCCTTGCCTTGATGGCCGCTGCCGCCCTCGTCGGCTTCGCCCTCCGCCAAGATGAGCAACTCATCCGATTGAAGATCGAAGACGGCCGCGTCGACCGCTATCGGGTGGAAATCGACTCGGCGATGAAGATGAATGCGGCCGGTCTTGGCGAGCAGGATTTCGGGCTCAAAGCGTCGATGGACACCAGCTATGCCTACGGCGCGCCGGGAGCCGAAGGCAAGGCCGATGTCGAGGTGAAAACCACGAATATGAAGATGGAGGCTTCGGGGGCCGCCGAAATGATGATGGGGAATCAAGAGCTTCCGAAAGAGTTTGCGGTGAAGGGCAAAATGGACTCGCGCTATCGCTTAACGGAGGCCAAGACGACCGGACTTAACGCGCAAACGCAAATGATGATGGGTATGGGCGGAGCCAGCTCGATGTCGATGCTGTTCGAGTTGCCGGAAAAGCCGGTCAAGATCGGCGATACATGGCCAGTTTTCATGCCGAAGAATCCCATATTGGGGGATAAAGCCCATGAGCTTGTTGCCAAGCTGGTTGCCCTCAAAGATGCGGATGGCGCCGCGGTCTATGAAGTCCAGATTTCGGGCAAAGTCGATCTCGATGTGAATATGTCCGAGGCGTTCAAAAAGGTGTCCGACCCCAATGCCGAAAACCCGTTGGCGATGCTGGGCGAAATGACCATGAAAGGCACGCTCGACGTCTCGGGTACGGCGTTGGTCAATCGGAAGGACGGCCACTTGATGCGCAACGAAACCAAGGTTGCGGCGAAGCAAACGCTTTCGGTCGGCGGCATCAACGCGGATGTGAACGGGGTCACGACGGTGAAAATGGTGCTGGCAAAGTAGCGTTTTTATCAACCCCCAACCCCAAACACCTAACACCCCAACCCTTAATCTCGCGCGCCTTATCCTTCGGAGAGCTCGCCCACGGTCAAGCGCAGTTCCTGACGCGTTTCCACCTTATCGAGCTTGCCATCTCGGATGTGAAAGATGCGGTCCGAAACATCGAGCATTTTGAGGTCATGGGTTGCCGCGATGACGGTGACCCCGCGCTCCTCATTGAGCCGCTTCAGAAGGTCGATAATCTCTTTTCCCGTTTTGAGGTCCAAGTTCCCGGTGGGCTCATCAGCGAGTACGATCGACGGGTCGTTGGCCAGCGCGCGGGCGATCGCGACGCGCTGCTGCTGGCCGCCGGAAAGCTCGTTGGGCCGGTGGTGGTAGCGGTGCTGGAGCCCCACCAGATCGAGAAGCCCCATGGCTTTCTCGTCCGCCTCCGCCGGGCCCAACCCGGCAAAGAGCATCGGCATGGTCACGTTCTCGAGCGCGGTGCGGACGCCGATGAGGTTGAACGTCTGGAAGATATAGCCGATGGTGTGGCACCGCAAAAACGCCAATTCGCGCGGGCTGAGCTGCGATATATCCACCGAATTGACCACGACGGTGCCTTCGGTGGGCTTGTCGAGGCCGCCGATCAAGTTGAAGAGCGTGCTTTTTCCCGATCCCGAGGGTCCCATGATGGAAAGGTATTCGCCGGATTCGATTTCGCAGTCGATTCCATCAACGGCGCGTACCGAGGCTTCGCCTTCGCCGTACTGCTTGGCCACCCTGACCGTACGCACCACCACCTCGGCCATCGCTACACCTCCACCCGCAGCGCCGCCGCCGCCGGCATTCGCGCCGCCTGGATTGCGGGCGGGATGGCGGAAGCCAACGTTAGCACGAGCCCGGCCAGGGACGCCCAGCCGGCGGCCATCAACGCGCCGCTAAGGGTCGCCGAGGTTCCCGAAAGCGCCAGACCGCCCGACATCGCGAGCACGCCGAGGCCCGCTCCTGCCAAGGAGCCACCAAATCCCAAAATCAGGGCTTCAAGGACAAAGACCTTGACGATGAACCCGTCGGACGCACCCAAACACTTGATCGTGCCGATTTCGCGATACCGTTCGGTGACCGACATCAGCATGGAATTGGTCACCCCCATCAGGCACATGACGAGTGACGTGGCGGCCAGCCAAAGATGCCGTTGGGCCTCGGCCGCGCTCGAGCCGGATTCCGCCGCTCGAAGTGTGAGCATGCTGGCGAAAAAGGCGGTGCCCAAGAGGATGCCGGCGGCGGTGAGCATGTGCCGGGCAAATCGAACCCGGATTCCGGCGCGTGCTTGATGCCAGGCCACCCAAAGCGGAGGATCCGCGGATGGCGCGGGGGACGGCTTCATCGACGGCCTCGAGGCGTTTTGGATTGGGGAATCGCCAAAACGATGAGCCGACGGCGGGAAAGGGTTTCCAAGTAGGCGCCCAACGCGGTTTCGGCCTCCAACCGGTTCATTTTGTACCGGTCACGGAGTTTTCGCGCGATCGATTCGGTGGTGTGCTGTCCGTCGCACAGATCCCAAACGAACGCCCCAACGGATTCCAGTTCAAATTCTTTGGTGTCGGGCATCCGCGCCCATCGGGCGAGCACCCCCATAAAGCCGGTGCCTTGCGTCTGAAGCGGCGCGCGCAGCCGAAGGCCTTGATCGATCGCGATGGCCTCAACAAGGGGGTTTCGAGTGGGCTTGGCTTTTGCGTAAGTTTCTTGGGGCAGCCTTCGGCCCGATCCGCCTACGAGTCGCTTGATGCCAGCCAGCGCCATTCCGGCTTCCATTTTGCATTGTGATACGCACTGCGCACCGCGACGATTTGGTTTTGGGCCGATTCGAGGCGGATAAGCGCTTCCACGGTTGGCTTAAGCTTTGAGCCCGCGCGATGCAGCCGGACTCCGCCCTCCTCTTGAGCGGCCTCCGCATCGCCAAGCGCCAAGGCGGCCCGGGCCCAACCCTCCAAGCCATGGCGCTGGACCAACTCTTCGCCGAAAGCGTAACGGCCGGCCTCGATCGTGGCCCGCTTTGGCTTGAAGGTGAGCCAAGTCCGCCCGGATTGTAGGACCTTGGCGGATGGAGAAAGCCCAGTTGGCAAAACGAGATGAAGCCCAAAGAGGGCCCATGCTTCGAAGGGTTTGCTCAAGGTCCAGCCGAATTCTCGGAGCATGGCTCCCAAAGGGGGCATCAGCGAATCGGATGTACCGCCAAAGGCCTCGATGAGGAAGATCCGGCCGTCCGGGCTGGCCACGATCGAGCCGCGATGCTGGAACGCGCCGGAAAACCAATAGCCCACCCCGCCCATCGTATCGGTTTTCCGGTCCAAGCGCGGGACGACGCGGGCCCGCTTGGCGTCCCGTTTGAGGAGTCGAAAGTAGTCGTCGGCGAGCCGCTCAAGATCCGCGCTTTTTTGAGAGCGCTGCCATCGGACCTGGCCCCCGAGGCGGCCCGATCCTTGGAGCCGAACGTAGCCGGCGTCCCGATTTCCGGTTAGCGCAACCGGCGCCCAGTCTTCCGGGTGGCGCAACGAGAAGCCTTCCCAGGCAAAAAGGGCCGGGGCGTTCAGGGTGCGGCCTCTTTAGGTAGGGGTATCGACCGGTTTGGCGGCCTTGTCCTTTTCGGCGTCGATGGTCTCCTGCATCGTTTTCTTGCCTTCTTCGAGGCCCTTCTGCAGTTCGCCCACGCCCTTGCCGACGCCGCGCAGCAGTTCGGGAATCTTCTTTCCGCCAAAGAGAATCAGAACGATGACCAGGATGATCCAAAGCTCGGGGCCGCTCAAGCCGATCGCGAATAAATGCTGCATGCGTCTTCCTCAATCCCGATGCATTCGGGACGTCTTCCGGGAGTATACGCTAAGGGCACAGGGTCAGAGGGTCAGAGGGTCAGAGGTGAGGAGTGAGGAGTGAGGCGTGAGGACGTGAGGAGTGAGGATGTGAGGATGTGAGGATGTGAGGAGTGAGGAGTGAGGAGTGAGGATGTGAGGAGTGAGGATGTGAGGAGTGAGGCTCTTCAAAAAAAGAAAAAGGGAACGGCAGCACTGCCGTTCCCTTGAAACTCCTGGTGAGCGTTAAGCTTACAGGGTGTGCGTACCGCCGGTCGAGCAGCTCGGCGCGGTGGCAACGTCGTTGATCGTGTAGTTTCCGCCGGACGGACATGCAGGCTGAGCCTTCATGTACGCGTTGGCGCCGACCAGGTCGGCCCAGGCCGGAGTGTCGTTGGCGCCTTTCTTGTTCTCCATCGCCCACTGCTCCTTGGCCGATTCGACTTGGCGAAGGTTGGCGATGCAAGTTTTGGCGCGGCTCGACTCACGAGCCTTGATGAAGTTCGGCACGGCGATGGCGAGCAGGATGCCAATGATCAAAACCACAATCATGATTTCGACCAGGGTAAAGCCCTTGCTCTTGTTCAAGCGATTCTTCACTTTTGTTCTTGTCCTCCCAATGGATACGGGCTGCACCCCCGCTGTGGAGTCCAATTCCATGGTCCGCGCAGGTTGAGGGCAGGCACCCTTACGAGGATTTTCGGCAACCGATTCGGGAAGCTGTAGGGGACATCGCGATGGGAAGTCGATTCTCGCTTGGGCTTGGGTACGATTTTTCGACTTCCATGAAGTTGCGCCTGGCCTCCCTCGTGTCTTTGCTCGTCCTTAGCGTTTCGGCTCGCGCCGAGCTTCCCAACGGCCTTGCGTTTGACGATGGCTTCGCGTGGTTTGAGTGCCACAACTTCGAATCCGTTGAGAACAACGTCGTCAAGGGCAACTGGGTGCTGGAATGCAGCCTCCGCATTTGGGGAACCGTTCCCGACCGTTCCGGATTCAAGATTCAACTCAAGCAAAACGGCAAGCTGATTTCGGAAAACCTCACCGATGGCTACCCAGTGAAGCTGGGCGGGGGCCCCGCCAAGGGGATGAACTTGGTCGGTTTCTGGAAAGACAAGAGCCGAACGTCCGCTTCGGGCCCCATGACGGTCGAGATCTTCTATATCGACGGGCAAACGAACAAGGAGTACTTGGCCCGGACTTGCCAGCTCGATGTGCGCAAAACCGCGCGAACGCGCGGGCCGGTGAAGAGCCGGACGCCCTACGCCCCGTCGTTTTACGTCAATCGCCACGCGGAGATTCTTTCGACCATCCTTTACTTTCGAGACTACGAGTTCCCCAGCTATGTGCAGCTCAACGGGCTCACGTGGTACTCCGAACGGCGTCTCGAACTGCTCATGAACTATTCGGAGAACGAGAACTTCTCCGGTCCGGCCCTTGGACGCATCGTGGTCGAGGTGGACGGCAAACCCGTCGATATGAAGGTTCCGAACAACGAGATCCCTCAGGATCAGATGGGCTATGGCGAGCTCGCGGGCAAGTTCAATGTGGAGCATTCCGATCGCGACGCGCCGAAGTATTTCAATTCGGGCCCGGCTTATCGCGAGCGGATCGGGTTTGTGCGGCGTTCGATGATCCTCCCGATTCAGTGGGGCCCGAAACTGGAAGGCCGGACGCCGAGCACGATCTTCACGAACGATCATCCGGGAAACTGGAAGATCACCTACCTCATCGATCGCAAACCCGTGCGGATCTGGCGCTTTAAAGTGGGGGCGGACGGGCTGCCCGTGCCGCATCCCGAGCAAGGACGGGGGCTCAACCTCGCTCCGAATGCGATCCTGGTGGACACTGAGATTCCCGGCCAAGGCGGCGATTTCGATGGCCGCCTCACGAGCCAGTTCGTCAAGCTCGGCGCGTTCTTCGGGCGAGCGTGGGCGACGGAGGGCATGAGAGCCCTGGCGGCTCAAGTCCCGGCTAAGGGCAAACCGTTCCCGGTCTCCTCGGCGGGGAAAGCTTAGGATGCGCGGAAGTCCCGCCGGCGCGCAACATCGGGCGGTTCCGCTCGTCAAAAAGAGTATGCGCATCGCACGATGGGCGGCTTTGGCGTCTCTCACGGCTTCTTTGGCCCTTCCGGCCTCGGCCGATATGTTCAAGCCGAGCCAGAACGACCAGGTGAAATTGGGGCTTCGCGCGGCGGCCGACATCAGGAAAAAGGAGAAGGTGCTGCCGGAGAGCGATCCGCGCGTCCAGCTCCTTCGCCAGGTGGCGGCGAAGCTTCAGGCGGCGAACCCGGACGGTCCGAAGGCGCCGTGGCAATACAGCTTCGACGTGATCGACAACAAAGCGGTCAACGCGTTTGCCCTTCCCGGCGGCCCGGTCTTCTTTTACACCGGACTGATTGCCAAATTCAAAACCGAAGACCAAATGGCGGCGGTGCTGTCGCACGAATTGGTCCACGTGAAGAAGGAGCATTGGGCCAACGCCTATGCCGCCCAGCAGCGGCGGGCGCTGGGGCTCTCGGTCCTCCTGATTCTTTTGCGCGCGAACCGGACCGTGACCGACCTTGCCTCGATCGGCAACGATCTGCTCATCACGCTTCCCTTTGCCCGAAAAGATGAGACCCAGGCCGACGACATTGGCTTCGACGTGATGGTGAAGGCCGGCTTCAACCCGCAAGGGATGGCCGATGTTTTCCAGATTCTCCGCGATGCCTCCAAAGGCGGCAAGCCTCCCGAGTTCATCAGTACCCACCCGGACGATAAGAACCGGATCAAGCGGATCACCGACCGCATCGCCAAGGC
>CAYONY010000112.1:0-10578 GCA_964405415.1 uncultured Fimbriimonadaceae bacterium | reverse complement strand
GGTACCGGCGTGGGCGGCGGCATCGTGATCGACGGCGCGCCGCTCGTCGGCGCGCAGGCGATCGGCGGCGAATGGGGCCACAACGCGCTGCCGCTGCCGCGCGACGACGAACGGCCGGGACCCGCCTGCTACTGCGGCCGCAAGGGCTGCGTCGAGACCTTTCTTTGCGGCCCCGCCAACGAACGGGCCTATCGCGAACGCACCGGCGAGCGACGTTCGCTTGCCGAGATCGCCGAACGGGCGCGGAACGGAGGCGACCCCGATGCGGAAGTCACGCTGGAAAACCTCTGCGCCAATTTCGGCCGGGCGATCGCCGTTGTGGTCAACACTTTCGATCCCCATGCCATCGTCCTCGGCGGCGGTGTGGGCAACCTCGACGAGCTGTACACGAAAGGCCGAGAAGCGTGCCGTCGATGGGTCTTTTCCGATCGCTTCGAAACGCCTTTTCTTCGCCCCTCGCTTGGCGACAGTGCCGGTGTGTTTGGCGCCGCGCTGCTCTAAACCCGGCAATTGTCGGGGTTTTTCCAAGCCCGTTCGGTTCAAAATCCGTTTCATAATGGTCGTTGGCCCGGAACGTGCACCGTTGAGCTAGCCAATTGGCTCGACGTTGGCGTCTAAGCCGTTGAGAGGACTTTGTTTGCGAATGGAGCCCATTGGCTCCGCGTGCTTGGGAGAGATTATGTTGGGTAGGACTGTTTTGCTTCGATTTGGCTTGGCTGCTTCGCTTGGGGTGGGCGCTCTTTCCGCGCACGCCATCACGTTCAGCAACATCTTTATCGCGTCGCCTCCGATGTCGAATGACTCGTCGTTCCAGATTCTGGGGCCGTCGATCTCGTTCTTTACGCCGAAAGCCATCGTCGGCGATGCGGTCGATCCGATCCGGGCCGGCATTCTGAGCATTCAGTTCGATGTCACCAATGAGGTCGGGATGGCCTCGAACCAGGTGTTCATCAACCTCGCCGCGTTCACCAGCGGTTCGGGACGCATCGATTTCAGCGAGCGGATCCTCGAGCTCAGTGCTCCGAACGGCACCGAGCTCGGGCAAATCGGCGCCGCGTCCCACACTTTCCTGCCCGGCGGCGGCACCCAGTGGTCGACCACCGTCCAGTTTTCCGAGACCGCTCGGTTCCTCCGCGTGAAGAAAGACTTCATCCTCACCGCGCCCGCCGCCGAATCGGTGGACCTGGCCGCACTCGGCATCGTGAACCAGAGCTTCAACGTTGTTCCCGAGCCGGCGACGATCGCCGTCCTGGCCCTCGGCGCCGCCGCTTTACTCCGTCGCCGCAAGAAGTAGCTTCCCAACCTCCTCTCAGCACGCTTGGGCTCCGGCGACACCTTCGCCGGGGCCCATCGCCTTTCTATATTCGAACGCCGCCGCCGCCAAAACCGGTATTTGAGCCTGTCGAGTCGGAATCCGGACGTGGCAGTTCCCACGCATGCGCGTACGTCGAAGAGTGCTTGCCGCGGGGCACTCCCTTATCGAGGTTCTCATTGCGGTGTTCGTTGTCGCCGGCTGTGCGATGATGTTCTCAGCCCTCGTCCCGCCGTCGATCAAGACCGGCCGGATGGTGGGCAACTATCAACAGGCGGCCAGCGTCGTCCAGCATAAAGTCGACCAGCTTCGCGCGGTGGGCTTTGGCCGGCTGACCTACGACGAACTCCACGACGCCGGGATCATCGACTCGACGCCGACCGCCCTTCCCTTCTCGTTCAAGAACGTGGACGGGCTCGCGAGCATCTACCCCAATCCGGTTGCGACCGTACAGGTCGAAGACTACTCGTCGAACATTAAGCGCGTCACCGTCACCCTAACCTGGACCGGCAGCGCCTACAAACAAGGCAACGGCAGCCTGTCCACCGTCGCGCTCATCGCAAGGGCTTAACCATGAAACAGAAAGGATTTACCCTCGTCGAAACGATGCTGTCGGTTGTCGTCATCGGCTTGGTGATCGCCACCGCTGCCCAAATGACGATGAGCGTCGGCCGGTCGTTCATCCGCGGCTCCACTCAGCTCGAAGTCGACCAGGACACGAGCCTGGGCATCCAATGGATGACGCGCGACCTTCAGGAAGCGAAGCAGGTCGAAATGATTTCGGCAACGCAGATCCGCGTCCGCTATCCGGTGTTGCAGGCCGATGGCTCCTACAACCGGCTCGCTCTGGACCCCACGCGAATGGTGGATTACTATCGCGGCAACAAAGACGGCACGCTCAACGCGTCGGGCGCCTATCTCATTCGAGACTCGTGGGATGAGTCACCGCGTCCCGTGGGCGACAACATCGTCAACTTGGCATTTACCAGCGACAACCCGAGCAGCGTGGATGTGACGCTTGAAATTGAGAAGACCGCGAACAATCGCACCTCCCGGTGCGAAATGATCCACCGCGCGATCTTCATGAGGAATTACTAGAGGTGAAGAGACCCATGAAAACCCGAATGCAATACGGGCGGCAAAATCGAGGTTCGGCCCTGCTGGCCGCACTCTCATGCTCATTTCTCCTGATGATTCTGGGCGTGGGCCTCATCACCACGATGATGACCGCACTCAAGCAGTCGAAACGTCTGCGCGACAATACGCTGGCCTTCAATCTGGCCGAATCGGGTGCCGAACGCGGCGTGCGATGGCTGAAGGACCAAGCCTATCCGCCCGCGACGACGCTCCCCTTCGATCCCTTCGGAGGCACTCAGACGCAAGGCGACGGCACTTACCTGGTGACGATCGTGCCCGCCGTGGACAACACCGGCGCGACGCTGAAGAAGTTCAAAGTCCGCGTGGATAGCGAGATCTATGGCAAAACTGAGCGCGTCGAGCTGATCGTGCGGCAGCAGTCGTTTGGCCGCTACGCCTACTTCACGGACCGGGAAACGTCGTCAATCAGCGGTGGACGCATTTGGTTCTACTCGGGCGACAAGATCCGGGGACCGGCCCACAGCAACAACGACGGCGGCAGTAACTTCCAGATCAACTGGGTCAACGGTTCGCAGCCGATTTTTGAGGGCATGGTCACTTCGGCCGGGCTCTCGATGAACTACACGCCGAGCAACCCGAACACGGAGCCCCAGTTCCTCTCGATCTATCGCGACGGCAGCCGGGGCTACCAGCTTGACGTCGACCCGGTGCCGCTTCCCTCGTCGTCGGACCTTCAAAAGGAAGCCGCCTGGGGCAGTTCGTCCGGATTCCCGGGAACGAACGGCGTCTATACACCGGCAGGTGGCGGCGTCTATGTCCGGGGCGATTCCAGCATCGTTCTCTCTGTCGGTGCCACCAACAGCCAGATCTATTCGATCAACCAGGGCGGCACCATCACCACGGTGACGATCGATTACGCCAACAACCGCCGGACGATGCAGGTGGGCACGGGCCCAATCACGACCACCGCCGGCGCCGGTAACGGCGTGCTCTACTCGACGGGGCATATCACGTCGCTCTCGGGCACGATCGCCAACAACCGGACAAACGGAGACGGCACCGAGATCATCACGCGTTCCGCCCACACCATCGCGACCGACGTAAACAACGGCAAGAACATCACCGTGACGAGCAACATCGTCTATGCGAACTCGCCGGACCCCAGTCTGGCGGTGACCCACCCGACGAACCTGCGTCCCGGCACGCTGGGCATGCTGGCCCGCAACGTGACCATCGCGAGTTCAGCGCCGCAGAACCTCGAAATCGACGCGGTCTTGCTGGCCGGCAGTTCGAGCACCACCGACGGCAGCTTCAGCGTGGCCAACTACAACACGAAGGTCCCGACGGGAACGCTCAAGCTGATGGGTGGCATCATCCAGAAAGCCCGCGGCCCGGTGGGCACCCTGTCGGGCAGCACGCTTGCGACCGGCTATGCGAAGAACTACTATTACGATCCTCGCTTGGCCGACTCGCCGCCGCCCTACTTCCCCACGACCGGTCTCTATGACCGCGTTTCGTGGAGGCGGTTCGGCCTCGAAAACTAGCCCAACGCTTGGGGTTTGGGAGCGGGCTCTCGGCTGACGCCGAGGGCCCGTTTTCTTGGCTTCGCGGTAGCATGGGGCATGAGTTTGCTCGTCGCCGCCGCGCTCTACGCCATGGAAATCGCTCAATCCACCGTCCCTTCCGTCTTTGTCTCCGGTCCCGCGATCGAAACGGTCGCCAAAGGCCTCCAATTCACGGAGGGTCCCTGCGAGCTGCCGGACGGGCGGCTCGTTTTCAGCGACATTCCGGCCAGCAAGCTCTACGCCGTGTTGGCGGGAAAGCAAACCGTCTATCGGGATCCCAGCCATAACGCGAACGGCAACACGCTCGACCCGGAAGGTCGACTTGTCACCTGCGAGCACGGCAGCCGCCGGGTAACCCGTCAAGAAAAGGACGGGACGACGACCGTGCTCGCCGAGCGCTATGAGGGCAAACGCCTGAATAGCCCCAACGACCTGGTCGTGCGCAAGGATGGGGTGGTCTTCTTCACGGATCCGCCCTATGGAATCCGCCCCGAAGAAGCGGAACTCGGGTTCAACGGCGTGTATGCCATCGTGAAGGGGAAGCTGATCCTCTTGGACAAATCGTTCGACCGACCGAACGGCCTGGTGCTCAGCCCCGATGAAACGATTCTTTACGTTGCCGATACCGCCAAGAGCCACATTCGAAAGTTCCAAGTCGACGCCAATGGGAACGTGACGGGCGGCGACGTTTGGGCCGCCACGCCGCATCCCGACGGCATTCGCGTCGATACCGAAGGGCGGGTCTGGAGCGCAAGCGGCGACGGGGTCAACGTCATTTCGCCGAAGGGAAAGCTTGAGTCGGTGATCAAATTCCCGGAGCAGCCCGCCAACCTCTGCTTCAGCCGGGACGGCAAGACCCTCTTCGTCACCGCTCGAACGGGGGTCTACAGAGTCGGCGTGACCGTGAAAGGCATCGCCCCGTGACCGCGTGGATCGCCCTGCTTCGCGGCATCAACGTCGGGACCGCGAACCGAGTCCGCATGGACGATCTCAAGCGGATGTGCGAGGGCCTCGAAATCGACGCACCCCAAACCTACATCCAAAGCGGCAACGTGGTCTTCGCGGGCGTCTACGACTCGAAGGAAGATATCGAACCGATATTGGAGGCCGCGTTCGTCATGACGTTTGGCTTTTCAATCGACTTCGTCGTACGGTCTCTGCCCGACCTCCGCCGCGCCATCGCCGCCAACCCATTTCCCGAAGCCGCCGAAGTGGCGCCCAGCCGTCTCTTGATCCACTTTTTCAAGCGTCCGCCCGCCCCCGGCGCGAGGCCGCGCGGGGTCGATCGGGAAGAGGTGCAGATCGTCGGTTCCGAAGCCTACGTCCACTATCCGGAAGGGATCGCATCATCCAAACTGAAGCTGCCGGAAGTCTCGACCGCGCGAAATTGGAACACCGTCTTGAAGCTGGAGGCGATGGCCGCCGATGTCGAACCGCGAGCTTGAAGCCCAAACTTGGGAAGCGTTGCTTTCGCGCCATTCGGCCGCCGAGGCCCTGGCCTTGGCGAAGGAGTGCGTTCAAGAGCCGGATCGGCTCGCCGTGGTTGCGGAGGCTTCGGCGAGTGAAGCGCCCACGGTCCGCGCGTTCGCCTTCCACGTGCTGAAGCAGGTCGCCACTCTCGACGAAGGGCTCTTAGCGCCCTATCGAGAGACCGTGCTGGCGATTGGCCGTCCGGGCGAGTATTGGACGATCCCGCTCCTCTCCGCCCAAGCAGTGGCCCGGATGCCCTGGCCGCCGGATTGGCATGCCCGGGTGCAGCACGTCTTCGAACCCTATCTGGCGGGCCAAAACAAGTTCGCCGCCGCCTGGGCCCTTCGCGCCCTTTGGCCGATTGCCGAGCCCGGCTCGCCCCTCCAACGCCGCCTGCTCAAAGCTTGCGATCGATTTCTTGCGCAGGGCGGGGCGCCCGCCGCTTCGGCGAAGATCATCTTGCGAAAGGCCCGCTGACGCTGCGGTAAGGGGACTAGACGATTGGCTCGGTTCAGCATGGACGTCTTCAACTGTATATCCCCGTCGCTTTTTCGCTTGTTAAACGCACGAAGCCCATCCCCATAATTCAGAAACCGATGGCGACCCTCCACACTTCCTCCGGCGGCTACGTGCTGGGACATTCCGAATTCGAACTGAAACGATTGGCCCGGCAGGCCGAAATGATGGCTCCGATCACCCGACGCTATTTCCAGGCGGCGGGAATTGGCCCCGGGATGCGGGTGCTCGATGTCGGCAGCGGCGCGGGCGACGTAGCGTTTCTCTTGGCCGAGCTGGTGGGGCCTTCCGGAACGGTCGTCGGCTTTGACCGGGTTCCGGCCGCGCTTGAAACTGCGCGGCGTCGAGCCCAAGAAAAGGGGCTGGACAATGTGACCTTCGTGGAGGGCGACGCCGAATCGCTAGACTTTTCGGAGGCCTTTGATGCGATCGCCGGACGCTACATCCTGATGTTTCAAGCCGATCCGGCGGCTTTTCTGCGGCCCCTCCTCCGGTGGGGGCGGCCGGGGGCTCCGGTCGTGTTTCATGAGGTCGATTGGCGAGGGTTCCGCTCGATTCCCCGCGTCGCGTCCTTCGAGGCGTGCTGCCGATGGATGATCGATACGATGGTCGCGACCGGCACCGACCACGAGATGGGGCTCAAGATGCACGCGACGTTCGAGAGGGCGGGGCTGCCCGCACCGACGCTCGGGATCGACGCCCAGGCCGGAGGCGGGCCGGCGGCAGAGGAACTGATTGAATTGGTGGCCGACCTGGCGATCAGCGTTTCGGGAGCAATCCTGGAATGCGGAGCCGCCACGGCCGAGGAGATGGATGTGGAGACCCTGCATGAGCGAATCCGGGCCGAGGCGGCCCAAAAGGATGCCGTGCTGATGGGGCGGTTTGAAATGGGGGCGTGGAGTAGGATGGAATAGCTCATGGTGGCGTCCTTGCTCGCCTTTGCTCTGTTGGCAACTCCGGTTCAACAGCCGGATTCGGAACTTGAACTCGCCCAGAAGAAGGATCGGATTTGCGCCGCGCTGAGCCGCTTGGCCGGATACGGCTTTGCGGGCCATACGCTGGCGATCGTCTTGGATCCGGAAAGCAAAGTTCGTTGGAAAGCCGCCGTCTGGGACCATTTCATCGAGGAGAAGCCGGTCCCGATCGCTCAGGAAACCGACCTTGGCTTTCGGCGAATCCGCACCGAGCGCTTTCCGGGTATGACGCTTGGCTTCAATGCCGATCGCGCCGACCGGACGGCGATGGATCTGGCGATGCGAGCTGTGCGGTGCATGGACCACCTCTCGGACCGGGTTTTGATCACGGTCTGGCCGGTGGGGATGGGTAACGAAGACTTTCGAAAAGCGATCGAGACGAACCGCTGGGTCCAGTGGGCCGATGGGGCAGCGGTCGACATAGGACTGTCGGGCGGCGTTTCGACGTTTCTTCGGATCGACACGGATCTGACCCTTCGCCGCAAAATCGTCAGTTGCCTGGGCACGCCGCGGATTCCCACCTTCTCGACTCCTGGGTTTCCTTGAACCAAGCACCCAACGAAACTCGAATAATCACCGTACAATAACAAGCGGACATGCTTATCTTGGCGGCCGTGCTTCTCTCCTCACAGAGCCCTATCGGCTCGCAGCTCGACATGAGCAAAGGCGTCGTCGCCAAAGAAGATGGCGACAAGATTATTGGCAAGGTCAAATGGCTGATCCAGGAAAACGCCACTTTGACCTTGGTTGGCAAGGGCGAAAAGGAGATCCGACTCAAGGATGTCACCATCGTTCCGATGGGGTCGATCGGAGGATTGGGCCAACTGCAAGTCAGATCTTTGAACCTTAGCGACGGCTTTCGATTGCAACTGGTCACGTCAAACTTCGCCGCAGCGTTGGAGCCCAAGGACCGAGGCTTCGGCATGGTCGCCGAGCACGCCAACATCGACACGTTTTGCTGGGAATGGTTCAATATTACGGCTCCTGACCGGGCCACGAAAAAACAGGAGTCGGGCGAATTGGGGATTGTGACGCGGGGTGCCGGAGTCGACTGGATGGTGTCCCGCACCGAGTTTCTAACCGAAGTCTCGTTTCGCGTGGAAAAATCGGAGTTGATCCCGAAGACTCGAGCCCCCTTCTGGCGGGTGAGGATCTTTAAGGGGTCTCATATCCAGTGGCCCATGCTCGTGAACGGAAAAGTGGTCGATTCCGCGACTTTGCCTGGTTAGAGTTACGCAAACAGTCCCCATTTCTTAGTTCCCCTTTGACCGGAGCAAAGGGGAATCCGCCAATCTGAAACCATGAACCGTGGCGCGATCGGAGCGATCATCGGGGGCTTGTTGGGCCTCGTCTTTGGCCCTTCCGCGTTCATCGGCGTACAGGACCTGATGGGTTGGGAGGTGGATCCGATTCTCGGCGGTCTGCCGGGCCTGGTCTTTATTCCGATGCTGGCGGCGTTGGGTTTTGTGGCGGCGAAAGAGCAATGACCTAAGTAAGCAACTCCAAATCGAGCCCCTTGAACGCGAGAAAGGCCCGGTCGAACGTCACGAGCCGAAAGCCGCCGGCGATGGCAAACGCCGCCAGGTAGGCGTCCATCCAGACCTTTGGCGATACCGTTTCACGAGCTGACAGCTTCCGCCAGACTTTCTCCACATCCGACGACTCGCTGGCAAAACCAACCCGCAGATCATTCTGGAACTGTTTGTACATACTCCAAGCGTCGCGGTTGCTCAATGATGAACTTCCCAGGCCCTCGATGAGCGACTTCGTGGTAAGGAGCCGAAGAAACGTCGACTGAGTCGCCCGGCAAAAGCACACTTGGTTTGACGGCGTCTGCGTTTGGAACCAGCGACTCGCCATTTCAAAATGGGAGTGCTCGGCAAGCGCAAGAGCCAACCACACATTGCTATCGGCCAGCTTCAAGTGCCCACTCCGCATCTTGCTGGATCGAGATTTCGGCAACTCGTTCCGGCGTCAACTCTTGACTCCTAGAGATCGACCGGTCACCGAGAATCATGGGAAGGCCCGTTATCGGGCTGATAGCAACCACGGGCTTCTTGAGAGGCGTCGGCTCCTTGCCTTGGCCGTACATCCCGTGCATCAGCAGCTCCGCCACAAGGTCTTTCACCTTACGGCCCTCTTGGGCGGCTCGAATCCGGATTTCCCGGTAGAGCGCATCCGGAAGCTCAATCGTTGCCTTCATAGACTTATTTTACCATCTTACTGGTTTGCTGGTTTCCTGGCTCTTGCCGGTTTCATGAAATTGGCGTAGAATCCTGCTGGAGGCCTCGCCATGATGCACCTTCGTCCGTTTGTCCTGCTCGGGCTCCTCGGCCTCGCCGCCGCAGCCTTCGCCGACCATCAGCCCACCGCCATCCGCTGGCCCGGGTGGACCCTCTCCTCCGGCGAAGAGACGTGGGCCGGCGCCATCCACGGCAGCTATCCGCTCCAATATCTCATCGATGGCGACCCCGCCACCGCATGGGTTTTCAGCGGCAAGCCCAGCTTGGCCCACGCCGGAATCGACACCAAGCTCGCCGACCGCCGCTACCTGGCGTTGGCGTCGGAAGAGCCCGTCCGGATCGACGGCATCCGCCTCATGAACGGCTATAACAAATCGGAAGAGGTCTTCTTCCGCAACGATCGGGTTATTGAGCTCGAAGTCTGGAATACCGCGACGGACAAACGGCTGGCCAAAGCCAAGCTCCCCGATGCGAGGGGGTGGCACACCATCCGCTTCCCCGCCGTCCGAACGTCGAACATCAGGTTGAAGTTCACCGGGCTCGCCCCCGGCGTCGAGCGCGACCTTTGCATTTCCGAATTGCGCCTCACGCACCAGGGCCAAGACATCTCGTTCCAGATGCCAAGCGCCATCCTGAGCACTTCAGGCAGCGATTGCGGCTGCGGCACGACGTGGGATGTGGTTTCGCGCCGCGACACGCTCATCGCCCGAGGGTCCGGCGGCGAATCGCCCGATCCGGTCTTTAGCTCCGATGGCCGCTTCGTCGCCGGCTACGACCAGACCCCGAAGTCTCTTCGTTTTTGGCTGGTGGACTTGGCGGCCGGGAAATCGGTCTACACCCAAACCCTATTTGAACAAACTCGAGAGAAGCCCAAGTGGTACCCGAGCCAATTGGAGTGGACCTCCCGCCGAACGGTTCAGTTCGAACTCTATCTCACGCACCCCCCCACGAACGCACCGGAAGGCGGACCGACGAGTCAAGTGAAGGTGATCCGAATCCCCGATCGGATTCTCACCGGCTGAGCAAAGTTGCGAGTTCGGACTTCGGAACGAACTCACTTAGGGCCACCTGGAACCCTGGGGTAAAGGGGTGCGAGCTGATCCACTCGCATCGCGGGCGTTCCTTCCTTAGGACTCATGCGAAAGAATATGGAGTACCGCCCAAGAGGATTCCGAACCAAATCCATCACGACGGGCCGGTTCTTCGCGGAGATGGCCTCAATGTGATAGGCTCCTTCTCGATTGCTCGAAGACCGAACGCTCCATGCCGCCTTCCGGAGATTGCTCTGAATCAGAATCGGATCAAGCTTGGCTGTGCCTGCGATGTCGATCGTGGGTCCGGGAAACCCAACTTGTTGAACCAGGCTCCAGGTACTTGGTTGCACCTGGGTCAGCACGGGC